>JBCCSK010000049.1:0-22806 GCA_039200205.1 Planctomycetota bacterium
ACCGGGTTCAGGTCGCTCGCTCTAGCCGGGCAGGCGTTCGGCCCCGAGCAGCATCAGGACCCCCGTCGCCGTCGCGAGCAGGGTCATCCCGAGCGCCAGATACGCCCCGGCGTGATGCACGCGCTTCGGCACCCGCCCACGCGCTGCGAGCGGTCCCGTCACCAGCGGCCAGAGATAGATCAGCGTGGTGATGCGCGCGATCGTCAGGTGGATCGGCGTGATCACACCGGCGGCTTCCAGGTCGTACAGCTGGCCGAGGCGGAGAGCGCACGCGATCGCCACGGCGAGCGATGCGACCGCACACACGACGAAGGCGACGTGCGCGCGGATCCGCCTGCTTCGACCCATGACGGCGGCCCCGACGAGCAGCGCGACGGTCGTCAGGAGCGCGGTGAGGAAACCGGCCTCGGGGGTCATCCGCCCGTTTCGATCCCCTCGAAGAGCCCGGCCATCTCGGTCGTCGGCTCGCGGTTCATGAGGTCGGTGACGGCAACGCGCGGATCCTTGCCCTCGAACAGCACGGCGTGGACCTGCTCGGCGATCGGCATCGAGACGCTGTCCTCGATCGCCTCGGGGCCGAAGAGCGCCTTGGCGGTCCAGACGCCCTCCGCGACCATCTTCATGCCGCCGAGGACCGACTCCAGCGCGGCGCCGCGTCCGATCTTCTCGCCGACGTCGCGGTTGCGCGAGTGCTGCGACGTGCAGGTTGCGATGAGGTCGCCGATCCCCGCCAGTCCGAAGAAGGTCCGCACGTCGGCGCCGCGCGCCTTGCCGAACCGGGCGTTCTCGACGATTCCGCGCGTCAGGACGGCACCCTTCGCGTTGTCCCCGAGCTCGAGTCCGTCGCAGATCCCCGCGGCGATCGCGATCACGTTCTTGAGCGCGCCGGCGAGCTCGGCGCCGTAGCCGTCGCTCGACGTGTAGACGCGGAACGAGTCGCTGCTGAACGCCGCCTGGACGGTCTGCGCGTAGCTCTCTTCCTCGCAGCCCGCGACGACCGAGGTCGGCATGTCGCGCGCGACCTCCTCCGCGTGACTCGGTCCGGTGAGGACGCAGATCGAACGGTCACCGAGGACGTGGCGCAGGATCTGGCTCGGGGTCCGGAACGTCTCGACCTCCAGCCCCTTCGACGCCGTGACGATCGGGATGTTGCCCTTGAGCGCGTCCTCGAACCGCAGCGCGACCTGGCCGACGAACTGGGTCGGAACGACCGAGACGACGAGGTTGGCGCCGTCGGCGGCCGCGAAGGGGTCGGCCATCGGATGCACGAGATCGGGCAGCGGGACGCCCGGCAGGTACGTCTCGTTGGTCCGGTCGCGCGCCATCACGTCGATGTGATCGGGGAACGCGCCCCACAGCACGGTCTCGATGCCGTTCCGCGCAAGGCGGATGGCCAGGGTCGTTCCCCAGGACCCGTCGCCGATGACGAGTGCCTTCCGGATGCCTTCGCGCGACGTCGAACTCAAGGCAGCGACTCCTCCGCCCCATCGAGGCGGGTCGGGGGGTCCTTCTTACCGATGCGCGGCTCGGTCCCGGCGCGGAGGCGCCGCAGGTTCGGCCGGTGCCTGGCGATGATGAGCGTCATGAGGAGTGCACAGGCGACGACGAAGGGGATCGCCTTCGGCTGGAACACCGCCGCGGCGACCGGGAACGCGACGCCCATCGCGATCGAAGCGAGGCTCACGAACCTCGAGGAGTAGAGGGTCACGACCCAGACGAGCCCGGCGACGACGCAGACGCGCCAGTCGACGCCGAAGACGGCGCCGAGTCCGGTCGCGACGCCCTTGCCGCCCTTGAAGCCGAGGTAGACGGGGAAGCAGTGGCCGAGCACGGCGGCGATGCCGCACAGGGACGCGGCGAGGGACGGCGCGATCTCGTCGAGCGCGGGCGCGAGGTCGGCGAGGAACATCGTCGGCACGAAGCCCTTCGCGAGGTCGAGCAGGAACGCGACGATGCCGAGCGGCTTGCCCAGCACGCGCATGGCGTTGGTGGCGCCGATGTTGCCGCTGCCGACGTTCCGCAGGTCGACCCCCTTCAGCACCTTCGCCATCAGGAGGCCGAACGGAACGGCTCCGAGCAGGTAGGAGGCGAGGAGGACGAGGAATCCCTGGGTCATCGACGTCGGGGCTGGGGAGCACCCGGGGCGCCCAGGGTATCCGCGCCCGCCCGAGGACGTACACTCGCCCGCCGTTCCATGGTGGCGGGGTTCGACGAGAGGGTGCCGAGCGGCGCCGCGCCCTGCATCGGGGTCGACACGGGCGGGACGTTCACCGATCTCGTTCTCGGGAAGAGCGCCGAGGAGGGGACGCCGCGGATCGAGAAGGTCGCCTCGACGCCCGACGATCCGGGCCTCGCGATCGCCCGCGGACTCGAGGCGCTCGGAGCACCAGCGGGACGTGACGCGACCGTGGTTCACGGGACGACCGTCGCCCTCAACGCGCTGCTGACGGGCTCGCTCGGCGAAGCGGCGCTCGTGACGAATGCGGGATTCGTGGACCTCGTCGAGATCGACCGCCAGGCGCGTCCGGACCTCTACGCGCTCGAGCCGGTCCGACCCGTTCCCCTCGTCCCGCGCAAGCGTCGCTTCGAGATCGAGCAGCGCTCGGAGCCGGACCCGAGCGGAGCGTCGGGGGTCGTCGAGACGACGCGGCCGAGCGACGAGGACATCGACCGCGTCTGCGACGCGGTCGTCGCGTCGGGCGCGACGAGCGTCGCCGTGTGCCTCCTCCACAGCTACGGCGACCCCGCCCCGGAGCGCCGCGTCGCGGCCGCCCTCGCCGAGCGAGGCCTCGACGTCACGGCGTCCGCGGACCTGGTGGCCGAGTACCGCGAGGCCGAGCGGTTCTCGACCGCGGTCGCGAACGCCGCGCTCGTGCCGGTGGTCCGGAGCTACCTCGAGCGGCTCTCCGGACGTCTCGCGACCTCGCGCCTGGAGATCCTCCAGAGCTCGGGCGGGCGCCTCACCGCAGAGCGCGCGGCGAGCGAGCCGGTGCGCGTCCTGCTCTCGGGTCCGGCGGGCGGCGTGGTCGGCGCCGCACACTCGGCCGCCCGGGCGGGACTCGGAGCCATCGCGACGCTCGACATGGGCGGCACGAGCACCGACGTCGCCTTCCATGCGCCGGGTGCGGGGCTGGCGAGCCTCGCCGAGGAAGTGCGCGTCGCCGGACACTCGATCGCCGTGCCGACGCTCGACCTCCACACGGTCGGATGCGGCGGCGGCAGCATCGCGCGGGTCGACGCGGGCGGCGCGCTGCGGGTCGGGCCGGAGAGCGCTGGTGCCGACCCGGGCCCGGTGTCGTTCGGGCGCGGCGGCGACGTGCCGACCGTGACCGACGCGTACGTCGTCCTCGGCCGGATCGCACCGCGCGCCAGCGAGGGAGGATTCCTCGGCGGGAGCCTCCAGCTCGACGTCGACGCCGCCGTGCGCGCCTACGAGCGTCTCGGCGCGGGCCTGGGCGTCGACGCCGCGCGGGCGGCGACGGCCGTCGTCGACGCGGCCAACGCCTCGATGCGGCGGGCCCTCGGCGTCATGACGATGCAGCGCGGCCGGGACCCGGGCGCCACGCCGCTCGTCGCCTTCGGCGGTGGAGGCGGCCTCGCCGCCGCCGAGCTCGCGATGGCGCTCGGCATGCCCTCGGCCCTCGTCCCGTCCGGACCCGGTGCGCTGTCGGCGTTCGGCATGACGCGCGCCGAGCGCGCGGCGGACCGCTCGCACACCCTGCTGCGCCCGGCTTCAGAGATCGCCGATGCCGAGAGGCAGCGGCTCTTCGAGGCCCTCTGCAGCGAGGCGCGTGAGGCCCTCGGCGACGAAGCCGTCGAGGGTTCGGACGTCGTCTTCGAGACGAGCCTCGCAATGCGCTACCGAGGCCAGTCGTACGAGCTCGCTCTCCCCGATGGCCCCGCTCCGGAGGCCGCGTTCCACGCGGCGCACGAGGCGCGGTTCGGCTGGCAGCTCGCAGGGCACGAGGTCCAGATCGTGCACCTGCGCGCGCGGGCGACGCGGATCATGTCGGACGACCTCGCGCGCGATCGCGCGCAAGTGCCGACCCCTCACCCCGCGCGGAGCGTCGGCACGCGCGAGGTCGTGCTGCCGGACGGCCGCGCGCGCGTGGCCGCGTTCGAGCGCTCCCTGCTCGCCCCCGGCAACGTCGTGGAAGGACCCGCGATCGTCGACGAGTACTCCGGCACGACCTACGTCCCGCCGGGCGTCTCCGCGCAGGTGCTCGCGGACGGCGCTCTGCTTCTCCAGAGCGAGCGATGACCCTCCCCCTGATCCAGATCGACGCGTTCTCCGAAGGTCCGTTCACGGGGAACCCCGCCGCGGTCGTCCCGCACGACGGGACGCTCGACGAGACGCTGATGCAGCGCATCGCCGAGGAGAACAACCTCTCCGAGACGGCATTCGTCGCGCCCCTCGAGCCGGACGGGTGTCCGCGCTTCGCCCTGCGCTGGTTCACCCCGACGACGGAGGTCGAGCTGTGCGGGCACGCGACGCTCGGCGCCGCCGCAGCGCTCCGCGACCTCGGGCGGACCGGCGACGCGGATCGCGTGGCGTTCGACACGAAGAGCGGCACGCTCATCGCCCGCTTCGCCGGCGACCTGGTCGAGATCGACCTGCCCGTCGCCGAGCCGCAGCGACCGTGTCCCGCCGAACGCCTGCAGCGCGCGCTCGGAGCACCGGTCGAGGTCGCGCTGGAGCATCGCTACGCCCTGGCCGTCCTGCCCTCCGAGGGCGCGGTCCGCGCGCTCGCTCCACATCGCGCGGATCTCGAAGAGGTGGGGCTGCCCGTCATCGCGACGGCGCCGTCGACCTCGGACGACGTGCATTTCGTGAGCCGGTTCTTCGCCCCCACGCTCGGCGTGTTCGAGGATCCCGTCACGGGCTCGGCGCACTGCCAGCTCGTCCCATACTGGGCGGAGCGGCTCGGGTCGAGCGAACTGGTCGCCCGCCAGATCTCAGCTCGCGGCGGTCGCCTCGTCTGCGCCCTCGACGGCGATCGCGTGAGGCTCGCGGGCGGCGCGCACGTCTATCTGCGCGGCGAGATCTGCAGCACCTGAGAGGTGAAGATGGAGCGGCTGATGGGACTTGAACCCACGACTTCAACCTTGGCAAGGTTGCGCTCTACCACTGAGCTACAGCCGCAACGCGGAACAGGATAGCGCGGGCCAGGCGACTGACAAGCCCCCGCGCCGGTTCACTCGTCGCCGCGGATCCTCGCCGCAACGAAGCGGCCCGCAGCGTCCGTCGCGTCGGCGAGCGACTGCCCCCGGGCGAGCGCGCAGGCGAGGGCAGCGGCGAAGCGGCAGCCCGACCCCCGGATGCCCGGGCCGGGCACGCGCTCGCGCTCGATCCACACCGGGGCGGCTCCCGGTTCGAGGACGAGATCGCGGACGGGCTCGCCCTCGGGCCCGTGGCCGCCCTTGGCGACCACCGCCGAGGCCCCGCCCTCGATCAGCGCCTGGGCGGCGCGGACGCGCTCGTCGTCCGAGGCGTCGAGGGCCTCGCGGTCGGCCCACGCGAGCTCGGCGAGCTCGTCGAGGTTCGGAGTCAGCACGGGTCCCGCGACGAGGAGGCTGTCGCGGGCAGCCGTCAGCTCGCGGTCGCTCCAGAAGCGGTAGCCGCTGGAGGAGGAGATGACCGGGTCGACGACGGCCGGGACCGCGGGGCGTGCGTTCCGCGAGCGCGCGACGAGGCGGGCGGCCTCGACGATCGACGCGACGCCGGACAGGAGGCCGAGCTTGATCGCCGCCGCGGGGCGCTCGGCGAGCCGGTCCGCCGCGTCGCGGTGCCAGAGGAGTCGCTCGTCGACGCTCCGGACCTCGAACAGGTCCTGGTCGGTCTCCGCACTCGTCACGTAGCGCCCGTCGCACTCGAAGGCGTGCGCGGCGTCTCGGTCGGCATCCAGCCCCGCACCGTGGGTCGGATCGGACCCGCCGACGAAGAGGACGCTCGGAAGCTGCTGGTCGGGATCGCTCACTCGTCGAGACGCCGCCCCTCGGGGACGTCGGAACCTTCGTCGTCGGTGGACGCGATGACGGCGAGCGCGTTCTTGCGCAGTCGCCGCTCGATGCTCTTGATGGCGCTCATCCCCTCGTCCTCGAGGGGGATCCGTCCGCCGGCGATGTGGCCGTGGCCGCCGAACGAGCCCTCGTCGCCCAGCACGCGCTCGATGAGCGGGTAGGCCTTGCCGAAGGCGTAGTCGGTGCGGAGCGACAGCACGTAGGAGTTCTCGTACGCGCCGCCGGCGACGACCCACGAGCAGCCCTTCATCCGCAGGAAGAAGTCCGCCATCTCCGCGACGTGCTCGGGGTTCTCGACGCGGCCGAGCAGCGCGATGACGAGCGGTCCGTGCTGTCGCGCCGTCGTCAGGGCCTGCGCGACGTGGCGGTAGTAGCTGCGCGCGAGCGGAGGACTGTCGATCGCGGCGATCTTGGGCCTGTCCCCGCGCTTGAACGTCTCGATGTACGCCTCCTCGTCGAGCGGTGAGACGTTCCGCGACAGGTCCGCGGTGTCGTAGCGGATCCCGCAGAACAGAGCGGAGGCCGCGGACGGGTCGAGCTCGACGTCCTTGTCGCGCAGGTACTCGTAGAGGATCGAGGAGGTCGCGCCGAGGTCGACGCGCACGTCCTCGTGGGGAACCGGCGCCGCGTCGGAGTCGGCCGACTGGGGCGAGCGGTGGTGGTCGAACACCGCGACGACCGGCGGGTCGGCGGGGACCACGGTGTGCTTGAACGCCGGCTGGGTGTCGACGAGCAGGACGCCGCAGAACTCGGACGTGTCGATCGACTGGTACTCGGCGAGGTCGAGGTCGAGGGTGCGCAGCAGCGCGACGTTCTCGGCGCGGTGAACGCGGCCGTGCGTCGCGACCACGCAGTCCATTTCGAAGCCGCGCTCCAGCAGGAGCCTGAGTCCCTCGCACGCGCCGATCGCGTCGGGGTCGGGCCCCATGTGCGTCAGGATCAGGAAGCGCGCAGGTCGCGTCGCAGACGCGTCGATCGTCGCGCGCAGGACGCCCTCGAGGTGGTCGACCGGCGACTGGCCGTCGAACGTCGGCGGCGCGACCTCCGACTCCGTCGCCTGCGAGGGAGCAGCCTCGCGGCGAACGGGACGGTCGGCGGTCGTACGGGCGGCTCGCGGAGAGTCGGGCATGGTGCTGGCGCCCGCAGCGTCGGCGAGCGCAACGCCCATTATCGATCGATCGTCCCCCGAGTCTCCACGGGCCTCCGGAAGAACTCGCGCCCAGGATCTCCCTAATTCCCTAAGTGGAAACGACTTCAGGGGCATTCGATCCGTCGCCCCGAATCGTGGTCCGAGCCCGAGGTCAGTAGCCGAGGCCGAGCAGGTACTGCACCGAGGCGAGGACCTCGGGCCGCCCGTGCGTCGGGTCGACGTCGATCACTCGCGCGCATTCGCGCGGCAGGTACTCGGCGACCAGTTTGAAGTCGACCTCGCCGAGGCTCGGAGGGAGCCCCCACTCCTGGTCCGTCGCGTCCCGCAGGTGCACGCCCACCGTCCGACTCGCGAACGTGTCGAGCCAGTCGCCCTGGTTCGGGATGCCGAGCTTCCCGCGGCGATGGATCCGCGCGGTGTCGTGCCAGTAGCCCACGTGGTGGTTCGCGAGATCGTCGAGCACCCACTGGACCGCCTCGAAGCCGAAGAGGTCGTTCAGGAGGTTGCCCGGCGCGACCGCGAGGGTCATCTCGGGGAACTCCTGCAGGAGCGTGTGGACCGAGCGGCAGAAGTGCTCGATCTGGCGCTGTCCCTTCGCCTGGGCGCCGTGCACGAACTCGCGCGTTTCCTCCTGGAGGAGCTCGAGATCGTCGGGATCGACGGTCGCGTGGCGGGCGAGCAGCGCCTCGGCCTGCTTCTCGATCTTCGCGTTCTCGATCGCGCAGCCGCGGAGGATGACCGTCGGAGCACCGAGAGTCTCGGCGAGCTGGATGTGGCGCCGCGACGTGTTCAGCGCCATCTCGCGCTGGCTCGCGTCGAGGCTGCCGAGCATGCTCCCCGTCATCGTCGGGGTCTTCGGCTTCAGCGCGCCGACCACGACGCAGCTCATCTCGATCCCCGTCTCGCGCCGCGCATCGTCCCAGCCGCGGAGCTCGGGGGGCGTCGCGGACAGGCCGAGCTCGAGCTTCCGGAAGCCCATTGCGACCGCCGAGAAGGCCTGGTCCTCGATGGACCGCAGGCGCGGCCCGTAGCAGGAGGTCGACAGGACGAGTTCGTTCGGGATGCCGGGCTTCGTCACGGTCGAAAAGGCGCGAGCGCGGCGGGAGCGTGCACCGCCGACGACGCCATGTCAAATCGCGCGCGCCGGCGAACCGCGCGCGGCGGTCGCACCGGCGTCAGACGCGCACGTCCGGATCGGTCCGCGCGACGTGCGCGTACCTCTGGACGAGCGGGTCGACTTCTGCGCGGAGGAACTCCTCGACCTGCTCCGGGGCCCGTCCGACGTAGCGCCGGCCGTCGAGGAGGTCATCGAGGCGCCCCGCGACCGCGGCGAAGGCCGGATCGGCGGCGAGGCGATCCCTGAGGTCAGGCTCCCGTCCCGCCTTGAGCTCCGCCGCAGCCTCGTGGCTGTGGACGCGGATCTTCTCGTGGAGGTCCTGGCGGTCCCCACCGGCCTTCACGGCCTCCATCAGGAGGGTCTCGGAGGCGAGGAACGGCAGCTCGGCGTCCAGATTTCGCGCCACGATCGCCGGGTGGACGACGAGCGCGGCCGCCACGTCGGCGTAGAGCTGGAGGACGGCGTCGGTCGCCAGGAAGGCCTCGGGGAGGGAGAGTCGGCGGTTCGCGGAGTCGTCGAGCGTCCGCTCCAGCCACTGGTTCGCCGCGGTGTGGGCGGCGTTCCCGGACAGCTCGATCACGAACCGGCCGAGCGCGCACATGCGCTCGGAGCGCATCGGGTTGCGCTTCCAGGGCATCGCGGACGAGCCGATCTGCTTCTTGCCGAAGGGCTCCTCGAGCTCGCGACGGTGGGCGAGCAGCCGCAGGTCGGTCGCAAACTTGTGGGCGGACTGCGCCACGGACGAGAGCACCTGGAGGACCCGGAAGTCGAGCTTCCGCGGGTACGTCTGCCCGGTCACGCCGAACGTCCGCTCGAATCCCATCTTGCCCGTGACCTTCTCGTCGAGCGACCGCACCTTGTCGTGGTCGCCCTCGAAGAGCGCGAGGAAGCTCGCCTGGGTGCCCGTCGTCCCCTTCACGCCGCGGAAGCGGATCTCGGACTCGACGTGTTCGAGGTCGGCGAGGTCGTGGACGAGGTCCTGGATCCAGAGGCACGCGCGCTTGCCGACCGTCGTCGCCTGCGCGGGCTGGAAGTGCGTGAATCCGAGCGTCGGAAGGTCCTTCCACTCCCTCGCGAAGCGCGCCAGCTCGCCGAGCGTGCCCACGATCTGGCCGCGGAGGATGCGAAGCCCCTCCCGCATCACGATGAGGTCGGTGTTGTCGCCGACGAAGCACGACGTCGCGCCGAGGTGGACGATCGGGCGGGCGGTCGGACAGACGTCGCCCCAGGCGTGGACGTGCGCCATCACGTCGTGCCGGAGCTCGCGCTCGTACTCGGCGGCCCGCTCCAGGTCGAGGTCGTCGACGTGCGCCCGCATCTCCGCGAGCTGCTCGTCGGTGATCGGGATGCCGAGCTCTTGCTCGGACTCCGCGAGCGCGATCCACAGCCGGCGCCAGGTCGTGAACTTGGTCCGATCGGAGAAGTTGGCGCGCATCGCGCGGCTCGCGTAGCGCGTGCCGAGCGGGCTCGTGTAGCTGTCGTCGCTCATGGTCAGGGGCCGGAGAGTCTACGCGCGTGCCGCCGCCTCAAAAGGGCCAGGGCCCAGGCCCGACGAAGCGCCCCCACAGCGTGGCGGCGCCCGCCGCGGCGAGCGCCGCGATCGCCCAGGCCACGATCCTCCGAACGAGCCCGCCGTCGCTCGCGCTGTTGCCGCCGAGGTAGACGGCGATCGAGAGGACGGCGGCCGCCCCGACCCCGTCCGAGACGACGTCGAGGAGTGACGCGTCACGTCCGTCGACCGTCGACTGATGGAGTTCGTCCGTGAAGCCGTACAGCACGACCAGGACGAACAGCCAGAGCGCTGCCGTCGGCGTGAGTGCGATCGCCCGGCGTTCCCCCGCGGCGGTCGCTCGCGGCGCGAGCGGGATCGCCGAGAGCGCGAGGACGCCGTACAGCACCGGATGGGCGAGGTTCCACGTCAGGCCGCCGAGGTGCCACCAGCTGCGCGGGCCGCTGCCGCCCTCGCGCGACGAGAGTGAGAAGATGAAGACCGCCAGCGTCACGGGCGGGATCCAGGCGAGCGCGCGCGGCACCGACGCCGCGGCCCGCCCCAGTCGGCGCAGTGCGCCGACGCCGCCGTCGATCCCGTCAGGCCGTCGCGCGGCCATCGAGGCTGCGACGGGCCTCGAGCGAGAGACCGAGTCCGTCGTGGGAGCGACTGACGTCGATCGCGTCGACCATCTGGGCGAGCAGGAAGAAGCCGCGCCCGCGCTCGTCCTCGAGGTCGGGGAACCCGCTCTCCGGAGTGATCATCTCGCGGACCACCGCGGGCTCACCGCCGCCCTGGTCCTCGACCCGGACGGACCAGCGGATCTCACTGTCGGTCTCGACGCGCACGACGAGGTGCATGCGCACGTCGCTCGCGAGGTCGTCGAGCCGGCGCGCCGCCCCGCCGCCGCCGTGGTCCACGGCGTTGTCGAGCAGCTCGCCTACCACGAACTCGAGCGTGTCGCACTCGTCGGACGGGAGCTTCTCGTTCTCGGCGAACTGGCGCGCGATCCGCCGCCCCATGCGCCCGTGGGCGTGGGTCGCCGGGAGGTCGAGGTCGAGCGTGCCGCGCTCGTCGTCGCGACGCACGACCTCGGCGCTGGCGGCGCGTCGCGCACCGGGCTCGGGACCGTCGAACTCCAGCTCGAGCGAGAGGTCGAGCGCCTTCGCCGAGTGCGTCAGCGCCCCCATCGAGATCCGATCCACGCCGGACCGCGCCATCGGGACGATCGTCTCGGCGGTGATCCCGCCCGAGGCCTCCAGCTGGACAGGTCGACCGTGCTCCTGCGCGAGGGCGCGGAGCCGCGGCGCGAGATCGGCGATCGTCTCGGCCGACATGTTGTCGAGAAGGACGACGTCCGCGTCACCGCGCACGGCGGCCTCGGCCTCGGCGGCGTCGCGCGCCTCGCACGTGATCAGGACGTCCGGGCCGAGGTCCGAGCGGAGGTCGGCCAGCACCGCCTCGATCGGACGGCCGGCGAGGTCGACGTGGTTGTCCTTGAGCATCGCCTCGTCGAACAGGCCCGTGCGGTGGTTCTCGCCGCCGCCGACGCGCACCGCGTACTTGTCGAGCGCGCGCATCCCGGGCGTCGTCTTGCGGGTGTCGAGGATGCGGACCCCGGTCCCCTCGACGAGGTCGACCGCTTCGCGGGTCCGCGAGGCGACACCGGACATGCGCTGAACGATGTTGAGGGCGGTCCGCTCGACGATCAGCAGCGCGCGCGCCTCGCCGTGGGCGTGCAGGACGATGTCTCCGGAGACCACGACCTGCCCGTCGGCGATGAGGGCTTCCACGCTCGACGTCGGGTCGAGCAGCTCGAGCGCCCGCGCGAAGGCCTGGCCGCCGGCGAACACCCCGCTCTCCTTCGCCACGAGCGTCGCTCGCCCGCGCGCACCGGCGGGGACCGCCGTCCGCGTCGTGACGTCGCGCTGGACGAGCTCGGCCGCCGTGACCCCGGGAGCGACCTCGATTCCGAGGTCCTCCGACAGCGCACGGCGGATGACCTGGTCGAGCGCCGCGGACAGTTGGGAGTCGTTCATCGTCGCGCGGGCGGCAGCACGGCACGCCCGACCGAAGATTGTAGGTCCTCGGTCATGGATCCGGCGAGCGCCTCGCGCACCGACCGTGCCGTCGCGGGCCCGACCCCGTGGAGCGTCTCGATCGGAGCATCGCGCCCCGCGCGCCACAGGAAGCGGGCCACGTCGACCGATCGGCGCCTCCCGACCCCCCGCGCGGCCCGAAGCGCCCTGGGGTACGGCAGGGGGGGCTGGATGAGCCCGCCTTCGACCCGGGGCGAAGCGGCAGCGGCGGGGAGGCGAGGTCCGTCCGCGACCTCGAGCGCCAGCGTGGTCAGCCACCAGCCCACCAGGACCGCGGGGACGGCGGAAGGGGGACGGGGCCTCCGGGACGACGTCGGCATCGCCATCTCGACGAACGCAGGCGAGGCCAGTTGCGGTTCCGCGGCGGAATCAGCTGCGGCGGGCCAGCTTCTCTGCGGTCGCCGCGTCGACGAGCCGCCGGCCGGCGCCGCGGTTCTCGGTTCGCGCGAGGCGCGACAGCACCGAGTTCGAGAGGACCTGGAGTGCGCGCGCCAGCTCGGAGTCGGGCTCGCCGTCGACGACGGTCGTGCGCCGCTGGATGCAGCGGAACGCCGCCCGGTCCTCGGGCAGCGACGCGATGAACTCGAGGCGCTCGCCGAGAAACTTGGAGACCACGTCCTGGAGGCGCCGGGCGACGTTCTGGGCCTCTTCCTCGTCCGCCGCGCGGTTCACGACGAGGACCGGCATCGGTCGATCGATGCCCTGCGCGGCGCACTGCCGGACGAACACCTTGAGGAACGCGTAGGCGTCGGTCATCGCGGTGACGTCGGGCGTCGTGACGAGGACCGTCATGTCGCAGGCCGCCGCGAACGCGACCGTCTGGCGCGAAAGCCCCGCGGACGAGTCGACGACGAGGTGGCGGTACTCGGGCTCGAGGCGGGCGAGGCCGCGCCCGATCATCTCCAGCTCGTAGGTGCGGAGCCCCGCGAGGCGGGCGAACCCGGAGCCCCCGGGGAGGAGGTCGAGCCCGTCCCGGCAGGGCGTGACGATCTCGGCGATCTCGAGGTCGCCTGCGATGACGTCCGCGAAGCTCGCCTCGGGGTGGACGTCCTGGAGGATGTGCGCGTTGGCGCAGCCGAGGTCGGCGTCGAGCAGGAGAGTCGGACCGCGGCGCGAGAACAGCGCCGAGAGCGCCGCGGCGACCGAGGACTTGCCGGTTCCGCCCTTTCCGCTCGCCACGCAGATCGAGCGTGCCCTGGGGCGCGCGCACGTCCTGTCCGCCGCAGAGATCGAGCTCTCCTGGGCGTCGTCCGCCCGTCCGGCGCGAGCGCGGCTGGCCCCGTCTCCGGGACCGCGCCGCCCCATGCGGAACAGTTGGCGCGCTTGCTCCCAGCGAGTCATCGGCTCGCTCGACGGATCCACCGCTCTCGGTTGTTCGCTCGCACGGTGCGTACGTGTGAGGCTTCGGATCGACCGTCGCGCCTCCCGATTCGCGATGGCCGCCGTTCCTTCAAACCGATCTAGCGGTATCGGAGAGGGCGTTCTCCACCGAAATCCGTCGGGAAATTCAGGACCGGCGCCGCGGCGCGCGCTTCGAGGTCACGCGAGTCGCTGCGTGAACCGGCGGCGATGGACGTACGTCAGCGCGAGCGCGAGCGCGTCCGTCGCGTCGATCGGCTCCGGCGCGCGGCCGAGCGAGAGCTCGGCCACCACCATCTGCGCGACGCGCTCCTTGCTCGCAGAGCCGTCCCCGACGAGGCACTTCTTGGCCTCGGACGCCTGGTACTGGACGACCTCGGCGCCGTGGACCGCGGCCGAGGCGAGTGCGACACCGCGCCCCTCTCCTACGCGCAGGGCGGACTGGACATTGATGGCGGTGAAGGCGTGCTCGACGACGACGACCGAGGGCTTGAGCCTCCGAAGGAGCAGGTCGATCTCCTGGCGCAGCGCGCCGAGGCGCGTCGGCACGTCCGTCGAGCGACCGGCGCGGAGGGCGCCGGCCGCGAGCATGCGCGGGCCGTCCGAGTGGTCGACGACGGCGCCGTAGCCGACCGTGAGCGTCCCCGGATCGATGCCGAGCACGATGGGCCAGGCGAGGCCGTCGGGCACTTCGGGGAGATCGGCGGCGGACATGCGGGCGCGGCCGTGCGGCGACCGCGTGCGGAGCCTACGGTATCGCCCCCCTCGCCCGAAGCGGCCTTCGCCGCGGCGCGCCGGGGCACCTGGATGGAGCTGCGCACGCCGACGGAAGGACCCCCGCTCACGGCGGCCGCCGTGATGGTGGCCGCGGGCCGCTCGACGCGCATGGGCGGGGAGAGGTCGAAGGCGCTGCTGACGATCGCGGGACGGACGGTGCTCGAACGATCGGCGGCGGCGCTCCTCGGTGCCGCCTCGGTGCAGGAGCTCGTGGTCGTCGCCCGCGACGAGGACCGCGCCGAGATGGAGCGCGCGCTGGAGCCCCACCGGAAGCGGATCCGCGCCATCGTGCCCGGCGGCCTCGAGCGCGCGGACTCGGTCCAGGCGGGCGTCGCCGCCGTGTCCGACGAGGTCGACGTCGTTCTCGTCCACGACGCGGCGCGGTGCTTCGTGGAGCCCGACGACGTCGAGCGCGTCGCGCGCGCCGCATACGTGCACGGGTGCGCCCTCCTCGCGACCCGGGTCCGCGACACGCTCAAGTACGCCCCGAACGGGTTCCTGTCCGAGGAAACCGCCGACCGCGACTCGTTCTGGACCGCCCAGACGCCGCAGGGCATGCGCACCGCGCGCTTCCGCGACGTGCTCTCGCGGGCGCAGCGCGACGGGTTTCGCCCGACCGACGACGCCGCGCTGCACGAGCACTACCACGGCCCGTCGAAGCTGATCGAGGGACGCGCGACGAACCTCAAGGTCACGACCCCCGACGACCTCCCGCTGGCGGAGGCGCTGGCGCGTGAGCTCGACGAGCGCCTCGGTGCGGCGCGGGAGCAGGCGGGATGACGGTTCGCGTCGGACTCGGCTTCGACTCGCATCGCCTGGAGGAGGGACGGCCTTGCATCCTCGGCGGCGTCGAGCTCCCCCACCCCGCGGGCCCCGCCGGTCACTCCGACGGCGACGCGGTCCTGCACGCGCTGACCGACGCGATCACGGGCGGATCGGGGATCGACGACATCGGCACGCTCTTCCCCAACGAGGATCCGCGCTGGAAGGACGCGGACAGCGCCCTTCTGCTGACCGAGGCCGTTCGCCTGGCCGCCGAGAAGGGCTGGAGGGTCGTTAACGTCGACCTCGTCGTCGCGACCGAGGGCCCCCGGATCCGTCCGCACCGCGCGGCGATGCGGGCCCGGATCGCCGCGCTCTGCGGCGTCGACGTCGACGCCGTGAACGTGAAGGGGAAGACCCTCGAAGGACTCGGCGCGCTCGCCACGGAGGCGGGCGTCGCCGTCCAGGCGGTCTGCCTCTTGGAGCGCGACTGATCAGCGGAGGAACTCGAGGCGCGCCTCGAGTTCCTGGCGACCGCGAGCGCCGACGGACATCAGCTGGAGTGCGCATTCGAGCTGCGCACGGGCGCCGTCCAGGTCCCCCTCGACATCCTGCAGATGGGCGCCGTAGAAGCCCCTGGCCTCGGCCTCGAGGTCGTCCGCAACCGGGCTGTCGTCGACGGGCGTGAGCGTGCGCTCGAACAGGTGCGCCGCCTCCGCGGTCCGCCCCTGGCGCCCGAGCGCGACTCCGAGCGCGCAGCGCGCTTCGGCGAGCGTCGCGGGGTCGTCGAGCTGGTCCCACAGGCTGACGGCGCGACGGGCCGCGGTCTCCGCGTCTTCGGGTCGACCGAGCGTGAGGTTCGTCCGCGCGAGGACGAGCAGCGCATTCGCCGCGATCCGGTCCGTCCCGGAGCTCGACTCCAGCGCACGCGTGAGCTCCTCGCGCGCCGCCTCGAACGCGCCGATCCGCCAGTTCGCGATCCCGATGTTGAGGTGGACCTTCGCGAACGAGGGATGCCCCGCACCGCGATGCCAGGAGAGGATCTCCAGCGACTCCCGGTAGACCGGAATCGCCTCGGCCGGCCGGCCGCGCATCGCCAGCTCGACGGCGAGGTCGTTGAGGGCGCGGCCGAGCGGCTCCCCGCGAGGGTCCTCGGCCCGCATCTCCTCGACGACGCGCTCCAGCGTCTCGAACGCCGCGTCGTCCTCGCCCTCCGCGAAGAGGATCGAGGCCCAAGTCGCCATCGCGTCGAAGCGCAGGGCGTGCCCGGGGGTGAGGTGCTCGTACGCGTGGTCGAGCGCCAGTCGGGCGGCCTCCTTCGCACGGTCCGGCGGGCCCTGGATCTCGAGGACCGGCGCTCGCACGTTCAGGATCTGCGACTGGAAGAAGTGGTCGGGCTCCGGCATCCGATCGAGCGCGTCCTGCGCCTCGTCCGCGAGCGCCAGCGCGACGTCGAGGTCCCTCTCGACGTACGAGTAGATCGCCTTCTGCGCGAGGACCCCCGCCCTGAGGCCGTGGGCGTCCGGGATCTCGTCGAGCGCGGCGAGCGCCGCGTCGATCTCGGTGATCGCCGCCGGCAGGTCCCCCTCGGCCCAGAGCGCGCGCGAGCCGACGATCCGGGACTCGATCGAGCCCCTGAGCTCTTCGCGGGACGACTCGGCCCGCTGCGCGGAGCGGTACGCGAACCACGACGCGCCGGCGGTCATCAGCGCGAGCGCGGTGGCGACGGGAACGATCGGACGTCGGCGCGCCCAGCGAACCGCCCTCTCGAACGGACCGGTCCGGCGCGCGACGACCGGCTTGCCGTCGAGGACGCGGCTGACGTCCGCGCAGAGGGCGTCGACGGACGGATAGCGCCGCGCGGGACGCTTCGAGAGGCACTGGAGGACGACCGAGTCGACGTCGCGCGAGATGCGTCGCTGCACCGTGCCCTGGATCAGGCGGCTCGGCGCGGGAGGATCCATCTCGAGGATCGCGTGCTCCAGGTCGTGCAGCGAGTCGTGCTCGCCCCACGGACTCATGCCGCAGAGGAACTCGTAGAGCAGGACGCCGAGCGCGAAGACGTCGCTCGATTCACTCGCCTCCTCGCCGCGCACCTGTTCCGGGCTCGCGAACTCCGGCGTGAACAGCCGGTGGCCCGTCTGCGTCAGGCGCCCCGCGCGGTCGCCGCTCGGTCGCGCGATGCCGAAGTCGAGCAGCCGCGGCGTCCCGTCGGTGCGCACGAGGATGTTCGCGGGCTTCAGGTCGCGGTGGACGACGCCGAGCTCGTGCGCGTGCGCGACCGCCTGGCCGATGCGCAGGAACAGCTGGAGCCGCTCGCGCGGCTCGACGCGCGCCGCGAAGACGTCGGCCGGCTCGCCGTCGACGTACTCCATCACGAAGAACGGCTCGCCGTCGCCCGTCGTTCCACCGTCGAGCAGGCGCGCGATGTACTCGTGGTCGAGGAGCGCGAGGGTCTGGCGCTCGCGGAGGAAGCGCTGGACGAGCGACTCGTTGTGCGCTTCGAGGCGCAGGATCTTGAGAGCGACCTCGTGCTCGAACTCGCCGTCGGCCCTCCGAGCCAGGAAGACCTCGCCCATCCCGCCGCGCCCGAGCGGGCGAACGACCTCGTACGGACCGAACCGGCGACCGGTTTCGACGGCCTCGCCCTCGAGCTCGCTGTCCGGGGCGAGCTGAAGAAGCTCACGCACCTGCGCGGCGAGCTCCGGGTCCGATGCGGCACACTCCGCGAGCCTGCGCTCGCGCACGTCTTGACTGGCGTCGAGGAGCTCGTCGAGGAGCGCCTGCGCCCGCTCCCATCGGCGGGTCGAGCTCACGAGGGCAGGGGGCGGCGGTCGGCCGCGGCGTGAGCTTATCCGCTCACGGGGACAGCGAGGCGTGAGAGGATCGTCAGGCGCAGAGCTTTCGTCGCGCCGTATTCTCGCGGAATGCGATCCCTGCTCGTCGCCCTGGCCGCGTGCCTCGTCACTCCCGCCTGCCGGTTCGGGCTCGACTACAGCGGCGACGATCGCAATCTCCTGCGCGAGACGGTCGCCTCCGAGGGGCACGAGCTCTCGTACCTCCGCGCCGGTGACGGAACGCGGCAGCGCGTGATCTTCATCCACGGCTCGCCGGGGCTCGGCGCGATGTATTCGGACTACCTGCGCGAGCTCGGTCCGAGGGCCGAAGTGCTCGCCGTCGACCGTCTCGGCTACGGCGCGTCGGCCGGCAGCGGCACCGTCGTCTCGTTCGAGGAGCAGGCCGCTGCCATCGCACCGCTGCTCGTCGAGCGCAACGGGCGCTGGCCGATCGTGGTCGGGCACTCGCTCGGCGGCCCGATCGCCGCGCGCCTCGCGGCGGACTTCCCGGACCGCGTCGGCGCACTCGTCATCGTCGCAGGCGGCCTCGATCCTGAGCTCGAGGAGACGCACTGGTACAACGAGGTCGCGCGCTGGCGCGTCGTTCAGCCGTTCCTCGCCGAGTTCCTGAAGGTCTCGAACCGCGAGATGTGGGCCTGCCGCGACGAGGTCGAGCGCCTCGATCCGCTCCTCGCTCGAATCGCGTGTCCGGTCTTCGTGATTCACGGCACCGCGGACACGCTCGTTCCGTATGAGGTCCTCCCGCACACGATCGATCGCTTCGCGGATCAGACGAACCTGACGGTCGTCGTGCTGATCGGCGAGGAGCACCGCGTCACGGCGCTCCGGCGCGAGGAGGTGCGCGAGGTGATCGAGCACATCCTCCGGGGCGGCGGCGACTACCTGGAGGTCGAGTGATGCGGATTCTCCTTGCGATCACGCTCGCGCTCACGGGGTGCTCCTCGACGTCCCCGGCGCCGAAGGCGGACGTGACGATCGTGTTCTCGCCGTCGATCGACACGTCGCACTACCGGACGTGGGCGTTCGACGAGGCGAAGTGCGTCGACTTCCGCGACGTCCGGTTCGACGCGGACCTCGTGCGTCGAACCATGCTCGCAGCGATCGACGACGAGCTCGAACGCCACCTCCTGGAGCGAAGCGACCCGGAGTCGGCCGACGTCCTCGTGCACTACCGCCTCGGTCTGCTCGACGGCGGCGGGCGCGACGGCGTCTCGGAGCGAACGCTCGGCCAGATCATCGCCGTCGACGCAGCGACCCGGCGCCTCGTGTGGGTCGGAGAGAGGAAGGCGCCGTTCCTGAGCGTCGGGACGCCCGAGGAGTTCGAGGCGGCGATCCGGCGGCACGTGGCCGAGCTGCTCTCTTACACCGAGAGCTACGAGGACTGGGGTCGCTGAAGACTCAGCGTAGCGCCTCGATGCCGGGGTGATCTTCGGCGTAGCGGTCGACGCGGTACAGGGCGAACTGCGGCGCCTTGCCGGCGTGCTCGGGCGGGTCGACCTCCCCGCCGAGGGTGCTGTAGTAGTCCCAGACGATCTCGCCGTCGGGCGTCACCTCGAAGAGGCGACCGACGGCGCCGCTGCAGACGAGCGTGTTGCCGCTCGCGAGGCGCGCCGAGCCGGAGATGAACGCCGAGAAGAACGTCTCCGGATCGGAGTAGCTCCACGTCGGCTCCTCGGGTCCGAACGCCCAGCCCTCGTCGCGGAAGAACCCCTCGTCGATGTGGAACGGGAGGGTCAGCTCGAGCACCTCGGAGAAGCTCGTGCCGTCGGGTCTGCGGCCGCCGTTGTTGAAGACGAGCAGCTCGAGGCCTTCGGGCGTGCGGAGCCAGCGCGGGTCGTGCTGGTAGAAGAGGCGCTGGTCGTCGGCGTCGCCGAGCCCGTAGTTCTGCGGGTTCCCCCAGCGCCAGAGGAGATCGCCGCCGCGCCCCCAGCGGCCGCCCTCCGACCCGGCGGCTTCCTCGGTCGTCGTCGAATGGTCGATCACGAAGATCTCGCCGAGCTCCGGCGAGCTGAGGACGATCAGGTCGAGGTCCTCGTGGTACGCGACCGAGTTCGTGTGCATCCAGTCGCCGGTCGCGTCCCAGTTCCGCGGCGGGCCCGAGCGATCGTCGTCGTCGGAATCGCCGTCGTCCTCGTCGTCCCCGCCGCCGTAGCCGAGCGCCGCCATCTGCTGCTTGCGCTCCTCGAGCGCGCGCCGCTCCTCCTCCGTGATCTCGGACGGTGGCTCGAAGGCCGCGTTGACGTCGAACCGCTCGGGGTGGTCCGACAGGACTCCGTGGTTCGGCTTCTTCGGATCGCGGTCCTGAACGAGGTGGTCCCACGCGTGCCACGACCAGACGACCTCGGCACCGACGGGAGGCGTGGGGCGGATCTCGAAGACCGCGTCGGCCCAGAGTCCCGCCGCGCCGACGCCGCGCGGATCGCGGCCGCGCGAGACGGCCTCGTCGGCGGACTTCCGCTCCCAGGCGACGTACAGGATGTTCCCGTTGGGCAGCACCTCGATGTCGTGGTGCTGGTGGCGTATCTCATCCGCGACCACGTGCTGCCACAGCACCTCTCCGTCGGGCGCGATGCGCTGCATCACACCGCCGATCCCACCGCCCTTGAAATGCGGATCGTCGTCGCTGCGCGCGCTGCGGACGAGCGTCCCGTCGTCCATCAGGTAGCACCACCCGCCCGGGGAGTACTCGGTCTCCCAGGTGTGCTCGACGGTCCCGTCCAGGTCGACGAGGTGAATCATCGTCGAGTTCAGGGGCATCACGAGCGTCAGGCCCGGCGTGGCACCCTCCTCGTTCGCGACGAGACCCCTGTTCTCCTCGAAGCGCTCGAACTCGGCGGGCGAGACGACGCCGCGCAGTCGTTCGATCGGCGGGGGTTCGTCGGGCGGCGCTTCGTCGCCTTTGGCTTCGTCGGACGGCGCCTCCGATTCGGTCGCTGCGGGCTCCTCGTCGACGGAGCTCTCGTCCCCCTCGGACGAGCAGGCCGCGAGCAGCGCGACCAGGAGCGTGATTCCGAGGGCGAGGCGCGCGAGTGCGGAGTGTGCGGAAGGTCTCATGGCCGTGGAGGGTTGGCGCTCTCGTGCGGAATCGCGGGCGTCAGACGGCCTGCGCCGCGCTCAGCCTCGCGTAGACGCCGTCGCGGTCGAGCAGCTCGTCGTGGTCGCCGAGCTCGACGATACGTCCCGCTTCGAGGACGCAGATGCGATCGGCGTTGCGGATCGTGGAAAGCCGGTGCGCGATGACGACGGTCGTACGGCCGACCATCATCTCCTCGAGGGCCGCCTGCACGGCCCGCTCGCTCTCGGTGTCGAGCGCGCTGGTCGCCTCGTCGAGCAGGAGGAGCTCGGGGTCGCGCAGGAGCGCACGCGCGATCGTGATGCGCTGGCGCTGGCCGCCGGAGAGGCGCGTGCCCGCGTCGCGAACGTCCGTCTCGTAGCCGTCGGGCAGCGACAGGATGAAGTCGTGGATGTGCGCTGCGCGCGCGGCCGCCTCGACGTCTTCCTGCGCCGCGTCCGGGCGGCCGTAGCGGATGTTCTCGGCGATCGAGGCGTGGAAGAGGAATGGCGACTGCGTCACGAGCGCGTAGCGCGACGTCCACGAGTCGAACGACGCGTCACGCAGGTCGTGGCCGTCGACGGCGATGCGACCGCCGGTCGGATCGACGAAGCGCGCGATGAGGTCGAGGAGCGTGCTCTTGCCCGAGCCGCTGGGTCCGACGAGCGCGAGCGTCTCACCGGGCCGGACCTGGAGGTCGATCCCGGAGAGCGAGAAGCGCTCGCTCGAGAGTCCCTGCGCGGAGTCGTCCTCGTCGGGGTACTCGAAGCTGACGTCCTCGAAGCGCAGGCCGGAGCCGATGGATTCGAGCGTGACCGGGTGCTCGCTCTCGACGACGTCCGGCTCCTCCTCGAGCAGGTCGAGTAGGCGCTGCGCGGGCCCCTGGGATTCGGCGAGCTGCGCGACGACGCGCGTCGTTCGCTTCAGGTGCGAAGACGCCTGGCTGATCATCAGGAAGAACGTCAGCATGCTCCCGCCGCTCGTCAGCGCGAAGTTCCCGTCGATCACGAGCAGGCCGAAGAAGACGACGACGGCGGCAATCCCGAAGTTCGTGAAGAAGATCGTCCAGGCACGCGAGAGCACCGACGCCTTCACCATCTTCATCGTGGCGCCGACGAACTGGTCGTTCGTCTCGCGGAAGCGCTGGAGCTCGCGCTCCTCCGCGCGGTAGGCCTTGACCGTGCGGACGCCCTGGAACATCTGCGACAGGACCTGGAAGGTCGAGCCGAGCTCGGTCGCGCTTCGGTGGCTCGTCTTGCGCACTCGGCGCATCAGGATCGCGACCGGGACGATGAAGATCGGCAGTCCGACGATCACGAAGAGCGTCGCCACGGGCGCGATGAAGAGCGCCAGCCCGAGCGACACGAAGAGCATCAGCGGCTCTTGGACGAGGTCCTTGAGCACGAGCTGAACCACCTGCGTCGTGCGGCCGACGTCGTTGCTGATGCGCGAGAGGAGGTCGCCGAATTGGCGCCCCGTGTGGTAGCGCATCGAGAGCCCCATCAGGTGCTTGGCCAGCACCATGCGGAGCGACACGACCATCAGCAGCCCGACCTTCCCCGAGAGGTAGCCCATGCCGTACTGCGCGAGTCCGGCGAGGAGCGCCATGATCGCGACGACCGCACCGACGCGCCAAAGGGCGACGCGGCGGGCGTGATCGTTCGTCGCGAGCGTCTCGGGGTCGCCGATGATCGCTCGCTTGCCGGCCTCCTTGATCTCCTCGAGCTGTCCCTTGATCCCGCCGAGCGCCGGGTCCTCGTCGACGATCGCCCCCCCGTCGATGCCGATCACATCGGCGACTCCAGGTGAGGCCTCACCGGGAAAGAGGACCGTCCACGTCGGCTCCAGCAGGAGGAACGCGCCCTTCTGCAGGAACGCGCTGCTCAGCCCGAGCAGGACGATCGCGATCAGCGCGCCGAGGTGCGGCGCGGCGTGCGGCCGGAGGAGCCGGACGAGATCCCCGACGCGATTCATGCGGCGACAAGCCTACCTGGCGACCCGGGGGGGATCTCACGCGGAGCCCGTCCAAGTCGTCTCGGGCGAGCGACCCAAACCCGGTTTGGAACGTCCGGCGGGGGGCGGCGACATCATCGCTGCCCCCCGGCTTGGAACGTCCGGCGGG
>JBCCSK010000050.1:0-22780 GCA_039200205.1 Planctomycetota bacterium
AGCGACTTCATGACGAGTGCGGGCAGCGCGAGATCGCGCAGGGTGGGAGCCGCGAGCCAGGCGAGGCCGGACCGATGGTCCGTCCCTCGCCCGGATGCGGCGTCGAGCTCGACGCGCAGCGAAGCGAGCGCTCGCGCCAGTCGGTTGCTGACGGTCTTGGGCGGGACGCCGAGGTCGGCCGCAATCGCCGCGACGCGATCGCCGCGCCAGTAGCGCCGGACGACGACTTCGCGGTAGTGGTCGGGCAGTCGATCGACCGCGGTCGCGAGTGCGACGGCGGTCTCGGAGGCGACGGCGGGGTCCAATTCGTCCGGCTCGTGCGCGTCGCGGGCGGTCGCCGCCAGCGCGTCGCGCTCGGAGGCGAGGGATCGCCTCCGCATCCGCGCCACGTTGCGCGCGATGCCGTGCAGGAAGCTGGGGGCGAGCCGAGCGAGCCGCGGACGACTCGCGACGCGCAGCCACACTTCCTGGACGACGTCGTCGACGCCGTCGGCGTCGGATCCGAGCACGGCCCGCGCCGTTCGCTTCAGGGCTTCGCCGTGTTGGAGGAGCTGATCCATCGAGTCCACGCCGCCCCATTGCGCGGCGAGCGCCGGGGACTCACGGAATGCGCGAATTCCCCGGGGCGTTCCCCCGAGGGCGCGCGATCCCCCGCGCTGTCGCGATCCTGGCAGCAGGAGGCGTCGGACGAACGTACGCAGTTTCCCTCGTCCTCGTCGGGACATTACGTGCGTGTCAGCTGCGATCGGCGTCGGGCTGGCTATGATGCCGCGCATCGGCCACGGCTCTGCCGCGGCCGACCCGCGTCGGATTGCGTCGTTTGGACGCGCCAGCGCGGCGGCCTCGGTGTTCCGGGCTGCCGGGTCGGGCCGCCGGGAACGCGCGATCCATGAACGAACGTCACGTCGAGCTGCTGCGGCAGACCAGCAGGACCTTTCTCCTCCCGATCCTGCAGGCTCCGCCCGTCCTCCGCGACACCGTCGGTCCGGCGTATCTCTGCATGCGCGCGATCGATGAGATCGAGGACCACGCTGGCCTCGCCGTCGGAGACAAGGTCGACCTGCTCCGAGGGACGGCGAGCCTCCTCCGTTCGCCCGGTCCTTCGGTGGACGCCGCCGCCCTCGACGCGCTCTACGAACCGTTCGCGGCGTCGCTGGACGACGTCACGCTCGAGCTCGCCGATTTCGCCGAGGCGGCCGTCGAGCCGATGCGCCCGCCCATTCGGATCGCGACCGCGGACATGGCGGACGAGATGGCGGACTGGGTCGCGTCGGGCTGGACGATTCGCGACGAGGCCGACCTCGACGCGTACACGTTCACCGTCGCCGGGCGCGTGGGGCTGCTGCTGTCGCGTCTGTGGTCGTGGTACGACGGGTCCGAGTGCGACGAGGACGAGTCGATCGCGTTCGGTCGCGCCCTCCAGAGCGTCAATATCGTTCGGAACCGCGACGAGGATCGCGCGCGCGGCGTGGACTTCTTTCCGGACGACTGGACGCGCCAGGACATGATCGACTACGCGTGGCGGAACATCGCGTCCGCCGATCGCTACGTCGAGAAACTCGGCGAGGGGGCGGTGCGCGACTTCTGCATGATCCCGCTGACCCTCGCGAAGGCCACCCTGGAGGCGATCTCGGGCGGCAAGCAGAAGCTGAGTCGCTCCGAGGTCGACCACCTCGTGGCGCGCATTCGTCGCGTCTGAGGAGCGAACGGAATGGAATCGGACATCGTCATCATCGGCGCCGGTCCCGGGGGGCTCGCGGCCGCGATGCTCCTCGGTCGTGCGGGCGCGCGCGTCACCGTGCTGGAGCGCGCGGATCGCGTCGGAGGGCGGACGTCGACGATCGAGGAGAACGGCTATCGCTTCGACCTCGGTCCCACGTTCTTCCTCTACCCCGAGATCCTGCGCGAGATCTACGAGGCCTGCGGCATGAGCCTCGACGAGCGCGTCGAGCTCCGCCGTCTCGACCCGCATTACCGCCTGCACTTCGAGGGGGACTGCGTGCTCACCGCGTCCCCCGACCCCGCGACGATGGACCGGGAGGTCGCCGCGCTCGCTCCCGGAGACGCCGGCGGCTTCGCTCGGTTCATGGAGGACAACCGGAAGAAGTTCGAGTCCTTCGCACCGGTGCTCCAGAAGCCGTTCTCGTCGGCGCTGGATCTGATCGACCCGCGTTTCGTGAAGCTGCTGCCGCACTTCCGCCCGGGCCGCAGCGTCGAGAAGGACCTGCGTCGCTTCTTCGGCGACGAGCGGATGCGCCTCGCGTGCGCATTTCAGAGCAAGTACCTGGGCATGTCGCCGTTCGTCTGCCCGAGCATCTTCACGATCCTCTCGTTCCTCGAGTACGCCTACGGCATCTTCCACCCGGTCGGCGGCTGCGGCGCGGTCTCGCAGGACATGGCGAACGCGGCCGAGGAACTCGGCGTCGAGATCCGGCTGTCCGAGCCCGTGACGGGCATCGACTTCGAGGGCAAGCGTGCGAAGCGCGTGATCACGGACCAGGGCTCGTACGCCTGCGACGCGCTCGTCGTGAACGCGGACTTCTCGCACGCGATGAAGTCGCTCGTTCCGAACCGACTGCGGCGCAGGTGGTCCGACGAGTCGCTCGCGCGCAAGAAGTACTCGTGCTCGACGTTCATGATGTACCTCGGCGTCGACCGGACGTTCCCGGAGCTGGAGCACCACAACGTGTTCCTCGGAGAGGACTACCAGCAGACGCTCCACGACATCGAGCACGGGCATCGGCTGTCGAAGAACCCGGCCTTCTACCTCTGCAACCCGGTGCTCACCGATCCGTCGATGGCACCCGAGGGGAAGTCCGCGCTGTACGTGCTCGTCCCGGTGACGCACCAGCACGAGAACGTCGACTGGGCCGACGCCGCGCCTGAGTTCCGGGACCTGACGCTGCGCCAGCTGGAGAAGGTCGGCGTGTCGCTCAGCGACTCCGACATCGAGTACGAGCGCGTGCTTCCGCCGTCGACCTGGGAGCACGACTACGCCGTTCACAAGGGCGCGGTCTTCAACCTCGCGCACTCGCTGGACCAGATGCTGCACAAGCGCCCGCAGAACCGGTTCAAGGAGCTGGACGGCGTCTATCTCGTCGGTGGCGGCACGCACCCCGGCAGCGGACTTCCCGTCATCTACGAGTCGGCGCGGATCACGTCGCGCCTCGTCCAGAAGGACCTTCGACGATGAACGCAGTCTTCCTCGGCGCCGCGGCCTGCGCCGTTCTCGGGCTCGGCGCGTCCTGCGCGTCGACGCCGCCTCCGCCGCCGATTGCGGTCGACGAGGTCCCGCTGCGCGAGGCCATCGATGGCGCGCGCGCGGCGATTCGCGACTTCGACCTCGACGGTCTCCGGGTCGCGGCGCAGCAGCTCGCGCTCGTCGAGCCCGCGAGCAACGCCGACGCGGCGGCGCGCGACTACTGGCGCGGCGCGGCGCTCTTCAACGCCGTGCTGGTTCCGCGCGACGACGACGGGGACGTGGCGTCGGCCACGAGCGCGGCGACCGATGCGCTGGAGGAGACGGTCGCGCGCCGCGAGTCGGATCCGGAGAGCCACGCGATGCTCGCCACGCTCATCGGACGGCGGATCAAGGCCAACCCGTTCTCGGCGATTACGCTCGGCTCCGCGTTCAAGAAGCACCGCAAGGCGTCTGCGGACGCGCGGAGCACCAATCCGCGCGTCGCGTACCTCGAAGGCGTCGGACGGCTCAAGCGCGCGGGCGATCCCGACGCTGTCCGGGACGCGCTCGACGTGCTGCTCGACGCCGAGCGGCTGTTCGCGCTGGAGGCCCAAGCGGAACGCGGGTTCGCGGCCCCCGACTGGGGGCGAGGCCACAACCTGATGTTCATCGGGGAGGCCCACGAGCGACTTGGCGAGATCGGGCTCGCCGCAGACGCGTACGAGCGAGCGATCGAAGCCTCACCGGAGCTGGAGAGAGCGCAGGACGGGTATCGACGATGCAGGAACGAAACGGAAAGCGTGTCGCGGTGATCGGCGCGGGGCTCGGCGGCATGTCCGCGGCCCTGTCGCTCGCCCTGGAGGGCTACGAGGTCACCGTCTTCGAGAAGAACTCGAAGGTCGGCGGCAAGCTGAACGTGCTCAGCGCGGAGGGCTACCAGTTCGATCTCGGCCCTTCGATCCTCACGCTGCCGCACCTGTTCGAGCGCACGTTCGAGCGAGCGGGCCGGAAGATCGAGGACTACGTTCCGCTGCGGACGGTGCGGCCGCACTGGCGCAACTTCTTCGAGGACGGGAGCGTCGTCGACCTCTACCCCGAGGCGGACCTCATGGCCGAGGAGGCGAAGAAGGTCGGCGAGCCGCCGGAGAACGTTGAGCGGTTCCTCGACTACTCCGAGCGTCTGTACGACCTGGTGAACGACGGCTACTTCGAGCAGGGCCTCGACAACTCGGACGACTTCCGGCGCTTCTACGGCCTCGCCGCGTTCCCGAAGTTCGACCTGTTCCGAAGCATGCACCAGGGGGTGAAGCGCCACTTCAAGACGCGGCACTTCATCGACATCTTCGACTACTTCATCAAGTACGTCGGGTCGTCGGCGCTTCGCGCGCCGGCGTTCATGAACTGCATGTCGACGATCCAGTTCCGCTACGACCTCTGGTACGTGATGGGGGGGCTGTACAAGCTCGCCGAGGGCCTGGAGAGGCTGATGCGCGAGCTCGGGATCGAGATCGTCCTCGACGCGGAGATCGAGAGCCTCGTCCGCAGCGACGACGGCGGCACGGTTCGCGGCGTGCGGATGGCAGACGGGGCCGAGCACCTCGCGGACACGGTCGTGTCGAACCTGGAGGTCATTCCGACGTACCGCCGCCTGCTCCGCGAGGACGAGTCGTTCGTCAAGAAGCTCGAGAAGCGGATGGAGCCCGCGTGCTCGGGCCTCGTCATCGACATCGGCCTCGACCGGAAGTTCGAGAACCTCGCCCACCACAACTTCTTCTTCTCCGGGAACCAGAGAGAGCACTTCCGCGACGTCTTCCAGCGCCGCCGGCTGCCGCGCGATCCGACGCTCTACGTCGTCGCGGCGTCGCGCACGGATCCGTCCGTCGCTCCCGAGGGCTGCGACTGCGTCAAGATCCTGCCGCACATCCCCTACATCGACGCGAAGAACCCGCTCACGGACGCGGACTACGACGCGCTGAAGGAGCGCTGCCTCGACAAGATGGAGCGGATGGGCTGCACGGATCTTCGGAAGCACATCGTGTTCGAACACGTCTGGACGCCCTTCGACATCGAGAAGAACTACTACTCGAACCGAGGCTCGATCTACGGCGTGGTCAGCGACCGCTTCAAGAACCTCGCCTTCAAGGCGCCCAAGAAGTGCCCGCGCTACGACGGCCTCTACTTCGTCGGCGGCTCGGTCAACCCCGGCGGCGGGATGCCGATGGTGTTCCTCTGCGGCCAGAACGTCGCGAAGGCGATCGCCGAGGCGGATCGGCAGGGCGCTGCGTGATCTGGGTCGTCCTCGGGCTGTGGGCGCTTGGTTTCGCGCTGCTGTGGCGCGTTCCGCGCTGCCCCGGGGCACCGTTCGAGGGAACGCCTGCCCGCGTGTCGCTCGTCGTGCCTGCGCGCAACGAGGAGGCAAACCTCCGGCGGCTCCTCGCGTCCACCGACGCGCAGACCCTCCCCTTCCACGAGGTGATCGTGGTCGACGACGCGTCGACCGATCGCACCGCGGACGTTGCGCGAGAGGGTGGCGCCGCGGTCCACTCCGCACCTCCTCTCCCCGAAGGCTGGCGGGGGAAGGCGTGGGCCTGCCAGCACGGCGCGCGCGTCTCGACGGGCGACGCGCTGCTGTTCCTCGACGCCGACACGACGCTCAGGTCCAACGCGCACGAGCGCATCCAGAGCGCGTACGCGGCCGGAGAGCGCGGCGCCGTCTCCCTCGGGCCGTACCACGACGTCGAGCGCCCCTACGAGGAGCTCTCCGCGATCTTCAACCTGATGACGTTCATGGGGCTCGGCGCGTTCTCCGCGTTCGGATCCCCGGACGACCCGCGCGGCCTCTTCGGCCCGTTCCTGCTCATCGACCGCGACGCCTACGAGGGCGTCGGCGGGCACGAGGCGGTGCGCGGCGAGATCCTGGAGCACATGACCCTGTGCGGCCTGCTTCGCGAGCGCGGCGTGCGGATGTGGTGCGGCGGCGGACGCGGGGTCGTTCACACGCGCATGTACCCGGACGGCCTCGCCTCGCTGATCGAGGGCTGGACCAAGGCGTTCGCAGCGGGGGCGTCGAAGACCGAGACGGGCACGCTCGTGATGACCGTGCTCTGGATGACCGGCGGCATGCTCGCCTTCCTCCTCACCGCGCTCAGTCCGTGGATCTCGTTCCTGTCGCCGTGGTTCCCGCTGACGTACGTCGCCTACGCCGTCAGCGTCTACGCGATGCTGCGCCGCATCGGTCGATTCTCCGTTTGGTCGTCCGCGCTCTACCCGCTGCTGATGGTCGCGTTCTTCGTGATCTTCTTCCGCTCGGCGCTCCTCCGCCGCACCGGCGGCCAGGTGACGTGGAAGGACCGCTCCATCGACGCGGGGCAGACCAGCTGAGATGTCGACGTCGCACGTCGTGACCCTCGCCGCCGTGAACGTCCTGGCGTGGCCCGTGATCCACGTCGGATTCGCCTGGGCCGGGACGCAGGCGCGCGCGGACCGCTTCGACCCCGATTCGTGGCTGTTCCGCGCGCGCGGCTTCGAGCGCGGGGGACGGATCTACGAGGCCCTCTTTCGCGTCAAGTCGTGGAAGGGGCTCCTCCCCGACGGTGCGGCCTGGTTCAAGAGCGGCTTCGCCAAGAAGGGCCTGGCGCGGGCCGACGCCGCGTACCTCGATCGCTTCGTCGTCGAGACGTGTCGGGGCGAGCTCGTCCACTGGGCCACTCTTCTGGCCGCGGGCGTGTTCTTCCTCTGGAACGAGGCCTGGGTCGGCTGGATCATGGTCGCGTACGCCGTCCTCGCCAACCTTCCGTGCATCATCGTGCAGCGCTACAACCGTGTCCGTCTCGTTGAGTTGATCGAACGCCGGGAGGCGCAACGTGGCGGAGCCTGAGCTCGACCTCGAGGGACTGTTCGCACGCCAGCGGGCGTACGTGAGAGAGCGCTCGCGTCCGGGCCTCGCCGAGCGGCGTGCGGATCTCCAGAAGCTCATGCGAGCGATCGAGGAGCGCGCGGACACGCTGCTCGAAGCGCTCGCCGCGGACCTCGGCAAGTGCGCGATCGAGGCGTATACGAGCGAGGTCGGCTTCGTCCTGCGCGACATCCGTCACGCGCTGAGCCACCTCGGCGGGTGGATGAAGCCGCGGGGCGCGCGCACGCCGCTGATCACGCGCCCGGGACGGGCGTCCTGCCGACCCGAGCCGCTCGGCGTCGTCCTGATCATCGGGCCCTGGAACTACCCGCTGCAGCTCCTCGTCTCTCCGCTGACCGGAGCGATCGCAGCGGGGAACGCGGTCTGCCTGAAGCCGTCCGAGTTCGCGCCGCACGTCGCCGCGGCCGTCCGCGAGCTGTGCGCCGACGTCTTTCCCGCGGATCAGGTGACGGTCGTCGAAGGCGGCCGCGACGTGAGCGCCGGTCTCACTGCGCTCCCGTTCGACCACATCTTCTTCACGGGCTCGACGGCGACCGGGCGCGCCGTCGCGCGCGCAGCCGCCGAGAACCTGACGCCCGTCACGCTCGAGCTCGGCGGGAAGTCGCCGTGCGTCGTGACCGAGGACGCGCCGATCGCGACGACGGCGAAGAGGATCGTCTGGGGCAAGATCCTCAACGCTGGCCAGACATGCGTCGCCCCGGACCATGTCTGGGTCGCCGCCGGCGCCGAGCGCGAGCTGCTCGAGGCCCTCAAGGTCGCCGCGCGTCAGCTCGTGCCGAACCGGCCGCCCGACCCCGAGCCCGGCGACTACGGCCGGATCGTGAACGAGGCGCACTTCGATCGCCTGGAGAGCCTCATCGACGGGGCGACCGTCTTCGACGGCGGAGAGCGCGATCGTGCCACGCTCCGATTCGCCCCGGCGATCGTCACGGAGGCCAGTCTCGAGCATCCGCTGATGCGCGAGGAGATCTTCGGGCCGATCCTGCCCGTGCTTCCGTACCGCTCGCTCGACGACGTGCTGGGGCGGATCGCCGACGGACCGTCTCCGCTCGCTGCGTACGTCTTCACGGAGAACCGCGACGTCGCGCGCGACTTCGGGGACCGCGTGCGGGCTGGCGGCATCTGCATCAACGACACCGTCACCCACCTGATGCCCGCCGACCTGCCGTTCGGCGGAGTGGGGGCGAGCGGCCACGGCCGGTACCGCGGCCGCGCGGGCTTCGACGCGATGAGCAACCTGAAGGCGGTCCTCCACCGCGGCTTCGTGCCGGACCTCCCGCTGCGCTACCCGCCGTTCAAGACCGGGATCGGGATGATCAAGCGCTCGTACCGCTGGCTGGCCCGTTGATCGAGCCGCCCAACGGAGAGCCGAGTCTCTCCCTCGAGGCGGAGGGGATCCGGAAGAGCTTCGCGGGGACGCCCGCGCTGCGGGGCGTGAGTCTCAGCGTGCGCGCGGGCGAGTGGCTCGGCCTCCTCGGTCCGAACGGCGCCGGAAAGACCACGCTCATGCGCGTGATCGCGGGACTCCTCCCGGCGGACGAGGGGGAGGTGTCGCTGCTCGGTCGCAGGGTCGACGCGGTGCGCACGGCGGAAGAGCGCGACGTGATCGGGCTCGTGCCGCAGGAGCTCGCGCTCTACCCGACGCTGACCGCCGAGGAGAACCTCCGCGCCTTCGCGCGCTTCCACGGCGTCGCCGGCGGAATGGCGCGCGAGCGCGTCGACTGGGCGCTGGGCTGGACGGGCCTCGCCGAGCGTGCGCGCGAGCGCGTCGCGACGTTCTCGGGCGGGATGAAGCGACGTCTCAACATCGCGTGCGCCGTGCTGCACGGGCCGCGCGTGCTACTCCTCGACGAGCCGACCGTCGGCGTCGACCCCCAGGCCCGACAGCGCATCTGGTCGATGCTCGGCGCGCTGCGCGAGGAAGGCGTCGCGATCGTCCACAGCTCGCACCAGCTCGACGAGGTCGAGGCGACCTGCGACCGCGTGGTGATCCTCGACCGCGGAGAGCCGCGGCGCGTGGGGGCGGTCGCGGATCTCCTGCGCGACCTGCGCGGGTCGCACCGGATCTCGATGCGCTTCGACGCGACGCCGACGGTCGCGTTCGGCCCATCGTTCGAGGTGGACGGGGCGACGGTCACGGGAGCGCTCGAGGATCCGGCGCGGGACCTGCCCGAGCTGCTCGCGAAGGCGTCGGAGAGCGGGCTCTCGCTCCTCGAGCTGAAGATCGAGGCCCCGCGCCTGGAGGATCTCTTCACCGCCCTCACCGGCGAGGGGCTGCGCGAATGATCCGCACGCTCCTCTGGATCGGCTGGCTCGACCTGCGCCGCGACCGCGTCGCTCTCGCGCTCACGTTCGCCCTGCCGCTCGCGTTCTTCTCGGTGTTCGCCAGCGTCTTCGGCGGCCTCGACGACGGCGGCGGTCGGACGGTCAAGGTCGCCTGGGTCGCGGAGGAAGCGACGGACGTCACGGCCCGGCTCCGCGCGAACATGGAGGAGCGCTTCGGTCTGCGCATCGCTCCGGCGACGGACCCCGCGCAGGAACCCGCGGACCTGATCACGAGCGGCACCGCCGACGTCGTCGTCGTGGTTCCCGCTGGACTGTCCGCTGCGCTCACGTCGCTCGGAGCGACGGGAGCGCCCGAGGTCTCGCTCTACGCGAACGACGCGAATCCTCTCGCGGCACCGATCGTTCGCGGCGCGCTCGAGGCGGCTCTGTTCGACGTCGTCGTCGACTCGCTCCCCGAAGCCGTCGCCGACCGAGTCGCCGCGAGCGCGGTCCGGATCCGCACCGAACGTCCGCTCGGAGGGGGAGCGAAGAAGCCGTCGATCGCGTTCTTCGCAGCGGGCATCGGCGTGATGTTCCTGCTCTTCTCGCTCAGCGGCCGTAGCTCGATCCTCATCGAGGAGCGCGAAACCGGCGTCCTCGCGCGCCTCATGGCGTCACGGCTCACGCTCGGTCGGCTGCTCGTCGGCCGCTGGCTGTTCCTCGTGCTGCTCGGCTGCGCGCAGATCAGCGTCATGTTCGTCTGGGCCGCGTTTGCCTTCGGGCTCGACCTGTTCACGCCGCGTCACCTCGCGGGTAGCGCGATCATGACCGTGATGAGCGCGGGTGCCGCCGCCGCGTTCGGTCTGCTGCTCGCCACGCTCTGCCGCAGCCGCGCGCAGCTCAGCGGCATCTCGTCGGTCGTGATCCTCGTGATGTCCGCGCTCGGCGGCAGCATGTTCCCGCGCTTCCTCATGCCCGAGGGCATGCAGCAGCTCGGCCGCTTCACGTTCAACGCGTGGGCGCTCGACGGGTACCAGAAGGTGTTCTGGTACGAGGCGGCGCCTCTGGAGCTGTGGCGCGAGTGCGCGGTGCTCGCCGCCGCCACGGCCGTCCTGCTCGGCCTTGCGCTCGTCATGGCCCGGCGTTCGGTGCGCGACGGAGTCTGAGGAGCGAGGAAAGGGCGGATTCGTGGCGCGTTCGGTCCGCGCGCCGCACGGGGAGGGGCGACTCGAACCCGAACCCGCTCCGCGCAGGAGCCACACGGACCCATGAAGCAGCTCCTCACCGCCTCGACCCTCCTCTTCACCGCACTCCCGACCGGGACCGCCCTCGCCCAGGACGTCCCGACGGTCCTCCTTCGCCAGGGCGACGCCGTCGACGTCGAGGGCCAGTCGCAGACCGTCTTGCAGCTCCGCCACAGCGCGACGAGCGCGTGCGACGGCTACGCCTGCTCGGCGCGCACGATCGGGCCGCTCGGCACGATCGACCTCGTGTGGGGGGCGCTTCGCGGCGGCGCGCCGGACGTGCTCCGGGCGGAGACGACGTCGATGGGTCTCCTCCAGACGAGCTACGACGGCTACTTCGAGCTGTCGGCCGACGGCGTCGCCCACGCCGCCATCTCCCAGGACACGGGGACGGGACAGACTCCCGTTCACGCCGCGTGGCTCGACGGCAATGCTGTCGCGCGCACGGGCACGCCCGCGCCCGGTGGCAAGGTCTGGCGGACGATCGAGGACGTCGGCGCCACGCTCGACGGGCGCCGCTGGTTCCGCGCGAGTCTCGCGGACGTGCCCGGCGGCAACGTCAGCCAAAGGGGCCTGTTCGTCGAGGACGACCTCGGGAACATCGTGCCGGTCGTGCTGACCGGCGAGAGCTACCCGAACTTTCCGGCGGAGCTCGCGCAGGGTGCGGTCGCAGCGACCGCGCGCTTCTCCTCTCTTCGCGGGCGCTGGATCGCCCCGGTCTGGCTGAACCTGAACTCGAGCGTGTCGGGCGCGATGATCGTCGACAGCCAGGGACTCGTCCTTGGCGGGACGCTCGTCCAGGAGTTCTCGCTCATCCCGCCGTCCGTCGGCGGCCTCGGCGACCGGTGGGACAACTTCACCTGGTGCGGGATCAACGAGGCCGGGGAGTGGTTCTTCTGCGGCGACACGTTCGGCGTGCCGTCGACCCAGGACGACTTCATCTGCCGGAACGACGGCATCTGGCGCCGGGCGGGCGACGAGGTCGACGGCGAGACGATCGTCGGCGAGGTCGTCGCGGCCGGGATCAACGGATCGGGCGAGCTCGCGTACGTCTGGAGCGTCGAAGGTCCTGGCGGCACTGCGATCGAGGCGGTGTTCCGCGAGGACGAGCTGATCGCGCGTGCCGGTGACGCGGTCGACTGGGACGGCGACGGCGCGCTCGACGCGGCTGCGACGCTCGTGGAATTCCACGAGGGCACGCTCTCGATCGCGTCGTCCGGCGACGTCTTCGTGCTCGCTCGCGTCGACGCGGGCGCGGGACCCCAGGACGCATTCGTGCGCATTCCCCGCGCGTTCGGATCACGCTACTGCGCGGCGGAGACGAACTTCAGCGGCGGCCCCGCGTCGATCTCGGCCCACGGCTCGGGCGAGGTCGCGGACAACGCGCTCACACTGCGCTGCTCGAGCATGCCCCAGCAGTCGTTCGGCTTCTTCCTCGCGAGCCGCACGCAGGGCTTCGCGGCCCAGCCGGGCGGGAGCGCGGGGAACCTGTGCCTCGGCGGAGCGATCGGACGGTTCCAGCAGGACATCCTGAACTCGGGCCTCGGCGCCGTGATCGAGCTCGAGGTCGACCTCGCCGCACTCCCGCAGCCCACCGGGCCGGTCGCTGCCGTACCGGGCGACACGTGGAACTTCTCGACCTGGTTCCGCGATACGACCTCGATGGGGGCGCCGACCAGCAACTTCTCGGATGCGGTCCAGGTGACGCTGGATTGAGGAATCCCGCGGTGGGGCGCTGCGAATCTCGGGTTCCTGAATCCTACGGCGCATTGACGCGCCAGAGGTGGGTGGCCACCCCAGCGGCGGCTTCCCTCCCCGGTCGACGGGTCCGTTCACCCCTCGGTACTTCGACCGCATTCAAGACATGAGACTCCACCTCCCCCTCGCCCTCCTTCTCGCCCCCGCAGCCGTCGCCCAATCGGATGTCCCGATTCGAGTCGAAGGCACGGTGTTCGACCTCCTCAACGGCACTTCCACCTCCTTCCCCGGCGTCACCATCGGCGCCCCCGTCACCCTCGACGTCGTCGTGCAGACCCCCGGCACCCCCGCTGCGACGGGCCAGGGCATCGACTACGTCGGCGACGAGGCGACCTTCAGCGTCACCGTCGGCACGGAGTCGTCGGGGTCCGAGCCCGGCTTCAGGCCCCAGGCGCTCGTCATCGCCGATCCGACGATCGCTGCGCTCGGCGTCGGCGGCTCGCTGGCGAACGGCGGGCGCGTCGTTCTCGCGCTCCTCGACTTCACCTCGGGGGACGTCTTCCAGTCCGACAACCTGACGGCCCTCTTCGGCTCGTACGAGCCTTCGAGCTTCGACAGCCTGACGTTCGAGATCCTGGGTCCGGACTCGCTCGACCGCATCCAGATCTCGGTCGACTCCGTGTCCATCGGCATCACCGCCGGCATCGGAGAGGCCTACTGCGGCCCCGCCGTCCCGAACGTGTCGGGCGCCTCGGCGTCGATCTTCGCGCTCGGAAGCAACGTCGTGGCGGACAACGACCTGACCCTGAGCGCGATCTCGCTCCCCGCGAACACGTTCTCGTTCTTCCTTGCGAGCCGCGATCAGAACTTCGTTCCGAACCCGTCGGGCAGTGTCGGCACGCTGTGCCTGGGCGGCAGCATCGGCCGCTTCGTCGGCCCGGGTGAGATCCAGAACGCAGGGATCTCCGGCGAGGTGTCGCTCTCGCTCGACCTGAATCGGATTCCCCAGCCGACGGGATTCACGGCCGTCACGGCCGGAGAGACGTGGAACTTCCAGGCGTGGTACAGGGACACGGCGAACGGCGCACCGACGTCGAACTTCACGAACGGCGTCTCGGTCGGCTTCTAACTGGAGCACTGCCTCTCTCAGGGCGCAGGCAGCAGTCGCTGTAGCTTGCGCTGCCTACGCCCTGATGACATCTCTGGCGCGTCTTCTGACGAAGACACGCGCCGAGGCTCGGCCCGGGCGCAGCGTTCGACGCGTGTGTCCGGGCCGACTTCATCTCGGCGCGTACGCGCGGACCTGGGCGGCGATCGGCTCCGTGAACCTCCGCAGCGTCTCGGCGTTCGGGTGGCCGTCGCCGGGGACGATCAGGTCGCCGTTGGTCTGATCCTCGACCAGGGGAAGCAGGTCGAACGTCGGCACGCCGAGTTCCTCGCCCCACTGAACGACCAGTTCGTGGACGGAGCGGTACGGATACCCGCTCTTGCGAAGCTTCGGGACTCCCGGGAACACGAACATGACCAGGGGGACGGACCTGTCCGCGCACAGTCGCGCGAGCGCCTCGAGCCCCTGGCGACACTGGGTTCGCTCGGGGGCGCCTTCGGCGAACTGCTCGAGGACCGGACGGTGCCGCTGGATCCGGCAGCCGAGCGGACCGTCGGCGAGTCCCATCCGCAGCTTCAGTTCCTCCCAGAGCCAGGACGAAGCGAGTCGATAGCGCAGCTCCGGCGGGATCGGCGCGTTTCGTCCCGGATCGGCGTCGTTCATCACGAACCCGAGGACGACCAGGTCGGGGTCGAGCGCCTCCCAGTGCGCGGCCGCGAACGACGCCTCCTGGGCGGAGCTGTAGCCGGGGACACCGGCGTTGACGACCTCGATCCCCTCGCCGGCGAGCTCGTCCGCGAGGACGCTCGGGTAGGCCTCGTCGTCCTCGACCGCCCATCCGAACGTGTACGAGTCACCGAGCGCGACGACGCGGAACGGATCGCTCGCGTCCGGACGAGCCGCGATTGCGCGACGGCCGGAGTCGTCGATCGAGAAGCTCCACGTGGCGTCGGTGCCACCCGGCGGAGCCGTTCCCGGGATGTTGTTCGTTCGCTTCGCCCCTGGGCGGAGGACGAACCCGTGGTCCGTGCCCGGCTCGAGGAGGTAGAGCTCGTTGGAGTAGGTCTCGACCGCGCGCCCGTAGCTCCGCTCCAGGTACCAGCGGAAGGAGAGCTCCGCACCGACGAACGCGACGGCGCCCGACGCGGTGCCGGCCAACAGCTTGGGCCCGAGACGATGGAGGACGCCCACGGGCACAATGTAGCCGTGCCCGTTCCCCTGGGCCGGAGACCATCTCGATCGTGAACGGGACGCGCCAGTCGGGGTCGCTCCTGGAACAGACGTACGATCGCCGCCGTCGCGCCGGGAATCCCGAGCAACTCCGGTGCCGTCATCGAGCTAGGATTCGCAGGCGCAGCGGTTCCGCGCCCACCCCTCCTCCCTGCCATGCGTCGGCTCCTCGAGCGTCTCGTACCAAGAAAGCGCTTCACCGGGCAGCCGGTGGCGCTGCTCCGTGCCCACAAGACCGCTGGTGAGGCGTTCAGCGCGGGACTCGAGCGCGTGTTTCGCGAGGGCGAGATCTGCGAGCGCACGTTCACCTGGCAGCTCGAGGGCGAGGCTGCGCTCCCCGTCCGCTACCTCCAGGGACACATCGGGCTCCCGACCGCCGACCGCGTCCTTCCGGGCGCGCAGCTAGTGACGATCCTGCGGGATCCCGTCAAGCGTCTCGTCAGCTCCTACTTCTACTGGCGAAGTCAGGCCGAGCGCAACGCGGGCGAGTGGGACGCGCACACGATCGCGCTGCGGCTCGCCGACATGACCCTGATCGAGTTCCTGACCTCGGACGATCCGGTGGTTCGCCGCGCGACGTGGAACGTCCAGGCGCGGCTGCTCGCCGGGGCGGACTACGGCAAGGTCTCCGCGGACCGAACCCAGCTCTTCGGCTTCGAGGACACGCCCGCGGACGAGCTCGCCGATCTTGCGATCGCCGGCATGGACCGGTTCGCCGCCGTCGGGACCGTCTCTCACTTCGCGGAGTCGATGGAGCACGCCTACGGCGCGCTCGGTCTTCCCGGTCGGCCGCACGTCGTCGAGAAGAACCGGACGCCGTCCAAGTTCGTGGATCAGCCGATCACGGACGACATCGTCGAAGCGGCCAAGCGCCTGACGGAGGCCGATCAGCTGTTGATCGAAGCGGCGGAGCGCCGTCTCTCGAAGGTCCGCGGCTGAGGCCTGGGTCGAGCGTGCGATGAGCGCGAAGGCCGGAGGGCAGCCCGAGTCGGGCGGTCAGGCGGGGCGCCCCGAGTCGATCGGCGGGCTGCTGCGGCACACCTCGATCTACGCGATCGCACCGCTGTTCCAGCGTGCGCTCGCCCTGATCCTCGTTCGCTTCTACACGGAAGCGCTCGGTGCGGGCGGCTGGGGCCTCGTCAGCCTGATGGACCTGTTCGTCGCCCTGCTCCCGCTGATCGTCGGCACGAGTCTGGTCGCGGGGCTCTCGCGGCACTACTTCGTCCACGAGGATCCGAGGGACCGCTCGTCCGTCGTGTCCGGCACGGCGCTGGCGCTTCTCACGACGTCGCTGATCGGCGTCGGAGTCGTCATCTTGTTCCGCGAGCAGGTCGCCGGGCTCATCTTCGCAGCGCGCGGCGACTCTCCGCCGGCGGAGTTCGTGGGCTACGTCGTGATCGCGGCGTGCGTCGTCCCGTTCGCGCTGATGACGCGCGTGGGAATCGAGTCGTTCCAGGTCGAGAAGCGCTCCAAGACCGTGGTCTCGATCACGGTCTCGAAGGCGCTCTTCGAGTCAGCGCTCAAGCTGATCTTCCTCTTCGTCCTCGACCTGGGGGTGCAGGGGTTCCTGCTGGCCGTCCTGACGGGGGAGGCGGTGACCGGGACGCTCCTCTTCATCCACGTCGCTCGTAAGCACGGGCTGCGGATCGACGGGCGCACGTTCAAGCCGCTGCTGATGTACACGCTGCCCCTGGCTCCGGTCGGGCTCTTCCAGCTGGGTCTCCACCAGGCGGACCGTCTCCTGATCCGACGGCTGGGTCCGCAGGAGGTCATCGGTCAGAGCCCCGACGGCGCGCCGATCAGCGCCGCCGACACCTGGGTGGGCATCTACGCGCTGGGCTACCAGATCCCGCTCCTGCTCCACACGGCGGCGATCGCATCGTTCATGCGGATCTGGAAGGTCAGCCTGTTCGGGCTCAAGGACGAGAGCGTCCGGCGAGAGGAGCTCCTGCGCGTCGGTCGACTCGTGGCTCTCGGCCTCGCGGCGCTGTATTCGCTCCTCGCCGTCTTCGGACGCGAGGCCGTGCACATGCTCGCCGGAAAGCCCGAGCTCCGAGCCGGCGCCGAGGTCGTGCCCTGGATCACGACGGCCTATCTGGGCTACGCGCTCTTCGCTCTTTCGCAGGCGTCGCTGCTGTCGGTGTTCGCGACCGGTCCGCTCGCGCTGATCAACCTGATCGCGCTCACCGTCAACATCGGGCTCAACTTCGCGCTGATCCCCGTCTACGGCTACCTGGGGGCGGCGATGGCCACGCTCGCGTCGTTCCTCCTCCTCGCAGCCCTCGCGTTCCAGCGCTCGACGGCGATCGGCGCGCAGCCCTACCCGCCTCTCCACGCCGCCGCCGCGCTGGTCGTCGTGGCCCTCGCGGGGATGAGCGGCCGGGTCGTCGACGGGAGCACGGAGGCCTGGTCGATCCCCGCGCTCGCCATCAAGGGCGTCGTCGCCCTCCTTCTCGCGGCGCTTCTCTTCTCGCTCCTTCCATCCGAGCAGCGCGCGTCGCTGCGAGCGAAGCTGCAGGCCCGCTTCGGAGGATGAGGCGACCGCGTCGGATCTCGATCCGGCGGCCGCCTCCAGTTCCCCTCGCCGCTACTGCACGTTGATCTGGAACGGGTCGTAGCCGGGCACGTACTCCTCTCCCGTGAACTGGACGAACTCGATGTCCTGGTTCGCGGGCCCGAGCTGGTAGCGGTTCGTGCCGATGCGCATGTCGGGGATCACGATCTGCTCCTCCGGGACGTGGTACGGGGCCTGCGTCAGGAGGTCGATGTGCTGCGGCTGGCAGTTCCCGACCCAGCGGAAGTTCCCGATGAGATCGGCCGCCGTCATCTGGTCCCCGCGGCCCTGGGGCGCGATGCTGATCACCGCGCGCGAGCCGGGGCCGTAGTGCCCGCCCGTGTCGTGCGCGGGCATGACCGGCACGTCGCAGAAGAAGCCGCAGTCCTCGACGTCCACCGAGGGAGACGCCCAGAAGCTGACGAGGTCCTTCGTCGGGCGGGCCGAGTACCAGACGCACCGGCGCATCTTGATCGTGCCGACCAGGTAGCCGGGGTACGGCGCGGACGCGGGCTGAGCGGGCGCGCTCTTGTTGCCGTAGTGCGTCCAGGACGAGGCGCCAACGGTGAAGTTGAAGTCGTCGTCCTTGATCTCGCCGTACGGGTTCGGGGGCGGCCAGTTGCGGCGGCAGTTGTCGGTGTCGACGGCCACCACGACGCAGCTCTCGAAGTCCATGTTCTGGTGGCTCGAGAACTGGGTGAAGAACGACGACGCCTTGCCCGCCCAGCGGCCCGTCCGCGTGAGCCCGCGAATCTGGTAGTAGCGGTTCGTCCCCGGATCGGTGCGGTTGCCGCGAAGCGGACCCTGGGGTGAGTTCCCGAGCGCCGCGGAGCGGTCCGCCTTCTGGATGATCTGGCCGCCCGAGCGGTCGCAGAACATGAACTCGTACGTCATGTCGCCGTACGGCTCTTCGCGCAGGTAGAAGTGGTGCTCCGAGTTCCACGGCAGGTCGCTGTAGTAGCCGTGGGCGTGCACGCGCGTGTGCCAGCTCGACACTCCCCAGAACGGGTAGTTGTTGCTCGCGAACCGGATGTTGTCCTGGTGCAGGCGGATGAGGTGCAGGTGCACGTCGTTCTCGCCCGTCACCTTCGCGAAGTCCGTCCAGTTGGGTGACGTTCCGATGTCGATGATCGAGCGGCCGCTGCCCTCGATGTTGATGCACCAGAAGTGGAACTCGCCCTCGTGGTCGTTGTCATCGACGTCGATCAGGAGCGTGGAGCCGCCTCCGCCGCCCATGAGCGCGTTGTTGTTGTCGTCCTTGCACGTGAGGAAGTAGCCCCACTCGAGGCTCTCCGCGTCGTCGCGGACCTTGACCATCGCGTCCGTCTTGTCATCGCCTGCGCCCGCGCACCAGGGGCCGATGAAGTGGATGTTGAACCGCCGGTCGGCGATGTTCATGTCGACGCGCTCGGAGAAGCCCCAGTTCGCGCCGCGGTTGATCCCGATGGTCTTGTTCTCCGTCCGGCGGGGCAGGAGGACGGCGATCGTCGGGTACGTCTCGACGTCGATGAATTCGGGGTCGCCCGGGTCCAGCGTCGTCCGCTCGTTGAACTCTGCCACACCGCGCCCGATCGCGTGCTGCTCGTAGTCGCCGTCGGAGATGTCGATGACGTAGTCGAAGACATAGCCGGGGGCCCGATGGTCCGGTCCGAGGCCCGTGTCGCCGTCGATCCCGCCGACGCCTGGGGTCGATGCCGCGGTCTCCGTGCCGGTTCCGGTCTCGAAGCCGCCGAGCTCCGTCGGAACGTCACCCTCGAAGTACTCGGCGCAGCCTGCGGCGAGCCCCGCAGCGCACGCCAGCGCCCCGACGCGCCGGATCGGCGTGAATGCCCTCGCTCCCATCGTCCCCTCCTGCGCGACGCCCCAGTCGCGCAATCTGGCCCCTCGTTCGACCGGCCGCCCGTCGACGTTTCCTGGTGAGTCACGTCGATGACCGGTCGCCTGCTCTGGTCAGCGCTGGGGATCGGCGTCCCGCGAGAGCACGATTGAGGACCGAACGCGACTTCTCGGCTTTGTTGCAGGGAGGGACGAGAGGTGCTTCGGTGGGGGACTCTGCCCGCTGTCCTGCAGCGAGCCTCGCACGCCCGGCGCCGTTCTCCGCGCGAGACGCCGGGTTCTCATGGCGAGTCCACGCTGCTTCGCGTCACCCATGGGGCGATCCCGCGCAGGCTTCAGGTGGCACTGCGCATACGAGCGGACGATTGCTCCACCGTCCACGGGAAACGCCTCGCTGGACACCGGCATCGAGCGACCGGAGGAGCCCCGGCCTTCATCTGCTAGCCTTCCGCCATGTCCTCGCTCATCGTCGGCTACGGAACTCTGCTGCTCTCCGCTTCGGTCGGCACGACCATCGGATCGAGCGCTGCAAGCGAGAAGACCTACAGGCCTGTCCTCGTTCCAGGGCATCGGCGGCTCTTCAACCTGCGTCCGACGCACTACGACAGCAGCTCGAAGCTCTCGACGAAGGGGAACGAGAACGCGGCCATGAACGTCGAGCCGGCCGCCGAGTGTCGCTTCAACGCCGTCGTCTTCGAGGTACAGGACAACGAGCTCGAGGCTCTCGACCAGCGCGAGCGCTACTACGAGCGCGTCGAGGTGCCTCTGCTCGACTTCTCGACGCGCGAGGATCTGGGCACGGGCTACTGCTACATGTCCCGGCCCGACGCCGAGTGGATCGAGCGGGATCCCGCCAAGCTCATGCCGCTCTGGCGCGACGTCGTCTGGGCCCGCACCGGCTCGCTCCGTCTCTCCGAGGCCTTCGGCGCGGAGTACGACGCCACGACCTACATGGCGGACGGGAAGACGCTCGTCCAGGAGACGTACGGGCGCTTCTACGACGACATGTCGGACGTCGAGCTGCCGTAGAGCAGCCTCCGCTCAGGCCGGATCAGGATCCGTGCTTTCCGGCGGGCCAAGAACCGACCGGAGCGTCTTCATCCAGACGGCGGTCGGATCCTGGACGCCTTGCTCTTCGAAGCAGCGCACGACGAGTCGCTTGAGTCTCTCAACCGCAGCGGCTGCGAGGCCACCTTGCTCGAGCGCACGCAGATGCCGCCGCGCAAGCTTGTACTTCTGACCGCTGGTCTCGGCGCTCGCGATTGCGCGCTCGTGGAGCTCGAGGGCGCGCTGCATCGCTTCGGCGTTCTCTTCCACGATCGCCTGGTGCCCGAGCGCGTCCGAGAACTCTCCCAAGCCCTCCGGCGTGGCATCCGGGTCGATCTCGCCGTTGCTCAGCGAGAGGCACTCCCTGTACGTCGCCACAGCACCTTCCAGATCGCCCATCAAGCGCTGGCACTGACCGATGTTCGTCAGTGCCAGGTGACGAAGTCCCTGACCGTAGATCCCACTTCGATCAGTCGCCACCCGCCCAAGCGCGATTCCGCGACGGCAGTAGCTCTCGATCTCGACACGGACGGCCTCGTCGAGATCGGCCATGATTCCGCTTCCGGCGTCCTCCCAGAGCTTCTGCGCGATCCGCGCGCAGACGTACGACGCATTCGTATACATCACGTCCTGGGGGTCGAGCGCGATCGCCCGTTCGTAGTCTGCGAGGCCGTGCTTGAGGCCTTCGAAGTCGTCGTCGCAGTGGCCTGCGAAGGCCCGCGCATACAGCGTGGTCGCGGTCTCGCCGAGCAGGTCCATTGCCTTTTGGGCGTGTCGACGTGCCTCGGGTCCGCGGCTCATCCTCTGGCGATCGATGTGCTGCTGCAGAGCGAGGCACCGTGCGAGGCCGAAGTGACAGAAGCCGAGGAGCTCGTTGACGCTCTGACGGAACGTCCCGCGGTAGCGACGGCGTGCGACCGTGGTGCTGCGAGCGGTATCGCTTCCACGACTCAGTGCCTCACAGGCATCGAGCGCGTGACGGAATTCTGCTTCGGCCCTGGCGAGCTCCGCGAGAACGCGACCGTTCCCGAAGCGCAGCATTGCGAGGTTGTAGCGCCCGAGGACGAAGCCCGGATCGGCGTCGAGCGCGTTCTCGAGGAGATCGATCGCACGCAGGCGTACCTCGGGGGTCAGTCGATTCTCGCTCGGCGCGACCCGAGCGTCGTCCTTGCGCTTCGAATACTCGTTCGCAAGGACGTCGAGGCTGTCGAGGAACGCACGAGCAGCGACAATATTCGAGGTGCCGACGGCGTTCGTGAATGGGCCGTACGCAACTGCGTCGAGCGTCGTCATCCATACGAATAGGTCCCTGAGCCCTTTGGCAAGGTTCTGTCGGACGTGGCGTCGGCTGTCGTGCTCGCTCGATACCGGTCGATCGATGCCGCCTCGAGAGTGGCCAGACGACGCTGCGAGCTGCTTCACGTCCGCCTCCTCTGCGATCCGCTGACGCCACGACCGGGGGTCCATCCCTCCGCCTGATGCGTGGCCGACCAGCTCGAGACCGCCGTCGTCCATGGTCTCCAGCGCGATGGAGATTCGGCACGGCGAGAAGATCAGGTCGCCGATTCTGCGACCGAAGCGGATCGTCGTGCCGAGGTAGAGACTCGTCGCCTGTTCGATGATGGCGTTCCGCAGACTCTCGTAGTGCTCGCCCGAGATCAGCGCGTCCTTTGGCGTGAAGTGAAGGCCGGGCCTCGCGATGCCCAGGGCTCGCTCGAGCTCGTCGAAGTGCGATCCCGACGCATTATGCAGCCTCTCGACGACAACGCTGAGTCGGACGCGATCCCTGATTGCCTTGGAAACGCCCCGATCGTCGACAATGATTCGAATGCGCTTTCGCAGCTTGAAGGAGTAACCGACGCATGCAACAAGCACGACAAGGACGACGACGATGGCAAGGCTCGGGTGCATCGCTCTTGTGTTGGGGACACCAACGGCTGCGAAAGAAGAACGGGGACTACTCTTCAATCGTCCATGTCGAACAAAGATGCAAGAGCGATTCGGGCACAACGCATGAGCGAGAGCACCGCTTCCGAAACTCTGATCCTCGATCCACTTCTCGCGGGCTTCATCGCGTCGTTCGGGACTGGTGATGCAACGCGCGCGATGGCGACAACTGCCATCGCAGCGTCGCTCTCCAACGGCGAACCGCAATCTGGGGAGCTAGCGGCACAGATCACGGCGCGTTGGGCCGAGCTCTTCGACGGCCTGGACGAGCTCTCGCAGCGTCGCGAGGCACTCGCGCTGCTCGAAGGATGGACGCCGACCCCGCAGGTCGAGCGCATGGCGCGTGCCTCGCTCGCGTTGGCGAAGGTCCCGGCTCTCGAACTGCACGAGCACCATCCGCTCGCTGCAGCCGACGCCCGACTGCAGCGCGGGACCGAGGGCGGCGAAGCCAAGTCACCGGCGGCCCTCCTCGGCGACGACAGGTTCTGCGACCCCCTTCGCTTCGCGCTGCTGCCTCCGATCGGCGACGCGAGTCCGCCGCTCGAGCAGGAGTCCGAGCCCGGTTGCGTCGATCGCTTCGACGCGCATCTCCTCGAGCGGATCGATCGAGACGCGCCGGACGAGCTCGTCGCCGCGATGGAGCGACAGTGGGGGTTCCTCCATCGGCGCGGCCTCCCGGGCCAGGTGAACATCAACTCGCTCACGCGCGCGACCTACACCCGGTACGGGATCGAGGGTCTCGGCGATCCGCTCG
>JBCCSK010000051.1:0-22637 GCA_039200205.1 Planctomycetota bacterium
ATGACGATGATCCGGCCGCTGCGCGGGTCGATGGCGAACTGGCAGTTGGAGCCGCCGCACTCGACGCCGATCTCACGCATGATCTTGATCGATGCGTTGCGCAGCGCCTGGTACTCGCGGTCGGTCAGCGTCTGCGCGGGCGCGACGGTGATCGAGTCCCCCGTGTGGACGCCCATCGGGTCGAGGTTCTCGATCGCGCAGATGATGACGACGTTGTCGGAGCCGTCGCGCATCACCTCCATCTCGAACTCCTTCCAGCCGAGGAGCGACTCCTCGACGAGGACCTCGGAGTTCATCGAGAGAGACAGACCGCGCGCGACGATCTCCTCGAACTCGTCGACGTTGTACGCGATGCCTCCGCCGGCTCCGCCCATCGTGAACGCCGGGCGGATGACGCACGGCAGTCCGATCTGGGCCAGGACACGGCGGGCGTCGTCGAGGCTGTGCGCGATGCCGGACCGCGCGGAGTCGAGCCCCGCCTTGGTCATCGCGGCGCGGAAGAGGTCGCGGTCCTCCGCCTTGCGGATCACGTCCGAGTCCGCCCCGAGCATCTCGATCCCGAGCCGCTCGAAGGTGCCGCGGTCGTAGAGGGCGAGCGCCGTGTTGAGCGCCGTCTGACCACCGAGGGTGGGCAGGACCGCGTCGGGTCGCTCCTTCTCCAGGATCTTCTCGACGACCTCGGGGGTGATCGGCTCGACGTACGTGGCGTCGGCCATCCCGGGGTCGGTCATGATCGTGGCCGGGTTCGAGTTGACGAGGATCACGCGGAAGCCCTCCTCGCGGAGGGCCTTGCACGCCTGCGTACCCGAGTAATCGAATTCGCAGGCCTGACCGATGACGATCGGTCCGCTTCCAATGATCAGGATCGACTCGAGGTCGTCTCGACGGGGCATCGCGCGGTAGGGATCGGGGAGGTGGAGCGCGGAGTTCGACCGTCGCGGCCAAACTTCCCAAGTAGATCAGATGGAGCCGCTGCGATCCAGGCGGGAGCTGCGTCCGTGGCCGAGTCCCTCAGTCTCGTCCCAAAGCGGCCAGTGCTTCAACGGCCAGTCGCTCCACGGACCCCCTCGCGTCCGTTTTCGAGAGTCCCAATCTTGCGACGACCGTCCGCTCGCTCGGGATCACCAGCACGTACTGCCCCTCGTAGCCGCTCAGGTAGAAGAGGTCCTGCGGCAGGCGCGGGAACGTGCGAAGCGCCGGCGCGGCCGCCGGCCCGAGATTGAGCCAGACGTGCCCGCCGTAGCGCCGCGCGCGCGAAGCCGGGGCCGGCGTTCGCATCAGAGCCACGAACCCCTCCGGCAGGATCCGTCGCCGGGGAGCGTCGCCGTCCGGTCGGACGGTTCCGTCGTCGAGCAGCAGCTGGCCGAAGCGCGCCCAGTCGCGCGCGGTCATCCACGCGAACGAGCTGCCCACGTACGTCCCCGATGCGTCGGCCTCGAGGACGATCGACGCGAGTCCGGCGGGCTCGAACAGGGCCTCGTACGGCCACGCACGGTAGGCGGCGGCGTCCTCGAAGGTGTCGCGGAGGAGGCTCTGGAGCAGGTTCGTCGTGCCCGACGAGTAGCGGAACGCCGTCCCCGGTGCGCGAGCGAGCTCGGACGCCCTCGGGACCGAGGCCGCCTCGTGCGAGGCGAACAGCATCCAGGTCGCATCCGAGGTCAGGTCGGCGTAGTCCTCGTCGAAGTCGAGGCCGGAGCTCATCTGCAGGAGGTCGAGGACGCGGATGGCCCCGCGGGGGTCGTCTTCCCCGGCCCACTCCGCGACGGGCGCCGGGCCCTCGAGGTCGAGCGCGCCCTCGGCCGCGCGCAGCCCGACCAGCGCTCCCGTGATCGTCTTCGCCATCGACCAGCCCGCGTGCAGCGACGCGGCGTCGAAGCCCTCCGCGTACGCCTCGCCGGCGAGGGATCCGTCGCGCAGCACGACGACCGCGCGCGCTCCGGTGCCGTCGGCGATCGCGCCCTGGAGAGCTGCCTCGAGCCGCTCCCGATCGACGGGCGCCGTCTGGGAGAGAGGTCCCGGCTCGGAGAGAGGTCCCGGCTCGGAGAGAGGTCTCGGCTCCCAGCCGGCGATCTCGGGCCGCTCGATCGCCTGGGCGCGCAGAGCCTCCGGCGTCGCGTCGACGGCGACGGCGCAGCCGAGTCCGGCCCGGAAGACCGCGGTCGCGCTCACGCCGCCGGGCAGCGACGCGGTCACCGAGCCGGCCTCCTCGTCGACCTCGAGTTCGAGGAAGGCGAGCGCGGCCCGCTCGATCGGACGGACCGGCTTCAACTCGGCCTGCCGGACGGACTCGAGGTCGCGACCGGCGACGAAGAGTGCCGAGGCCGTCACCTTCGCCGCGTAGCCGGCGACGGTGCGGCGAGCGTCGCGTTCACCCTGTCCAGGCCCCCCCGGCAGCAGCGCGGCGGCGGTGACGGCGAGGGCGACTGTGAATCTGGGCGTCATGCCGGTCATGCTCCACCGGCGAGCGCACCAGAGCGACGCGTCGATCGGGTCAAGAAAGCCTCAAGAACGATCCGCCGCACCCTCCCGCGAGGCGCGCTGGGCATCATGTTCGGCCACGAAGCCCCGCCCGACGATGATCTCCAAGAACCACTCCGTCCTGCTCCTGGCTCTCGCCGCGGCCGGCTGCAGCAGCGACGACGACGGCGGCCCCACGTTCCCGCCGCCCCAGCCGGTCACGACGTACGTGGGATTCGAGCGCAACTTCCAGGACGCTTTCGGCAACCCGGTCCAGGTGGGCTCGCTCATGCGCGGCGACGCGGTCTTCGCGTCGAACGGCTTCTCGGTCATCGCGAACGCCGACGAGGGGCTCTCGCTGGACTACGTCGGGAACGCCTACCAGGCGTCCGATACGAGCGCGCTCCTGCAGACCGTTCGCGTCCTGGGGAGGGTCCGCGATCGGGGTGGGTCCGATGCCGTCTTCCGGCTCGATCGCGATCGCGACATCTCGCGCGGAATCGACCCCTTCGACATGACGACGCTCGTCGCGCCCAAGTCGACGGCCGTCGCGCACGGGGCCGGGCTCCTCATCGTCGCCGACTCCGGCGATCCACTCGTCAAGGTCTGGGGGACCGCGGCGGCAGGAAACGTCGCGCCCTTCTTCACGTCCTCCGTGCCCGCTGCTGCCTGGGACGTCGCGTACGACGAGTCGAACGATCGACTCTTCGCAGCTCTCGTCGACGGAACGATCGCAGTCTTCGACGACTTCGTCGCAGCGCAGCCCGCGGCCCAGAGCCGGCTCGTCGTCCCGAGCACCGACGGTTCCACCCAGTCGTCGACGAGCCTTCGGGGCATCCTGCACCGCTCGCGCGATGGCGCGGACGAGCTCGTCGTGACCGACATCGGAGTCGAGGGGTCGGACGCGGGCTCCGACGGCAGCGTTCTCTTCATCGACGGAGCGTCGTCTGCGAGCGGCCCGACCGCTCCGAGCCTCGTCCTCGGCGGAGCCGCCGCGGGGCTCCGCGATCCGTCCGACGTCGCGATCGCCCCCGACGGACGGCTCAGCGTGACCGATCCGGCGGTGCGTCGGATCCTGGTGTTCCAGCCCATCGGCGGCCAAGCTCGCTACCAGGCCTCGCCGGTCCTCTCCACGTTCGTGCTGAGTCCGAACGGCATCTCGACCGGCAACGGCCTCGCGTTCGAGCCGATCGACGCCGAGCGACTGTCGGGCGTCAGCGACATCGACGATCCCGCCGTTGCGCTCGACGGACTCGTCGCGACGACGAGCCCGGCCGGGCTGAACGGAGAGCTTCTGCGGCTTGCTGCCGACCTCCAGTCGGCTCCTGACGCGGTGTTCGACGTCGGCAGTCCGATCCTCGCGGCGACGCTCGACGTCCAGGGCGACGCCCACGTCGCCGTCAACGGCGGACTCGCCGTCGTCAACCGATTCGCGAAGCAGCGCGGGACGGGGCTGGACGTGACCTTCGAGCCGTCGCGCGACCGAACGGTGACGCTGGTCCTGGACATCCTCAACCCGGCCCCGACCTTCGTCGATCCGAGGACCGTCGAGATCGACGACCTCGCCGACTTCTGGATCGTCTCCGATCCCGGCGTGCCGGGCGTGTTCCTGCTCGGTCGCAACATCGGTCCGACCGGAGGCTCGACGCGCGTTCTCGAGGCCGGCTTCGTCGCCGGTACGATCGAGCCGTGGGGTCTCGACTACGACTTCGCCAGCGACACGCTCTACGTCGCCGTCACTTCGGGAGCCGTGTACGTCTACGAGAACTTCCGCCGCTCACCCGGGGATCTCCCGGACCGCACCATCACCCCCGCCGATGCGATCGGCGCGACGCAGGTGTCGACGGAGCTCCGCGGTCTCGTGCACGATGCCGAGCGCGATCTCCTGATCCTCGCCGACGTCGGAGACACGAGCGGGATGGCGAACGACGGCGCGCTCTTCGTCATCGAAGGCGCCTCGACCGCGTCCGGTCTCACTGCGGCGACCACGGTCGTCGAGGGGTCGTCGACGTCCCTCGACCAGCCGCTCGATCTCGCGTGGAACGGTTCGACGCTCTGGGTCGCAGACAATGGAAGCGGCGCGATCCTGCGCTTCGATGACTTCCTGACCCTCGACGGCAACGTGGCCCCGGCGGCGCAGCTCGCGCTTCCGGACGTGACGTCGGTCGACCTCAATCCGTCGTACCTGACGCCCACCTCGGGGGGATCGATCCTCGAGGACTGATCAGTCGAACAGGGCGACGAGCTCGTCGAGTCTGCGGACGCGGCGGCCCTCGAAGTCGGCGCGGCGACCCCTCCGGTCGACCAGAACGGACTCGATCCCGACGGCGCGCGCACCCTCGACGTCGTTGGCGATCGAATCGCCCACGTGGATCGCGTCCCGGGCCCGCGTGCCCACGCGCTCCAGCGCGCGCTCGAAGATCGCCGCCTCCGGCTTCTCGGAGCGCTCGATCGCACTGCACAGGATCGCGTCGAACTCGAGGCCGAGGTCCCGGACGAGAGCGGGGAGAGCGTCGCTCCAGTTCGAAACGAGAGCGACGGGAGCGCCAGACCGTCGGGCCGCGCCGATCAGCTCCCGAGATCCCGGGAACACGCGGAACGTCGCGGCGTCGGAGAAGCGCGCGAAGAGGTCCTGACGCGTCGCGTCGAGGGCTTCGCTGGACATCCCGAGGCGCTCCCCGAAGATCAGCTCGATGAAACGTTCGAACCAGCGATGCGAGTAGCGGAACGCGCCCTCGTGCACCACGGGCAGCGAGTCGTGGGCCTCGCGCATCAGGTGCTCCATCGCATCCGCGCGCACGTCGGCGCCGTGGCGGCGGCCGGCCTCGGCGTAGAGCTCCGCTCGGGACGCGGCCTCGGCCGCGAGCGTCCCTCCGAAGTCGATCAGGAGCGCTCCGGGTCGTTGCATTCCAAGAGTGTGCCCGCCGTCGCTGCGCTCGGCTCGCTGCTCGTGGCCACGGTCGGATGCCAGAGCGCGCCGCCCGAGGACCCCCGCGCCGCGCGCGCCGAGGCGTACGAGCGCGTTGGCTCCTGGCCGGACGCGGCGGCGCTCTGGACCGAGATCTACCTCGCAGGCGGCGCGCGCGACGTCGAGGCGGGTCTCTCCGCGGCTCGCTCGTCCCTGCTCGCCGGGCGGCCCGAGGAGGCCCGTGCGCGGCTCGTCGACCTGGTCGGGCGCTGGCCCCAGGACGCGCGCGTCCTCGAGCTCTTCGGGGAGGCCGACATGGCGCTCGGTCAGACCGACGACGCCCGCACGCGCTTCACCGCCGCCCTGGAGATCGACCCCGACCGTCCGCGGAGCCTCGCGCGGATCGGCGCGATCGACGTGGCCGCCGGACGGACCGTCGAGGGGCTCGCCGCGCTCGAACGCAGCGTCGAGCTCGACCCCTCGGACGTGCACGCGCAGCTCGACGTCGGCTCTGCGGCCGCCGAACTCGGCCGGATGGACCGCGCGGCGGTCGCCTTCGACGTCGCCTGCGCGTCCGACCTCGTCGAGGACGACGAGCGCATGGAGGCGGCGCGTCGGCTGGGCGACGACGCCCGCGTCGCTCCCTGGCTGGAGCCGGTCGTGCGTCGCGACCCGCAGCGGACCGAGGCGCTCTGGAGGCTCGGCGCGGCCCGACGCCTCGGCGGCTCGCTCGGCCGCGGGCGCGAGCTGCTCGGACGCGCCGCCGAGAGCGACCCCGGGAACGTCGACGCGCTGGTGCGCTACGCGAACGCCCTCCTGGAGGACGGATTCGCGGACGACGCGCGCGAGGTCGTCGAGCACGCAGGGTCGCTGAACCTCACGGAGGCGGAATCCTCTCGGATCGAAGAGCTCGCGTCTGCGCTCGAGGGCGCGTAGCCCTCGCCCTCAGCCGTCTCCGAGGATCTCCTTCATCACGGAGTCGAGCTTCTCTTCGAGCTCCTCCGCGAACTCGTCGCCGAAGTCGACCGCGAGAACGTCGAGCTCTTCGAACGTGTAGCGCCCGGTGTCGCGGCTGAACGGGACGCCGTACTCCCACTTGTTGCCGTCGGAGGCGTGGATCGTGATCGCGACCTGGTCGTCGCCCTCGACGGGCTCGACCGTGTACTTGACGACTTCGAACTCGGACATGGACGAGGCGGGGCCGGGGTTGGGAGAAGCAGAGCGCGCACAGTCTGCCGGATCGTCGGCGCGTCGGCCACGGCCGCTACGACACGCGCTCGATCGTCGCGCCCGCGCGCAGCGTCCCGGGCTCGATCACGCGGCACACCCAGCCGCTGCGACCGATCATCAGGTCCGGGAAGCGCGCGTCGACGGTCGCGAGGGTCTTGCACGGCGCTCGCACGTCGTGGATCTCGACGACGACCTCGTCGCCGAGGCGGAGTCGATCGCCCGGGCCGAGCGCCGAGTCGTCGAGGCCCCGCGTCAGGACGTTCTCGCCAAAGGTCCCGGGCGCCTCGCAGTCGACGTCGTCCTCTCGGAGGCTCTCGTAGGCCTCGACGGACAGGAGGCAGACCGCGCGGTTCTCGCCCCCGTGGCCGCGATAGTTGTGCCCGTCGCCCTCCAGCCCGAGCGGCCCGACGCGGACGGTCTCGATCGGGTGCTTCGGAATCCCGCCGTCGCCGATGCAGACGGCGACGACCTCAGCGCTGGACTCGTTCTCGTTCATTGGCGGAGGAAGAAGTAGTAGAGCTGACCCGGGGATTTCGTCGCGCCCGACAGTCGCTCGGCCCGCGGTCCGACGCCGACGTAGATGTCGGCGCGGCCCGCCGTCCGGATCGCGCCGCCGGTGTCCTGGTCGAACATCAGCTGCGCAAAAGGACGCGTCGGCCCCGACGGCGTCGGCAGGTCAGTCTCGACGAAGCAGATCGCGCCGCGCGGGAACAGGGTCTTGTCCGTCGCGAGGGTGCGCTCAGGGGTGACTTCGAGATTGAGGCTGCCGCGCGGGTTCCCCTCGATCGGCGTGAAGAACACGTAGCTCTCGTTGCGCGCGAGGAAGCCCTCGACCTCGGCGGGGTTCGACTCCGCCCAGCGCCTGATGGCGGCGAGGCTCATCTCGTCGGCGGAGACGCGCCCGGCCTCGATGAGCTCGCCGCCGAGCGAGGTGTAGTCCCGTCCGTTCTTGCCCGCGTACCCGAACCGGAGGACCTCGCCGTCCTCGAGCTCGACGAATGCGGAGCCGTTGACGTGTGCGATGTACGCGTCGATCGGGTCGGCGAGCCAGATGATCTCCAGGTCCTCGTAGCTCGCGTCCGCGAGGATCTCCGCGCGCGCGGGGTAGGGCCGAAGCCCCGCCTCGGTCGTCTGCCCGAGGATCGTCCCGTCGTCGGCCTTGACGAGGTCGGCGGGCAGCGAGTGGAGGGCGTGGCTGTACTGCGGAGACTCGACCATGCTCCCGCGCAGCAGCGGCGTGCAGTAGCCGGTGAAGAGCACGCCGCCCCCGGCGCCGTCCCAGCCCGCGCTCTTGAACACGGTGAACTCGGCGGCGAACGCCTGCGCGAACGCCTCGGCCGAGCGCGTCGTGTCGAGGAGCTCGATGAACCGCTCGAGGCTGCGCAGCGCGCGTTCGTGCGAGATCCCCGCCGCCGGGAAGAACTGCGCCGCGTGCTGCGTGCGCGTCCAGTCGAGCGACCGCTCGAGCGCGGGGCGGATCTCCTCGCGCTCGTACCACGTGGCGCGGACGTCGGGGACGTGCTCGCCCGGGCCAACCTCGAGCAGCGCGTCGGCGCCAATCGGCAGTGGCCGCCCGTAGTCGGGCTCGGCTGGGCGGTGGAACCAGGACGCGCAGGATGCGCACGTCCAGACGAGGGAGAGGAGGATGGTTCTCGACGTCATGCGGCGGATCGTCATCGGAGGAGGCGTCGCGCGGCGGCCACCTGGAAGCGGCGCGGGAGGAAGCGTACGGCGGATGCGCCGAGTCGATTCCCGACGCCGGGAACGACGAGGCGACGATTGCGGACGATCGCGTCGACGCCGGCGCGTGCGACCCGGTCCGGCGTCAAGCTCGTCGCGCGCCGGACGCGATTGCGCTCGATGCCCGCGGCGTCGAAGAACTCGGTGTCGGTGCTGCCGGGGCACAGGACCGACACGCCGACGCCCGCCTCCCGCAGCTCCTCGGCCAGCGCTTCGCCGTGGTGGAGGACGAACGTCTTGCTCGCGGCGTAGGCGGCGTAGCCTGGACACGGCTGGAAGGCGACGGTCGACGCGACCTGCAGGATCCGGCCGTCGCCGCGCTCCGCCATCGCGCGACCGAAGTGCTTCGTCAGCTCGGCGACGGCGAGGACGTTGAGGACGAGCATCGAGCGCTCGCGCTCCCAGGTCTGGTCGAGGGCGGGCCCCTTCAGCCCGAAGCCCGCGCAGTTGACGAGCACGTCCACGGGCGCTCCGAGGGCCTCGACCTCGTCGACGAGCGACCGCGCGCCGTCCTCTCGGGCGAGGTCGACGACGATCGGGTCGACGGAGACGCGCCCGCCGAGCTCGTTGCAGAGTGCCTCGAGCCGCTCCCGGCGACGAGCGGTCACGACGAGGTCCGTCCCCCGCGCGGCCAGCTCGCGCGCGATCGCGCGGCCGATCCCCGAGGACGCCCCGGTCACGAGCGCGCGGCGTCCCGAGAGGGTGAAGCGCATGGCGCCATCATGGTCTCGCTCGACGCGGCGTCCAAGCGTGTGCTGTGGCCGGAGGTTCCGAAGCGCTTGCGCAAGAAACCCGCGCCCGGGCCGTTGCGCGGATTCGAGAGCCGCCTTGCAGAGCGGCATGCTCCAGATTTCCGCCGTTGCGCTCGCGCTCGCCGCCCCGCCCCAGGCGAGCTTCCTGCCCGAGACTCCAGCCTGGGAGGTCTTCGGCGACGCCGCGTTCCACGAGGCGGGGACGCGCGTTCGTCCTGCCGGCGACGTCAACGGAGACGACATCGATGACGTCATCGTCATGAGTCCGGGCGCACCGCTCGTCTCCGGCCTCCACGGGCGCGGCATGGTCGAGCTGTTCCTCGGGACGCGGCAGGGCTTCTCCGAGACGCCGGTCTGGCGCGTCCGCGGCACGAGCTTCCAGGAGGCCGCCGACCGCGACGTCGTCGGCGCGGGCGACCTCAACCGCGACGGCTTCGACGACATCGCCGTGTCGTCGACCTTTGGGCAGCTCTCGCCGCCGACCGGCGCCGTGTTCGTCTTCTACGGCGGGCCGAACGGTCCCAACGGCGGGCAGGACGCCCTGCTCTCCGATGCCGATTGGATCGGCCGCGGAGTTCTACCGCTGGCCGCCGGCTTCGGACACTCGCTCCTCGGACCCGGCGACGTCGACGCGGACGGATTCGACGACCTGCTCGTCGGCTGCCTCTACTACATGTCGCCGGACCAGCAGCACACCTACGAGGGTGCGGTGATGCTGTTCCCCGGAGGGCCCCAGGGGCTTCCCCGGAGCGGCGCGACCGCCACTCCTGCGGACGCGACCTGGCTCATCGAGAGCAACGGGTTCCACGGCTACCTCGGGACCGCGCTCCACGCGATGGGCGACGTCGACGGGGACACGCACCCGGACTTCGCAGTCACGGCGAGGAGCGCGCCCTCCGACCCGTCGCCGAACATCCGCCACTACGTCATGCTCGGTGGTCCCGGCGGGCCCGCGACGTCGCTCGGCGGCGCGTTCGACTCGGTCGGCGGCGGCCCGCTGTCCGGTCCGATGAGCGAGGACCTCGCGGCCGCGGACTTCGACGGCGACGGATTCGTCGACCTCGTCGTCGCCTACCCGGGGAGGAACTTCTTCGGCCTGGAGCCGATCGAGCTGCTGCGCGGCGGACCGAGCGGGTTCTCGCCGACCGGCTGGCGCCTCTTGAGCTCGCCGACCTACGAGGGTGCCGGACACTCGCTCGTCGCCGCCGACTTCGACGGCGACGCGCGGCCGGACCTCGCGATCGTCTCGTCGACGTTCACGCCCGGGCCGGGACTCACTGCGGCCGGACGCGTGCGTGTGATCCGCGGCCAGTCGGCTGCGCTGGGGCACCCGCTGGGCCTCGGTCCCGCGTGGGAGCAGACGTTCGAGACCCCCGGCACGGGTTCTTCGATCGTCGTTGAGGCGATCGGTGACCCCGAGGACGACGGGACGGACACGCTCGCGATCGGCATCGGGCGCGACCGGGTCTCCGGCGTCCAGCAGGCCGGACGAGCGATCGCGTTCACGGCGGAGGGATTCCGCGTCGACCCATGCCCGAGCGCGGACCCGGACTGGGTCCTCGACGGAGAGCTCGGCGAGCAGCTCGGCGGCGAGGCGGTGTACGGCGATTTCGACGGCGACGGCTACGACGACGTCCTCGTCGGCAGCGATCACACGCAGCCCGGCGACGTGCAGATGCGGCTCTTCCGCGGATCGCCGAGCGGACTGGCGAACGCGCCGAGCTGGACCGGCAGGGTTCCGCACGTCGCGTCGGTGCGCGGCGTCGTGCCCGTCAGCAGCGGCGACGTGAACAACGACGGCTTCGACGACGCGCTCGTCCTCGTCAAGGGCACGTGGTACTTCCCCGGGTACCGCTACGTCCCCGGCGCCGCGTACGTTTTCCACGGCGGACCGAGCGGGCTCGGTGCCGACTTCGCGTGGAGCGCCGAGCCCGTCACGCAGATCCCCCTCCACTTCGCTCGCGAGGGGCGCATCGTCGGCGACCTGAACGGTGACGGCTTCGACGATGTCGCCATCGGCGCGTACGGCACGCGTCAGCTGCCTCCGATCTTCCGCGACCCGTTCGACATCGCCGGTCGCGTCCACGTCTGGTACGGGTCCGAGGACGGCCTCAACGGCGGCGTCGCGGGGACCGAGTCGAACGCCAACTGGACGGCGACGCACACCGATACGTCGAGCTTCCTCGGGATGCGTCTCTCCGGAGCCGGTGACCTCGACGGCGACGGCTGCGACGAGCTGATCGCCGCCGCGCCCTTCCTGACCGTCGGCGACGACGGGTACACCGGGGCGCTGTACATGTGGAAGGGCTCGATCGATGGGCTCAACGGCGGCGTGCCCGGCAACCCCTCGAACGCCGCGTGGTCCGCCGTCGGGAACGAGGTCGCGGGGCAGCTCGGATTCGCTTTCGCCGCCGGGGTCGACGTCGACGGCGATGGCGTCCCGGATCTTGCGACGCGCCGTTCGGCGAAGAGTCTGCCCGTCGGCGTCGACCTCTGGTCCGGACACGCGAACGGCTTCGGCCCGACGCCGGAGCTGCTCGCGCGCACCGATCGCCCCCACTTCGGCCGTCACATCGCGCTGCTCGAGGACTTCGACGGCGACGGCTTCGGCGACGTTGCGGTCGCGTCGCCGATCGCGAGCGCGCGCGCGCCGCGGGACGGGCGGATCGACCTCTTCCGCGGCGGTCCGGGCGGCGTCGACCCCGCCGCGGGCTGGCGCACCTCCGGCGGCCAGCCGAACGTGACGCTGGCCCACGCGCGACTGATCGCGGGCGACGGCGACGTCAACGGCGACGGGCGCAGCGACCTGCTCTCCGGCACGCAGAAGTGGTACTTCCAGTCCGAGGCCGAAGAGCGCGGGCGCGTCGCGTGCTGGTACGGACGCAGTGAGCCGCTGCTGCGGGTCCTCCCCGAAACGAGCTTCCTCGGCGACCCGCTGACCGTCGGTCACCTCGGCGGCCGCGCCGGCCAGCCGACCGTCCTCGCCGTCGTCGCCCGGGACGGTCAGGCCGTCTCGCCGGGCTCGTTCATCCTCCTCCGCGGAACGACCGACGCCGACGCCTGCTGGGCGGCGGACTGGACGTGGCCAGAGCGCCTCGGCCCCGGCACGTGGACGCTCCGCTCGTTCGTCGAACGACCCGGCGGCGGCTGGCAACGAAGCGAGGCCGTCGACATCGAGATCCTGCCGTAGCGATACGGAGCGATACGGTGTCGCACACCGGTCCGCACTTCGACGCATGAGCGGTGTGCGGTACCGGCGCTCACTTCGAGCGCTCAACGGTGTGCGACACCGTATCGCCCTCCGTATCGCCCATCTACGACAGGCGATATCGCTCAGGGATGGACGAACGGGAGACCTCGGCCCACGTGAAGTGCGGTAGCACTGCGATTCCGCTCTTCTCGTCCCGCATGCCCCAAGCGTGGGCGGCGAAGGGGAGGAACGAATAGGACGGATAGCGCTCCCCGTCCTCTTCCTCGAACGCCTCGTCCAGGCCGACCGATAGTGCCATCAGCCGTTCGAGGCAGTTGTAGATGTCGATCGGGCTCTCCACGATGGCCTTGTCGTGCGGAGGGGTACCGGTCGCGAGCTGGCCCTCTCCGACGAGCAGCGGCATGTGGCCGAACGCCACCATCGGCCGGCCGTGATTCCGGACGAGGAGGAAGTCACCGCAGCCTCCGGTCTCACCGACGAGGATCCAGCCGAGTCCGAGCAGGTACTCTCCCAACCCGTCCACGTCGTGCTCGCCCCGAAGCCACTCTCGCGGCGGGCGCATCCAGTCAACGAGGTAGGCCGGAGTGAACCCGTCTGCGGGCCAATCCTCGACGGCCAGAGCCTGCAGTTCTTCGCTGAGTGCGCTCAGCGCCGGGCGATCGGTGATCAGATCCGGACCGGCCGGAGCACCGTGCTCGGCGCGCAACCACGCCCACACCTCGGGATGGAGCGATGTCGTCATCCCGTGAGGGTAGCACGTGCTCTCTGCCCTTCGAGAAGGCGACGCAGGTACGGTGTCGCACTCCGGGCCGTACGTCGACGCGCGAGCGGTGTGCGGTACCGGTGCTCACTTCGGGAGCTCGCCGGTGTGCGACACCGTATTGGCTTATAGGTCGATCGTCCCGTCCGCGAAGACGAGTCGCACGACCTGGCGCAGGTCGTCGACACCGTCGCGGTCCGGCACCGAGTCGGTCACGCGCATCACCGTGTCGTCGACGGCGCTGATCGTGTAGTCGGCGACGTTGCCCGAGTAGTACGCGATGTCGAGGCCGGCTGCGGCCTCTATCGTGTCGTCACCACCGCGGCCTTCGAAGTGGTTCACGACGCCGTTCCCGAGGAACGTGTTGTCGTGCTCGTTGCCGTTGATCCTGGCTGTGGCCGTGCCGCGCAGGCCGACGCGCTCGAGGTAGCGCGAGCGGTGGGTGTAGGGCAGCAGCGGGTCGAACGCCATCTCGAACGTGCCGTCGAACGACTCGTCGAGGTAGGCCGGGAAGCGCTGGATCGACGAGAAGAAGCTCTCGATCACGCTCACGATCTCCGGGTCGCCCGCCTGCATCGAGGCGCGGTCGTGGAACGAGTACTCGCCGTTCGGTCCGGCGGTGCCGTCGCCGGCCGGGTCGTGCGCCCACTGGCCGTAGTAGACGGACAGCGCGAGGCCCAGGTAGGCGGAGTCCACGTCCTCTTCCTCCGTCGACTCGGTCGGGCGGAAGCGGTCGTTCGTCAGCGCGTTGAGCGTCGCCGTCGCGAGCTGGGCGTCGAGCTCGGGGCGGGCCGCGCCGACCCCGAACCGAAGAACGAACCTGACCGTCGTCTCGAGCGTTCCGTCGATCGCGGGGTCGGGCGCGATGTACTCGGGCGATCCCTCCTGGACGATCGCCGATGCATCCATCGTCTGCAGGATGTCGCCGAAGTAGGCGACGAAGCGGGCGACGGTTACCTCTCCCTGGTCGAACGACTGCTCGTCGGCGTAGAGGGCGAGGGTGGCGTTGACGTTCGCCATCGCGTCGAAGACGCCCGCCTTGCTCGCGCCGAGCGCGCTCCCCGAGACGTCTTCGAGGTGCTCACGAACGATGGCCCGGACGCGGAACAGGTGCGCGTCGGAGACGCCGGCTTGAGCGAGAAAGTGGATCCGACTGCCGTTCGGGGCGGTCAGCTCCGCGTAGCGATCGAACACGGCGGCGATCCGCTCATCGACGGATGGCGGCAGCGGCACGATGCCGTCCTCGTCCGTCGACGTGTCGATGCGCGAGAGAGACGACGTCGGCCCCTGCGGAGGCGGCGGTCCGTCCGAGCCTCCGCTCGAGCAGGAGGTCGTGAGCGCCGCGGCGCCCAGAGCAAAGAAGGTGAGATTCGAAATCGAGTTGCAACGCATGAAAACGGTCCCCTGGCGAGCGCTCAACGGGGTTCAGTCGCGGAGCTTCGTGCCCCGCGCGAGCTTCAGTTCGAGGTCGACGATCGCTCGTCCGTCGTCTTGGACGGTCAGCGAGCGCGGTGTCAGGACGCCGTCGTCGCTCAGCGCGGTGACGTCGTAGGTGCCGGGTGCGAGCGGCCCGATCACGGCGCGGCCGTCGTCGTCCGTGTAGCGCGTCAGCGTGAGGTTGCTGTCGTCCGTCGCCTCGACGATGATCCGCGCGCGAGCCGCCGGAGCGCCGTCGGGACCATCGAGTCGAACCGCGACGCGCGTCGCCTCGTCGAGCCAGTGGTCCGACTCGACCCACTCGCCGGTCTGCACCCCGAACGGGTGAGCGACGTGCTCGGCGCCGTCGATCGTCGCGACGGTGCGGTAGGTCCCCGGCGGGAGGTCGGTGAATGCGAAGCGGCCGTCCACGCCGGTGCGATCCAGGGTGGGGGCGTCGATCTCGATCGGCACGACGTCGTCGGGCGACGCCACGAGTCCCGCGCCGAGGAACTCGAGCCGGACGCTCGCACCGTGAACGGGTGCGCTCTGTCCATCGAGCACGGCCCCGAGCACGCTCGTCGCCCTCTCCAGTCGCACCTCGTGCGGTCCGCTCCGATCGATCCGTACCTCTTGGCGCAAGTAGCGGGCCGCCGAGACGAGCACCGTGGCGCTGGCCTCTTCGACGACGAGGTCGACGCGTCCCCGCGGGTCATCGATCTCGTGCCTGCGTCCCCTCCGGTCGAGGGCGCCGAACTCGCTCCGCTGCAGCCAGCCCCGGGTGATCGGAAGGCCGGACCGCGCGTCGACGAGCGCGATCGTCGCGCGCAGCGCGACGGGCGCTTCGTCCGCTCGAGGTGGCGTCTCTCTCTGGGTCGCTCCGGCCGCGGCCCGCGAGTGAGACGGCTGGGCGAGCCGGGGTTCTTCGACGTCGGACGACGACACGAAGCCGTGCGAACGGACGACTGCGCGTACGGTCCGGTCACCCACCCCCCCCAGGCGAGATGCGACTGCGACCGTGCCGAAGACGGCGAGGGTCGCGGACGCGAGGGCGAGCGTTCCTGCGGTCTTGGAACGACATCCCATGCTCAGTTGGAAACCTACCCCGCCCCCGGCGCGGAGGCGGAGCGGCCGGACCCTGTATCCTCTGCCCCCGTGACGCCCTCTCCGACCCTCGTTCTCGGTTCGACGTCTCGCTATCGAGCCGAGCTGCTGCGCCGCCTCGGCGTTCCGTTCGAGCAGGAGGCTCCCGACGTCGACGAGCGGAGCTTCGACGCTCGATTCGAGACGAGCTCGGACGAGGAGTTCGCGCTGATGCTCGCGAACGCGAAGGCCGACTCGGTCGTTCGAGAGGGCGGCGAGCGCTGGATCCTGTGCGCGGATCAGATCGGCGTGCTCGAGGAGCCGACCGGGACGCGCCGGCTGCTGTCGAAGCCGGGCACGCCCGACCGGGGCGTCGAGCAGCTGCTCGGCCTCGCGGGGCGGACGCACGCGCTCGTCAATGGGATCGTCCTGGCCTCGGAGGCGAGCGGCGAGCGCTTCGAGACGACCGATCGCCAGATCCTGACGATGCGCGACTTCGATCGCGCCGAGGCCGCGGCCTACGTCGAGGAGTTCGCGCCGCTCGACTGCGCCGGCGGGTATCGCATCGAAGACGCCGGCATTCGCCTGTTCGAGCGGATCCGCAGCGACGACTTCACGGGGATCATCGGTCTCCCGCTGCTCGCCACCGCGCGTCTCCTCCGCGAAGCCGGGCTGCTCCGGCCCTGATCAGCGTCCTTCGTCCGTCTCCGGCTCGACCCAGTGGGGCGGAGACAGCACGACCTCGTCCGGGATCTCGTCCATCGCGCCCGTGCGGAGGAACGCGTCGACGGACTCGCGGAACTCGGCGGACATCAGGTTCGCCTCGCCCGCCGCGCCGTGCGAGCCGCCCTCGACCACGACGAAGCGGCTGTTCGTGAAGAACGGCGCGACCTGGAGGGCGTTGTCGAACGGCGTCGACGTGTCCCAGGTTCCGTGAACGAGGACAGTTGGGATGTCCGTCTCGAAGTCCGCGCGGAAGGCCTCGCCGAGGTCGCACTCCCAGACCGGGCACGCGGCGCGGTACATCATCTCTCCCGCGCCGAGGATCGACGCGGCCGGGTCGGCTCGGAGCTCTTCGAAGCGCGCCTCGCTGATGCCGGAGCCGCAGTCGAGACAGAAGAAGCTCGCGGTCGGGAGCGCGCTGCCCATGTTCCGCATCTGCGCCATGCGTGCGACGGCTTCGAGATCGCCGTTCACGATCCGGATCATGTCGGCCGGCCAGGTCCGCATGCCGCGGCGCGAGCTCGTCCGGCCGCTGATGCCGAGCGCCGCGAGCCGCAGTCGACGTCCGTCGACGAGGACGCGGAACGTGCCGAGCTCGACCACCTCGGGCTCCTCGTCGAGTCGCGCAGCCGTCCGCTCGAACGCGGCGAGCAGCCCGCCCTCGGGAACGTGCGGCGCAATTCGCTCATCGGCCTCGGCCGCCGCTGCGATCCGCTCGAGGGAGCGGAGCACGTACGACGGCATGTCGTAGGTGTGGTCGGGGCCCTCGAGGCCGCTCAAGAGCGCTCGCGCGACGCGGTCGGGGTGGAACCGCATGATCGCCATGCCCCAGTGCGAGCCGAAGCTGCTTCCGACGAGCGTGATCTTCTCGTAGCCCAGGATGTCGGCGACGTCGATGACATCGGCCGCGGCCTCGAGCACGTTGAAGCCGCACAGGTCGTACCCCTCTTCACGCCACCTGTCCCGGCAGGTCCGACTCGCCTCCGCGACGGCGGCGATGAACTGCTCGTCCGTCACACGCTCGTGGAGCGCCTCGGCGGCGAAGCGACCGCAAAGCGTGTCCGGCGTCGACGTGCCGATCCCTCGCTGGCCGACGACGACGACGTCCGAGACGCGCGCGAAGCGCTGGACGTTGCTCTCGTAGAACCGGCTCTCCCGGAGCTCCTGGCCGAGGCCGCGAAAGCCCGGACCGCCGCGCAGGAAGAAGATCGGCGGCGCATCCGAGTCCTCGTCCTCGCACGGGAAGAGGTGGAATTCGACGTGGACGTCGGGGAGTCCGCCGCGCCCCCGCACGTTGGGCACGCGCAGGAGACCGCGGTCGACGGTCACGGTGCCGCCGTCCGCGCGCTGGATCTCGAGCGACGTCGAGTCGACGAGCTCGGTGACGTCCTCCTCGACGTTTGTGGCTTGCTGGAGGGGAAGGGCGCAGAGGGCGATCGCGGCGAGGGGGTGCAGCATCGGGTGGGGAAGGGCAGAGGTCGATCCACCCTACGCGGCACCCCGCGGCACCTTCGCGCTATCGCCGAATCCTCTCGGCGACGTCGAGCGCGAAGTACGTCAGGATCATGTCAGCGCCCGCGCGCTTGATCCCGACGAGGCTCTCCAGCGCCACCGCGTCCCGGTCGAGCCAGCCCGAATCGGCGGCCGCCTGGACCATCAGGTACTCGCCCGACACCTGGTACGCGGCGACGGGGAGCGTCGTCGCCTCGCGCACCGCGCGCACGATGTCGAGGTACGGACCGGCCGGCTTGACCATCACCATGTCCGCGCCCTCCGCCTCGTCGAGGGCCAGCTCGCGCAGGGCCTCGCGCGCGTTCGCGGGGTCCATCTGGTACGTCTTCTTGTCGCCTTCCTTCGGCGCCGAGTCGAGCGCTCCGCGGAAGGGACCGTAGTAGGCAGACGCGTACTTCGCGGTGTAGGCGAGGATCGCGACGTGCTGGTGACCGTCGGCGTCGAGCGCGGCGCGGATCGCGCCGACGCGACCGTCCATCATGTCGCTCGGCGCGACGATGTCGGCGCCGGCCCGGGCCTGGACGAGCGCCTGGCGGCAGAGGACCTCGACGGTCTCGTCATTGAGGATCTCTCCCGACTCGGGATCGACGATGCCGTCGTGGCCGTCGCTGCTGTACGGATCGAGCGCGACGTCCGTGATCAGCGTCAGCTCGGGGAAGCGCTCGCGGAGCGCGCGCAGGGAGCGCGGCACGAGGCCGTCGTCGTTGCCGACCTCCGTGCCCTTCGAGTCCTTCAGCTCGTCGGCGATCTTCGGGAACAGCACGATCGCCCGGATTCCTCGCTGGAGCGCAGCCTCGGCCGTGCGCAGGAGTCCGTCGGGCGACCAGCGGGTCTGACCCGGCATCGCGGCGATCGGCGTGTCGACGCCGTCCGCGTGCAGGAACACGGGGTAGACGAGGTCGGCGGCGGTCAGCTCGGTCTCGCGAACCAGGTCGCGGACCGCCGCGGTCCGGCGGACGCGGCGAGGGCGGTGGAGGGGCGGGTTCATCGTCGAGGACGGGCCGGGCTCGGCCCGTCGTCTCTATCGATCGTCCGCGCCCCGAGGTTGACCGGACGCCGGCGGAACCGGAGCCCGATAGTCGAGATCAGCGCGTCCAGGAGGTCTCGGCGAACGCGTCGTGACCGTGGATGCTCTCGAAATTCCGGGCCCGAACCCGGAACGAGGCGATCCGCTCGTCGGCGATCAGTCGCTCGGCGGCACCCCGGACCATGTCTTCGACGAAGACCGGATTCTCGTAGGCCTCCATCGTGATCCAGCGCTCGTCGGGGCGCTTCAGGATCGGATAGACGCGGCACGAGGCGCTTTCTTCGGCGGCGTCGATGAGGGCGCCCATCGGCACGGTCACCGGAGTGCCGTCGTCGTCCTTGCGCGTGCGGACCTCGATGGTCACTTCGCCGCGCTGGTTGTGCGCGCCGTAGTCGCTGATCTCCTTGCTGCACGGGCAGAGGCTCGTGACCGTCACGGCGACCCTCTGGACGAGATCGATGTCCGGGCCGTCGGTCTTCCCGACGTAGCCGCAGTCGACGTCGACCATGCCCTTCGCGCCGGAAGCAGGCGCTTCGCGCTCGAAGAACAGCGGGAAGTCGAGGGAGATGTGAGCCTCCTTCGCCTCCAGACGATCCTGCATGGCGCGCAGGATCCGGACGACGCCCGTCGGGTCGATGTGCCGCTCGTCGGCCTGCATCACCTCCAGGAACCGGCTCATGTGCGTGCCCTTCGAGTCGGGCTCGACGGCGACGGACATCTCGAGATCGACGACCGTGGGCCGCCTGACGCCGGCGGGATCCTCTGCGGTCGCGGGGTAGCGCACGCCTGCCACGCCCGCGTGATCGAGACGGATTCCCCGCACGTCGCCGCGACTCTGGACGTCTTCGAGGGGCGCAGACGTCGCCTTGGACGGCCGGGCCTCGCTCTCTGACAGGCGGCGGGGGTCGACGGCGCCGTGCTCGACGGTGGTCGAGCGCGTCGAGGTGTCGCCGGTGTTGGTCGCGGGAATCGCGCTGCGGTTCGTGTCCTGATACATCGTTCTGAGCTTCGCCGGGACGGCAGGGGAGGAGGCGCGATCCCGGGGCATCCAGAACGCAGGCCCCCAGTGCCCTCGAGGGGTCTTAACCGGGGCCGATCGAACGGCCGGCTGCGAGTATGGACCCGACCTGCTAGAAATCCACCCGGTTTCCGTCCGCCGAGGCTGGCGTCCCCCCGACGGGGAGGGGAGCGATAGACTCCCGCCCCCTGACCCGCCGGCACCGTCGGCGGCGACGCTCCATCGGCCCGGAGGACACCGCGGCTCGGGCCACGCGCCCGACGCACCGCCGCACCTTCCGCACCATGCATCACCGCACGGGCCTCACCCTTCGGGGAAAGCCCTGACCCGCTCCATGCCCAAGACCCTCGTCATCGTCGAGTCCCCCACCAAGGCGAAGACCCTCAAGAAGTTCCTGGGTACGGACTACGTCGTCGAGTCGAGCGTCGGGCACATCCGGGACCTCCCCGCCAACGCCGCGGAGATTCCGGCCAAGTACAAGAAAGAGCCCTGGTCGCGCCTCGGAGTCGACGTCGAGAACGACTTCCAGCCGCTCTACATCGTTCAGCCGGCGAAGAAGAAGAAGATCTCGGAGCTGCGGGCCAAGCTGAAGGACGTCGACCGCGTCCTGCTCGCGACCGATGAAGACCGCGAGGGCGAGGCGATTTCGTGGCACCTCGTCGAGGTGCTGGACCTGAAGGTTCCGTACGAGCGGATGGTCTTCCACGAGATCACGAAGTCCGCGGTTCTCGAGGCGCTCGACGACACGCGCAAGATCGACGAGGACCTCGTCGAGGCACAGGAGAGCCGGAGGATCCTCGACCGCCTCTACGGGTACGAGGTCTCTCCGATCCTCTGGCGCAAGATCAAGCCGCGGCTCTCGGCTGGGCGCGTGCAGAGCGTCGCGACGAAGATCATCGTCGACCGCGAGCGTGCGCGCATGCGGTTCGTCGAGGCGGAGTACTGGGACCTCCTCGCGACGTTCACGCCGACGAGCGGCGACGGCGTCGGCAAGGACTTCGACGCGCGCCTCGCCTCGCTCGGCGGAAAGCGCGTCGCGAGCGGCAAGGACTTCGATCCCGACACGGGCAAGCTGAAGCGTGACGACGTCCAGCTCCTCACCGCCGACGCGGCGAAGGACCTGCGCGCCAAGCTCGAATCGGGCGAGTTCACGATCCTCTCCGCCGAGGAGAAGCCGTTCACCCGGACGCCGGCTCCTCCGTTCACGACGTCGACGCTCCAGCAGGAGGGCAACCGCAAGATCCGCTTCGACGCGAAGCGGACGATGCGCGCCGCCCAGCGCCTCTACGAGAACGGCTTCATCACGTACATGCGGACGGACTCGGTCACGCTGTCGTCGCAGGCGGTCGACCTGACGCGCAAGGCCGTCACCGAACAGTATGGCGCCGAGTACCTCCCCGATTCGCCGCGGGCCTACAGGGGCAAGGTCCAGAACGCGCAGGAGGCTCACGAGGCGATCCGTCCGGCGGGCGAGAAGATCGCCCCGGTCTCGGAGATCCGAAAGGTGCTCGGCGAGGACGAAGCCAAGGTCTACGACCTGATCTGGAAGCGGACGCTCGCCTGCCAGATGAAGGACGCGAAGGGCCGCCGGATGGTGCTGAAGGTCGGCGAGGCCGACGGATCCGTGCAGGCCGTGTTCCAGGCCAACGGCAACGTGATCGACTTCCCCGGCTTCCTTCGCGCGTACGTCGAGGGCGCCGACGATCCCGACGCGGCTCTCGCCGATCGCGAGACGATCCTCCCGCCCGTTGCGAAGGGAGACTCGGTCCGCGGCAAGGAGATCTCCGCCGAGGAACACCGGACGACGCCGCCCGCGCGTCTGACCGAGGCGACCCTCGTGAAGATGCTCGAGGAGGAGGGCATCGGGCGCCCGAGCACGTACGCGTCGATCATCGATACGATCCTGCGGCGCGACTACACGTTCAAGAAGGGCTCTGCGCTCGTCCCGACGTTCACCGCGTTCGCCGTCGTGTCGCTGATGGAGCAGCACATGGGGCACCTGATCGATCCGGGCTTCACCGCGTCGATGGAGTCGAGCCTCGACGCGATCTCGCGCGGCGAGGACGAGATGCTCCCGTACCTCCAGAAGTTCTACGAGCGGGGCTTCGACAACTCGCCCGGTCTGCGGCCGCTGCTCGACAAGAAGGTCGAGGACATCGACGCGCGCACGGTGTGCACGATCCCGATCGGGAAGTCGGAGAGCGGCGACGAGATCATCGTGCGCGTCGGCCGCTACGGTCCGTTCCTGCAGAAGGGCGAGACGACCGCGCCCATTCCCGACGAGACGGCGCCCGACGAGGTGACCGTCGAGTTCGCTGAGAAGCTGCTCGCCGCCAAGGCGAAGAGCGACGAGCCGATCGGCCACCACCCCGAGAGCGACCTGCCGATCTACCTCAAGACGGGGCGCTACGGACCCTACATCCAGCTCGGCGACGCGGGCGAGGGGAAGGAGAAGCCGAAGATGGTCTCCCTGCTGCGTGGGATGAGCCCCGAGGACGTCGACCTTGAGGTGGCGGTGGCCCTCGCCTCGCTTCCGCGCAACCTCGGTCAGGACGAGAACGGCGAGGACATCCTCGCCTTCAACGGCCGCTACGGTCCGTACATCAAGCGCGGGAGCGACACGCGCAGCCTTACAGCGGACGACCACCTCCTGACGGTCACCCGCGAGCGCGCGCTGGAGCTGCTGGCCCAGGAGAAGCAGCGCGGCCGCCGCGCTGCAGCGGAGCCGATCAAGACCTTCGAGAAGGTCGAGGCGCTCGACGGGGGCGACATCAAGCTCCGGAAGGGTCGCTACGGTCCC
>JBCCSK010000052.1:0-22426 GCA_039200205.1 Planctomycetota bacterium
AGCACGACGCCCAACGAGCCGGAGGCTCGATCCTCGAGGTCGACGGCCGGCTCCGCCCCCTGCGTCGCATCGAGCTCCCCGAGCCGGTCGTCCCCGACGCCTCGGCCACCGGCGACGACAGGGTGGTCTGGCCCCTCTCGACCGACGGGTTTGCGTGCGTGGGTCGAACGGGTCCGACCTGGATCGCGGGCTCGGGCGACGCGCCCCTTGCCGCCGCGCGCCGCTACCGACGCATCGACGACCCGATCGACCTGTGCGAAGGCGTCGCGTACCGCTCGCCTTTCGGCGGGTGGATCGCGCGCGAGCAGCCGGACGAGCTGCGGATCCCCGTGGACCGCTACGCGCTCGAGAGCGGCTGCGTCACGCGCTTCGAGATCGTCATCCCGCTCGACCGACCGGTGTCGGGAGCAGCGCCCGTGGAACCAGTGGTCGACGCCTCTCTCCCACGCGTGATCGATCTGCATCAGTTCCGTGGCGACCTGCCTCTCGTGGTCAGCCTCGCGGGCGCGCCCCGCGGCCATCGACTTTTCGTGCCCGTGGCGTCGCTCGAAGCCAGGCCAGGAGACTGAAGGCCTCCTCGCTCCGAGCGATCTGGCGTCTCGGGATACGATCGCCCCCATGAGCCTTCCCCTCGACTTCGCCGCGCATCTCCTGCTCGCCCTCACGCCGACCGTCGCCGGAATGCCTCCCAGCGACGTCCACTCGGGCAAGGAGTCGACCGAGCACTTCGTCATCCGGTACCGCCCGGGCTCGCGCGCGGGCGCCGCCGTCGATCGCACGGCGCACATGGTCGAGCTGGAGTACGCGGAGATCGTCGAGAAGCTCGCCCTCGAGGGGCGCGTCGACGAGAGCGAGCCCTTCGAGATCTACCTCTACGACGACGTCGGGGAACTGCAGGAGATCTCCGGCGTCAAGGGCGCCGGCGGTTTCGCGACCGGGCGCGAGGTCCACATCCCCTGGGACAACGACCAGACGCGCAAGCACGAGATCGTTCACATCGCGGTCGCCGCGATGGAGTCGAAGGGCGACGAGCGGCGCAACATGTTCTTCGCCGACGGCCTCGCCAACGCGGTCCTCGAATACGTGCACGGTATTCCGGTGCACTCCGTTGCCGCATACGAACGCAAGCGGGGCAGCCTACCGACCCTCGAAGAGCTCACGTCCCACCCCGACTTCTACGCGTACCTGCGCGAGAACCCCGGGCTCAACGGGTACGACGTCGGCGGCAGCTACTTCCTCTACCTGCTGCGGACGTACGGGCCGCGCAAGGTGATGGACTACTACCACGGCAAGCCGATCAAGAAGGCGCTGGGTCGTTCCCTGGCGAAGATCGAGAAGAGCTGGCACGAGCACCTCGACGCGTTCCCGGTTCGCCCTGAGCTGGAGACGCTCCTCATGCAGCGGCGAGGCGACGGCGGCGAGTTCACCGAGTTCGGCCCGCCCGAGAAGAACATGCCCGCCGACGTCCTGGGCGATCCGAAGGACCGGACGTCCGTCCTCGCCGACGTCGTCGCGACCGACGAGGTCGGGACGTGGAAGCTCGAGAAGGACGCCGCCCGCGGGAGCAACCCGAGCGGCGGAGACTGGTCGCACGTCGAGGTCTCGGGCCCGAAGCGCGGCGACTGCGTCCTGCGGATGCGCGCGAAGACCGGCTCGAGCTGCTGGGGGCTCAAGCTCCGCTACGGAGCCGGCTGCGAAGCGATCCTGCTCGGCCAGGGCGCGTTCATCTACACGCCCGAAGGCGGCATCGCGCACACCGACCGAGTTCGACTGAAGGGAGACACCGAGGTCGAGATCGTGCTGCGCGTCCGGCGAGGGCGCGCCGAGATGTACGTCGACGGCGCCCTCGTCCTCGAAGCAGAGCTGCAGCTCGAGCCCTCGCAGATCGGCTTCGGACTCGTTGGCGGCGAAGCGACGATCCGCGAGTTCGAGGTGCGGGACCTCGACTCGGGCGGGTGATCCGCCCGATCGCGATCAAAGGAACGGTACGTCGATCGCGTCGCTGAAGTTCGACACGGGGACCCCGACGAACACGTCGCGGTGCCAGATCTGGAATCGCCAGCGGTCGCCCGCCACCGCCGGCGGACCGCCGATCACCGGGAGCACGCTGAGGTCGAGCCGATGCTGGATCGACCCCGAGGCGTCCGCGGGTTGGAGCGAAGCGGTGACCCGCCCGAAGTTCCCGCCGACGCAGAGGATCCCGGCGCTACCGCCGGGCTGTCCGATGCTCGCGCGCTCGCTGCCGATGATGAACATCGACGTCGCGAAGGGCGGCAGCGAAGTGCCGGCCAAACGGAAGTCGTCGTCCGCGACGACGCTGCTGCCGACGAGCTCGATCTGGCCGGGCACGCCCGTCGAGTTGGCGACCGCGCTGCAGTAGCGAACCGGGTTGTCGAGAGCGTCGAGCGTCCGGCTCGCATTGACGCGGCCGTGCCCGTAGCGATCGTCGCGACCGGGCAGATCGAATGCCGGCGAACCGACCTGGTCCTCGGCGCCGAGCGTCAGAAGCTCGTAGACCTCGTCCTGGGTCAGCGTCGGGTCGACCGAGAGCAGGAGCGTCACGACGCCAGCGACGATCGGCGCCGCGGCCGAGGTGCCGGAGAAGAAGTTCGGGCCGAACTGGCCGAGCGTCCACGTGTCTTCGCCCGGAGCGACGAAGTCGAGCCTCGATCCGGTGGCCGAGAACGTCGCGCGCGAGTCCCTGTCGGTGGTCGCGCCGATCGAGATCGTCAGCGGACTCGCGCCCGGCCACGAGACGTCCGCGTTCCCGAGCCCCCCGTTCCCCGCGGCAGCGATCAGGATGGAGCCCGAGTCACTCGCGTCCTGCAGAGCGTCGATCAGCGGCTGCGCCGCCGGGTAGTTCCCGAGCGACATGTTCACGACGTCGACGTTGTTCTGCGTGACGAAGTCGAGGCCGTCGACGAGCCACGCGACCGTACCGAGGTTGAACTGGTTCAGGACCTTGACCGGGAGGATCGTGCACTGACGGTCCACGCCGGCGACGTCGACGCCGTTGTTCGTGTTCGCTGCCGCGAGCGAGGTGACGTTGATCCCGTGCGGATGATCCGCATTGGGAATGCTGTCTCCGTTCACCGTGTCGATGCCGGGCAGCAGCCGGCCGCTGAACTCCGGGTCGGCGTCGTCGATCCCGCTGTCGAGAACGGCGAGGACGATCGAAGAGTCGCCGGTCGTCCGAACCCACGCGGTGACCGCGTCGATGTCCGCGCCGGGCGTCCCGTTGTTCATGGCCGTGTTCTCGAGGTGCCACTGCATTCCGTACTGCGGATCGTTGGGCCCGCCGATCGATCCCAGGCCGGAACCGATGCCATTGAGCTCGGCGTAGCGAACGTCCTCGAGCTCGGCGAATCGCGCCTGCTGAGACTCGGCCGTCACGTCGCCCGAGAGGTGGACGAGATGAAGAACGCGACCGCCGACGCGGCGACCGAGCGTTCCTCCGAGCGACTCGACCGAGGCCTGGCGTCGAGAGAGCGGCGTCCCGGGCTCCCACGCGACGAGGAGCTGCCCCTCGACGTGCAGGACACCCTCGGCGGAGCGCGCGGTTCGCTCGATGGACTCTTGCTGGGCGGGAGCGAGCAGTGGCGTTGCGAGAAGGAGCGAGAGGAGCATCTGCGGTCTTGGGTTGGGCAGGGGTAGGGAAGCGTTCGAACTAGTTCGTCGCGCGACCAGAGGCTACACCGCTTCCCGGGTCGCTCGGGTGTCGCATCGATCCCCGCGATCGGCGCTTATCGACGCAGCCCTCTCGGGCGCCCAGGGGGCTCCTCGTATGCGTTCCGGCGACCTCGCGTAGTCTGGGGGGATCTTGCGCACCCGCGGCTTCCCGGGTCCAGACCGCGCGAGGTCCCTTCCCATGCTGCATCTCACTTTGGCGATCACCGCGATCGCGGCCCCTGTCCCGCCCGCCCCCCAGGACGTCCTCTCGGTGCGCATGCTCCAGGGGGACACGCTCCCGACCGGCGACACGATCCGCGAGATCGAGCGACTCTCGCCCAACGTCGGCGCGGCTGGTTACGCGGTTGTCCTGACCGTCGATCCCGGGGGTCGGAGCGAGATCTGGGCGGACTTCGTCGACGACGGAACGTCGACGCCCCAGCGCCTCTACCAGTACCAGCTCGCTCCGTTCAACGACGTCAACTTCTGGGGCTTCCAGGTCGCGCAGGGGCGCGTGGTCTGGGAGATGGTGCAGAACGGACCGGGCGCGGCAGGCCAACGAGGTATCTACGTCGACGGTTCCCTTCTGATCGAACCAGCCGACCTCTCTCCAATCCCGGGCTACCGCTGGGGAGCGGTGCCTTCCACGTGGCCGACGACCTCCGGAACGCTGATCCACTACGGAGACGTCTACCCCGCGAACGGTGACCCCGGCTCGATGCGGGTCGTCATCGAGGACGGCTCGACGACTCCGCGCATCAGGACGGGCGTGACGATCCCCGGGACGTCTGCGCTCATCACGTCGATCGGCTCGGTCGCGATCAGCCCGAGTGGAAACCACGTCCTCGCGCGGGTGCGAACGCTCGACTCTTCGTTCCGACTGCTCCTCGACGGTGAGCCAGTGGAGCTCTACGGGCAGCCGATCCGCTCGAGTCAATTCCTGGACCCGCAGGCACTGGCCGCGCTGAACGCGCCGAACGCCTGGGTCATGAACACCGGGTTCTGGTACCTGGACGTCAACGACAACGGCGACTGGAGCGCCAGCCTTCCTCTCTTCGTCGTCGGCAGGCCGCAGGAGACCTGGGTCGTCCGGAACGAGCGCTTCGTCGCGGGGTCGACCGATCCCGTGCGTGCACTGAGCATCACCGAGGATGCGGTTCCCCTCTTCACGCAGGACGGCGCGGTGCAGACGGGTTTCGGAGACTTCGTACGGCCGGATCCGATGATCGACGTCGACGGAGACGGGACTCCTGATCCAGGCTGGACCTCGCTCCCCGTCTCCATCATCACCGAGGAGAACGGAAGCGGTGAGATCTTCTCGCTGGCGTACCTGAACGCTCCCGGGGGCGCCAGCCTGTCGTCGGTCGCGGCGCTCCCGCGGAGGCTCCCCTTCCGCCCGATCTGCAGCGGCGCCCAGAACGGCGCCTTCCTCGACGGACGCTTCTACGCGGTCGGCGAGGAGGACGTCGCGAAGAACGAGCTCGCGATCGTTGCCCACGGGCTGCCTCTGTCGGCGTCGGGCTACGCCCTCGCAAGCCTCTCGCCCAGCGCGCCGGTCGAGCCGCCCGGCAGCGTCGGTGAGCTGTGCCTCGGCGGCGCCATCGGACGCTACGCAGGCTCGGTCTTCTTCACCGGACTCCTCGGGGCCGGGGCGACCACGATCGATCTGAACGCGCTTCCCCAGCCGACGGGAAGCGTCGTAGGCATCCCGGGTCAGACCTGGTTCTTCCAGGCGTGGTACCGCGACTCGATCGGCGGCACGCCGACGTCGAACTTCACGGACGCCATTGGCGTGACGCTCCGCTGATCCGCGTCAGCGGACCGGCGCGGCTGGCGCCCTGGAGCGCCGATGCATATTTCCGGAACCTCGCGTATGCTCGCAGTAGCTCGCAAGCGGACGCTCGCCTTCAGCCCTTCCCGGTCCCGCGCCGCGCGAGCACCCGACCATGCTGCAACTCACGCTGGCGATCGCCGCGATCGCGACCCCTGTCACGCCCGCTCCCCAGGACGTCCTTTCCGTGCGGATGCTCGAGGGGGACACGCTCCCGACCGGCGACACGATCCGCGAGATCGAGCGGGTCGCGCCGAACGTCGGCGCCGCGGGATACGCCGCTCTCCTGACCGTCGACCCCGGCGGCCGCAGCGAGATCTGGGCGGACTTCGTCGACGACGGAACGTCGACGCCCCAGCGCCTCTACCAGTACCCGCTCGCTCCGTTCGACGACGTCGACTTCTGGTTCCTGAGGGCCGCGCAAGGACGACTCGCCTGGAGGATGATCCAGCGCGGCCCCGGCGGCATCTCGGAGCAGGGCGTCTACGTCGACGGCGTGCTCCAGCTGGAGCCGGCCGATCCCTCGCCGATCCCCGGCTTCCGCTGGGGTCAGGTGCCGTTCACGTCGCCGACGACCTCGGGCACGCTGATGTACCGCGGGAACGTCAGCTCGCTCACGACGGGCTTCCAGACCGAAGTGATCGTGGCGGACAACGAGACCGCCGCGCGCATCGCCGAGGGCGACACGATCCCCGGGACGTCCACCGTGATCACGTCGCTCGGCTCGGTCGCGATCAGCCCCAGCGGCAACCACGTCCTCGCGCAGGTGGGAACGAGCGACTCTCGCTCGTGGCTGCTCCTCGACGGTGAGCCGGTCGAGCTGTACGGCCAGCCGATCCGCTCCAGCAACTTCTTGAGCCCGGAGGCGGTGGCTGTCCTCGGCGGGCCGAACGCCTGGGTCGGCACCGGCTTCTGGTTCCTCGCCGTGAACGACGACGGTGACTGGAGCGCAGGCCTGCCGATCTGGGTGACCGGCCGACCGCTCGTCGAGGGCTGGATCGTTCGAAACGAGCGCTTCGTGGTCGGCTCGACGGAGCCCCTGCGCTCGCTGAGCCTCACCAAGGACGGGGTGCCGATCTTCACGCGGGGTGACTCCATGCAGACGGGCTTCGGAGACGTCGTGCGGCCGAACCCGACGGTCGACGTCGACGGCGACGGCAGCCCCGATCCGGGCTGGACGTGGTTCCCGTCCGCCTCGATCTACGAGGAGAACGGAAGCGGCGAAAGGCTGGCGCTCACGTTCCTGAACACGCCCGGTGGAGCGCCGGTGACGTCGGTCGCGGGACTTCCTCGGAGGCTCCCCTTCCGAACGATCTGCGACGGCGCCCAGAACGGCGCTGCGCTCGACGGAGGCTTCTACGCGGTCGGTGAAGAGGACGTCGCGAAGAACGAGCTCGCGATCGTCGCCCACGGACTGCCTCTCTCGGCGTCGGGCTACGCACTCGCCAGCCTCTTGCCGAGCGCGCCGATGCAGCCGCCGGGCAGCGTCGGCGAGCTGTGCCTCGGAGGCGCGATCGGACGCTACGCGGGCTCGGTCTTCTTCACCGGATTCCTCGGCGCCGGCGCGACGACGGTCGACCTGAGCGCGCTTCCGCAGCCGACGGGAAGCGTCGCAGGGTTGCCGGGCCAGACCTGGTTCTTCCAGGCCTGGTACCGCGACTCGATCGGCGGCACGCCGACGTCGAACTTCACGGACGCCATCGGCGTCACGCTGCGCTGATTCGCTTCAGCGGAGAGGCGCCAGCGGCAGCTTGAAGTAGGCTGGCTTCTCGACTCGCTCGATCCGGAGCGAGTCGGAGACCCAGTCGCCTCGATGGGTCGTCCAGAAGTAGTCCCCTGGCGCGGGGACGCCGAATGGCACGTAGAATTCGTCCGAGTCGAGCGCATTGGAGTCGACCGACAGGGGATGGATCGGCGGTCGCCACTCCCCCTCCGGCACGACTCGGCGGAGGTGAATCTCGCGGCCGCCGAGATCGAGAACGTCGTCCACGCGCATCGCCTGGACGCCCGTGAGGATGCGATCGGGGAGCATCACGGTCACGCGCCCCCTCCGGAACGGGATGTCCGCCTCGCCACCGACGTCTGCGAACGCGTAGACCGTCGCGGGCCGTCCGCGCCCGTGGACGACGAGGTACGGCCCGTAGACCGGCTCCGTCTCGGACTCGGAGTCGCGCCGCGGTGCACACGCGTAAGCGCGCCCGGTCTCGCCCTCGGCGACCGCGATGACGAAGAGCTCGGGCTCACGCTTCGTACGCAGCCGGAGCTCCATCGCCTCGAAGTCGAGCATCGGATCCCAAAGGCCGACGCGCGGATCGGTCTCGCCGTCCTCGACGACGATCCCGGTGAGCTCCGTCGTCGCAGCGCCGGCCTGGCCGCGCAGCTCGACGCCGAGGCGATAGACGCCGTCCTCGAGTCCCTCCCACCGAATCTCGAGCGGCTCGTTCGCGCTCGCCTCTGAGCCATCGAACGGCTGAGCGCGGCCCGATCCACCGCCTCCGCTGCGTGAGAGCGAAACGGCGAGGCCGGGGTGCGGCTCGTACCACTCTGGCAGGTCGTCATCGTCGACCCGCTGCAGCTTGACGAATCGGCCGAGGACGGTCGAGATGCCGGGGGGCCTCGGACCGATGCGCAGGACGATCCGACCCGCTCCAGCGTTGGCGTCGCTCGCCGCAGACTCCTCGTTCACTTCCGGCGCAGGCGCCCTGGCGTCGCCGACCTCACTCGACAGAGCCGCGAGGTCGGCGTCCGGGTCGTCGTTCGCCGCGGGGCCACGGTTCAGCGACAGATCGGGGACCGGCGCCGGCGCGCCCGTCCCACAGCGGGTCAGGACGAGAACGACGAGTGCCGAGAGAACGAGCGCGGCGACCAGGAGGCGCTTCACCCCTTCAGGGTAGCGGCGCATTCCTGCGGACTCCTGTCAGACGGCCGGCGAGGGCGGTGTCGAATGGCGTGGAATGGAAGCTCTCGCCCCGCCCATCCCCGCGCTCCCGTCGTTCGTCGGCTCTCCGGAGCCGTTCCTCTGGAGCGTCCGTGGAGACGCTTCCTCGGAGGAGAGCGAGGAGTTCGAGCGCCGCGTCCGCGCCGCGTGGCCTGGCACGGTTCGCCTCGTCGAACGATTGCTCGCGTGGCCGGGTTCCGCGTCGGACGTGGAGGACGTCGTCCAGGACGTGCTTCTGGCCGCCTGGCGCGGTCGACGTACGTTCCGCGGCGAGGCCGAGTGGACGACGTGGCTGCACACGATCACCGTGCGACGGACGCGCAACGCGGCCCGCGCTCGCTCCCGACGGGAGCGCTGGTTCGGGCGACCGGACACGGACGCGGTGCGCGACGCCGAGGCCCAAGGGGACGGCGCGACACCGCCCATGGAATCCGACGAGGTTCGCCGGAGCCTCGGCCGCCTTCGCCACGCGGATCGCGAGGTCCTCGTCTTGCGGTACCTCGAGTCGCTCGACGTCGAGGAGATCGCGGTGCGACTCGGCCTCCAGCGGGCGGCGGTCGACGCACGACTCTCCCGCGCTCGCAAGAGACTTGGCGAACTGCTGGACGGCGGGGAGATGCTCCGTTGAACCGCGACCCGATCGAATCCCTCTTGCGCGAGGCCGACGCGAACGCGCCGACGCGGCAGATCGCGCCGCTGCGCGCTTCGGAGCTGGAGCAGCTGCGCCGCCGACAGCTCGCGAGGCGCGGGGCTGCACTCGCGCTCGTCGCGCTCCCCGTCCTGGCGCTGGCCTGGGACACGTCGCTCGGCGTTCACCGTGACCCGGTGATCTCGACGTCACCGAGCGAAGAGCTCGCGCGTTCGCTGCAGGAGCTCGACGACACGCTCGCGTCCCTCCGCGCACGTCCCGCGCCTCCTTCCGCCGCGTCGGACAGCGCGGCCGCCCATACGTTCCGCGCGCTGCACCGGGGTGCTGCGCGGGGCGACGAATCCTCGGTCGAGGGCCTCCGCTGGCTCGCCGACCGGTTCCCGGAGACCCACGGGGGGCGCTGCGCGCGGCTCTTCCTGGACACCAAGGACGAAGCGCGCTCGACGCCTTCCGCAACGCCGATCGACTCGAAGACCAAATGAAAACGACTATCCTGGCCGCTTCGTGCGCCCTCCCGTTGCTCATTGCAGCAAGCCTCTCCCAGGACGCGCCGCCGCCCGCTCGCGCGGAGGCGACCATCGTCGTCCGCTACGACCCACAGTCGATCTTCCTCACGCACGATCTCGTCGCGCCCCTCTGCGCGCGCGAGGTCGTGCTGACGGACGAGTCACACGACGGTCCCGTGGGCGCGCTCGTCCTCAGCCCGATGAGGAGCAACGAGGTCCAGCCCAGGGGCGTCTTCGTCGGCCGGGTCTCCGTCGAATGGGGAGCCGGCGGGACGAACGTTCCCGCGGAACGCTGGGATCAAGTCCTCGAGGCGGGGCTCGACCAGCTCCGCAGGGCGCTGAACCGGCGGCTCGTGGGCCCGCGCGAACGCGAGCTTCAGATGCGCGCCGAGGCGCTGGGATCGACGAGCGATGAACTCACGCAGTCGATCAACGACCTCACTCGCGCCATGATGGAGTCCGAAAAGAGCATGGTGGCACGCGCGGAGGTCGATGAGATGATGGCTCACCTCGAACAGTCGGAACTGGAGCAGCGCGCCGCGCAGCAGGACATGTTCCTCGCGATGGCGGTGCTGCGCGAGGCGGAGGCCAAGGTCGCTCCTGCAGAGACGGCCCTCGCACAGCTCGCGCGACAGGCGGACCAGGTGGAGCGAGCCGTGCAGGAGGGCGAGAAGACGATGCTCGATCTCCAGAAGCTTCAGGTCGAGATCGCGAGCGCCGAGGCGCGCCTTCAGGCCGCGCAGAACGCCATCGAGAGCGAGAAGCTGCGGGTCCAGAAGAACGCCGATCGTTTCAGCGCGTTCGAAGCGAGGCACGCGAGGCTCGCCCAGCAGCTCGACGACGCGAAGCAGAAGGTGGAGCAGCTCACCAGTGCCGTTGGGGCCGCAGAGCGCTACCGGCTCGAGCTTCGAATGGAGATCGATCGCGCGCGCCTGACCGAAAGCAGCGTGGAGCTGCAGCGGACTCTCTCCGCGCTCACGACGCTGACGGGCGTGACGATCGAGCGCTGGTAACGCTCGATCGTCACACCTTGTAGACGCGCAGCAGCTTGCGGAGCGTCGTCGTCTTGCTCCCTCCGGAGAGGTCGGCGGCGATCCGCATCAGGCCGTCCTGGAAGCCAAGGTAGGGCATCTCCTCGAAGCGATACGGTGTCGCACACCGGTCAGCACCTCAGTGACGGAAACGTGCCTGGCACCGACGGTCACTTCACCTTCGCTACGGTGTGCGACACCGTATCTCGTTAGGCCTTGTAGACGCGCATCAGCTTGCGGAGCGTCGTCGTCTTGCTCCCTCCGGAGAGGTCGGCGGCGATCCGCATCAGGCCGTCCTGGAAGCCGAGGTAGGGCAACTCCTCGCGCACGCGCTCGACGAGCTTGGCGTCGATCCCCTTGCGGATCCGCCCCTTCGTCGCGTCGCACCAGTCCGCGCGCCGGACCGCGTTGACGAGCGTCGCGTGGGGTCCGCGGTAGGACGTGAACTTGTGGTGGTAGAGGATGATCGGGCGCACGGCGTCCAGGTCGACGTCGCGCCCGAGCTCCGCCGCGTCCTTCTCTGCACGCGCGATCGAGGGTTCCAGGTAGGCGAGCTCGCGATCGGACCAGAGGGCGATGTCGTGCTCCGCCAGCGCGAAGTCGATCGTCGCACGGTCCGACTCGTCGCCGTCGAGGAGCGTTCGCGTGTAGTGCAGCACGCGATAGATGTGGCCGCGGTACGGCTCGAGGTCGTCGCCGAGCGCCTCGGCGTGCCGCGCGAGGACCGTCTCGATGACCTCGGAGCGCCGGATGAGGTCGAGGTTCGTGTTCATGGGAGCGTGGCTGCGGCCGCGCGAGGCTGCCTCGAATCGACGCAGCGCGCAACCGTGGCGCCACCGCGTCCGCCTGGTCGGGAGGAGATCTGGACGAATCCCGAGATCGTGCGTCACGATCGAGGCGCATCCGGCACTCGCCGGTCATGGAAGACGCCCGATCCCAGACCCGAGCGACGGTCTCCGTCGAAGAGCTCCTCCGCGAGTCCGACTGGCTCCGGAACGTCGCGCGCGCGCTCACCCGCGACAGCGCTGCGGCCGACGACCTGGCGCAGGACGTCCTGACGGACGCGCTCGCGAAGTCGCCGCGCATCGAGCCCGGGCGGCTGCGCGCGTGGCTCGGGACGGTCGCGCGGCGACGCGCCGGGCGTGCGCGCCATCGCGCAGAGTCCGCTGCACGAGCCGAGCGCCGCGCCGCGAAGAGCGAGGCGGCAGGTTCGCTGAACGACGACGAGCGCCTGCGCCTCCACGGGGAGCTCAGCGAGGTCCTGCGCGCGCTTCCGCCCGCCGACCGACACCTGGTCCTGCGACGCTACTTCGACGGCGCATCGCCGCGTGAGATCGCGCGGGAGCTCGGAGTTTCGGGAGAGGTCGCGCGTCAGCGCCTGTCGCGCGCGCTCGCCCGGCTTCGGGAGCGCCTCGCGCGCACGGACCGGGGAGAGCGAGGCTGGTCGGTCGCGCTGCTCGCGCTGGCCGAGGCACCGCGCACGCCGCCGGTGCCGCTCGCCGCCTCGGGATCGGGCCTGTCTGCGGCAGCGACGACTCCCGTGCTCGTGGCTGCGGCTGTGCTGCCGATCGCCGCGCTCGTGGCACTGCTCGCACTTCGGTCCGAGCCGGAGCCGACGCCGAGCGACGTCACGGTGGCACAGCCTGGAACGCCGGAGAACCCGGTCGAGCTCGAGACTGTTGCAGCGAGCCGTGAGCAGCGCTCGGCTGCAGCGGGTGAGACGGGGCCGATCGTTGCTGCGCCCCGCCACGTCGTGCGCGTCGTCGGTGAGGACGGAAGGGCGCGACCGGACGCACGCGTGGCGTGGATCGACCAGGGGCACGAGGCACACGCGCTCGAACTGGACGCGGAAGGCGTGGCGCCACGCCCGGACGCAGAGTCGTTCCGCCTCTGGGTCGCGGCTCCGGGGCACGAGGGGGATCGCGGGAGGATCGACGCCGCGGGCGACGTTGTGATCCGGCTCACGCAGGCCCGTGTTCTCAAAGGGACGGTGACCGTCGATGGAGCCGAGCCGGGCCGCGAGGTTCGCATGAAGTCCCTGAGTATCGACGAGCTCGACTCGGGGCTGGATGGCAGGAGTGAGTCGCTGCTCGATCGAAGCCTGCGCGAGCTCGGCGCCCTGAACGACGCGACCGACGTCCTCGCAGATGCGCACGGTCGATTCGAGGTCGCACTCGTGAACCGACCGAGGTGGATCTCCCTCATGGTCCCGTCCGGGTTCAGGGTGTCGACCGCGGACGGAGTCGTCGTCCACGGACACAGGCGCGGGGTTCAGATCGCTCCCGGCGATCGAACGGACGAGCGCGGTCCGATCGAGGTCGCACTCGACCTCCGACCGCTCCCCGCGATCGTGGGTCGCTACGTCTGGGACGATGACGGAAGCCCGATCGCGGGCGAGGTGTTCTCCTCCCTCCGCAGCGAGGACGGCGGCCCGATCGGGAGGAGTGAGACGGAGCACATTCGATCGGACGGCAGTTTCAGGGTCGCGGTGCTTCCTGACTCGTACGTCACTGGGGACATGGACGTCACGGCAGAGGACGTCGAGCTGTACGTCTACCGTCCCGCCTACCTCCCGGAGACCGTTCGTGTCGTGCCCGTACGCGGCGCATCGTTCCCGATCGATCTCGGCGTCATCCGCGTCCCACGGCTCGCGACGCGCAGAGTGACGGTGTTGGACGAGGGAGGAGCGCGACCTCTGCGCGCGATCATCGTCTCGCCTCACCAGCACGTCCAAACGGACGCCTCGGGGAACGCGACGGTCCAGGTCGGTGACGCGGAGTGGATCGACGTCATGGCAGCCGGTTACGAGTTCAGCCGCGTCCACGTCGGCTCCGAGGAGGCGCTCTCGATTCGACTGCCGAGGGCGCCGAGCCTCGAGCTCCGCCTACCGCAGGACTGGATCGCACCTGGCTCGCTCACCGAACCGTTCGTCCGGCTCACGTTCGAATCGCCGTGCTTCGGCGCCTGGGCCGAGGGCTGGCCTCCGCAGCCGAACTACACGCATGGGATCCACAGGTTCCTCTACCGTTCGCACAGCGACAGCTCTTACGTCGCCCGCGAAGGACTCGTCGAGTTCGCCCTCGATCCAGATGCGACGCTCCAGATCTGGGGTCTGAAGCGAGGGGCTCGGTTCGACCTCGCCGTCATCGATTCCCTGGGCCGAGTCCTGCTCGACCATGGGAGCGTGACGTTCGATGGACCCGGGACGATCGATCTTCGCGGCACGCGCGTCGACGCCGCGTGGATCGAGTGCCGCGTCATACGGGAAGATGACGCACCGGTCCCGTCGGGAGTCGCGGCGATCTACACCGACGGCCGGCCGATCTACCGACCGTTCGGGGGTGACGTCATCCACGCGGGTCCACTGGCCGTTGATCCGTGCAGGATCCGCGTCATCACGGGCAAGCTCCGGACTCCGGTCAAGGAGCTCGGACTCCACGCAGGCCGGAACCTCATCACGCTCGAGAGCCCCTCGACACTGCCGCCAAGGGGCGCGGACGACTGAACCGGACGAGCCGGCAGGACGCGCTTGCAGACACTCTGGACGAAACGCTCGCGGACACGTCGAATGAGGCTCCGCCCCCCCGAGTAGGGGCTTGCCCATGTCGAGCGAACGACCGATCCCCCGCCAGTCCGTCTGGGAGCGCAAGCGCGCGGCCTGGTACCGGGACGCTGCCCGCTCCGACGTCCAGGAGTCAGCGGGCGCCCTCCCCTTCTTCCTCGGCCTGGGTGCAGCGGCCGCGTTCGGCAGCGCGTGGGACGTGCGCGCTCAGCCCATCGCTCTCATCTGGTGCGCGGTCGGAGTCATCGCCGTCGCACTCATGTGGGGTCTCCTGACCGGGCGCGAGTGGGCCCGTCGTGTCGGCGGGACGTTCGCTGCGGTCGTAGCCTTGCTCAGTCTCCTGGGACTCGCCGTCGCTCTCGTTCGAGGAGAGGCGGGTGGTCTCGCGCGCGTTGGATGGCACGGGGTGATCATCTTCGCGTGGATCGGGATCGCGTTCGAGCTGCTCGGGGCGGAGTCGGCGCGGCGCCTCCACCGAGCGCGGGCGATCCTCGACGGCGAAGAGCCCGCCGGTTCCCGAACTACGCGCCGCGGACCCAGCGCCGCACCGCCTGACTGAGCACGTCGACGGCGAGCACGAGCGCTGCCGCGACGCCCACGAGGAACAGCAGCTCATCGTAGCGCTGCCGCGCGCGCGCCTCCTGCACGAAGGCCCCGAGCGACGCGATCCCGAGCATCCCGAGCACGGTCGCCTCGCGGATGCAGGTCTCGTAGCGGTAGAAGAAGTAGAGGAGCGAGCGGCCGAGCGCGGCGGGAACGATGCCGGCGATCGCCATCGCGGGGCGCGTCGCCCCCGCCGAGCGCAGCGCACCGAGCGGGCGGCGGTCGAGGTTCTCGATCGTCTCCGCCCCGAGTCGACCGAGGATCCCCGCGTTGTGGATCGCGAGCGCGATCACGGCCGGCCAGGCGTTCGCGCCGAGCAGCGCGAGCGCGAGGTAGGCGAGCACGTACTCGGGGACCGCGCGCATCAGCGTGCTGAGCCCGCGGACGAGCGAGGCCGTCACGCCGCGCCACGCGACGGGCTTGTCGGAAGCCTGCGAGAGGAAGGGATCGCGCTGCGCGAGCTCGCGCGCGCCGAGGTACGCGAGGAGCGAGCCGACGGCTCCCGCGGCGACGATCGCGACCGTCGCGATCCACAGCGTCGTGACCGCGCCGGCGCGACCCTGCGAATGCCACTGGGCGGCGATCCAGTCGAACAGGCCCGTGAGGCTGAACGGTTCCCCGCGGAGCTCGTACGGCCACGCGTCGCGCGTGAAGAACCGGCCGAGGACCTCCAGGCGCTCACCGCTGAAGAGATCGGCGAAGCCGCCGCGCAGGCTCCACAGCGAGACGACACCGAACGCGACGAAGGCGAACGCGCTGACGCGCACGAAGCGGCTGCGCGGTCGACTGCGGCGCAGCTCCAGGACCCGAGCGCTCCGGGGCGTCATGTGACGAACCTCCGGCGCAGTCCGGCTCCCCATCGCTCGAGAACGACGACGACGAAGAGCAGGCCGTAGAGACACGCCCAGACCTCGCGGTAGTGGTTCTCCTCGAACGAGGCGCGCAGGAAGTAGCCGATCGTCGGGAAGCCGAAGAAGCCGAGGACCGCCGAGCTGCGGAAGGCGCACTCGAAGCGATAGAACGTGTACGCCGCCATGTCGGGGAGGGCGACCGGGATCCGGCCCCACAGGAACGCCCCGAACGGCGAGACGCCGGTCCCCCGCACTCCGCGCTCGCCCGCGTCCTTCGCCTCGTCGAGCAGCTCCGAGAACACCTTCGCCAGCGTCCCGACGAGCGGGAGGGCGAGAGCCAGCACGCCGGTCGCAGAGCTCGCCCCCATCGCGGCCAGGAGGACGACGGCCCACAGCAGCTCGTGGATCGACCGCGACAGCGCGATCAGGACGCGCGTCGTCGCTCGCACGGCCCTTGGCACGACGCGCCCGAGCCCTCGCCGGTCGACCGTCGCGGGGTCGCCGCCCCAGAAGCTCGCCGATGCGAGGACGCCGAGCACGACGCCCGGTACGAAAGCGAGTGCGAGGGCCGCGGCGGCGTAGATCGCAGTCCTCCCCAGCGCCTCGGCGATCGTCGCGAGGTACGGCGGCGCGGCGCCGACGACATCGGCCTCGTAGTCGAAGGCGGGAGAGAGCGCGGCGCCGAAGAACCGTCGCGCGATGCGGGCACCGCCCTCGGTCGGAACGAGCCCGTCGAGGTCGAGTCCGAGGCGCGCCCACGCCCAGGCGCCGATCGCCGCGATCCCGAGGACGACGATCCCGCGGCGACCGACGGGGCTCGGAGCGCGCCCCCTAGTCACGCGTCGCGTCCTCGAGTCGATAGAGGCCGTCGAGGACGTCTCCGCGGAGCTCGTCCGGCGAACCGTCGAACTGCAGCCGGCCGCCGCGAAGCCCGACGATGCGCGGGAACAGCCCGCGCGCGAGCTCGACGTCGTGCAGGCTGACGACGAGCGACGTGCCCCGCTCGGCCGCGGTTTCGACGAGCCGCGCGACGAGGTCGCGGCTGCGCGCGGGATCGACCGAGGCGACGGGCTCGTCTGCGAGCAGGGCGCGGGGCTCCTGGAACAGCGCCCGGGCGATCGCGACGCGCTGGGCCTCGCCGCCCGAGAGACGGTCGACGCGCTGGAACAGCTTGTCGCCGATCCCGAGCGTCTCGAGGATCTCGTGCGCGCGCTCGAGGTCCGCGCGCGCGGGGAGGACCATCGAGCGGAACGCGGAGAAGCCGCCGCGCTGGCCGAGCTTGCCGGCGATCACGTTCTGGCTCACGCGCAGGCTTGCGACGAGGCAGTGGTCCTGGTGAACGAACCCGAGCGTCGAACGCAGGCGGCGGAGGGACTTCGCGCTCGCGTCCGTCGTGTGCTCACCGTCGATCGAGACCTCGCCCGACGTCGGGACCCGGGCAGCTCCGAGCAGCCGCAGCAGAGTGGTCTTTCCAGACCCGCTCGGTCCGACGACGGCCACGCGCTCGCCGGCCCCGATGGAGAGGTCGATGCCGTCGAGCGCTCGCCCTCCGCCGCGCGCGGTCCAGTCGACGGTCGCGCCGCGCAGCTCGAAGGACGTGCCCGTCATCTGTTCCCCGGCGCGTCGTCCTCCCGCAGGAAGCCGAGCTCGCGCGCGACCGAGGCGATGCCCGCGAACTCCTCCTCGCGCGCCTCGATCAGTCCCTCCGGACGCTGGAGCGCCGCGAGGAGAGCGGGGTCGTCGAGGGCGAGGAGCGCGCTCTGGATCGCGTCCGCGGTGCCGGCGCCGAACGTCTCGTCGACGCGCGGATGAACGGTCCAGTTGTAGTCGGCGTACTCCGGCGTCGTCCAGACGACGCGGCACGTGTCCGCGCTGATCCGGCCGTCGGCGAGGAGCTCGTCGTACGTCCGGAAGTTGATCGCTCCGGCCTCGAAGGCGCCCGAGTCCACGAGCTCGGCCGTCTTGTCGTGCGATCCGGAGAAGCCGACCTCCGAGAAGAACGCGGTCGGCGCGAGGCCCGTCGCCTCCCTCAGGTGGAACTCGGGCATGAGTCGTCCGGACGTCGACTGTCGCGAGCCGAACGTGAACCGCTTGCCGCGCAGGAGGTCTTCGGGGAACGCGCCGTCGCCGCTCTCCGGGCTGACGTCGTGCGCGATGAAGTACGTCTTGAAGCGCGGATCGACGGCGCCCTGGGCCACGACCCGGGCCCCCTCGACCGCCGCGCGGGCCTGGACGCCGGTGAGCCCGCCGAACCACGCGAGCTGGACGTCGCCGCTCTTGAACATCTCGACCGACGCCGAGTAGTCCGCGGTGGGAACGTACTCGACGGGCACGCCGAGGACGGTCGACAGGTGCTCGGCGAGGGGTCGGAAGCGCAGCTCGAGCTCGGTCTTGTCGCTGTCGGGGATCGCCGTGAAGCGGAGCGCGTCCGGCTCGGCGGTCGCGGACGCACCGCAGCTGGCAACGAGGAGCGCCGCTGCCGCGATCGAGAGCAAGACGAAGGTTCTAACCATGTGAAGGTGCCAATTGCGGCGACCGAACAAGCTAACGGTTCACGCCCTACCACGCGTTCTCACCTCGCCAGACTGCAAGAGCGCTGCTAAGGTCCGGTCGTGTCCCTCACGAGCGAAGCGACGATCGCGCGGCCTCGAGCCGGCGCGGGTTTCGTCTGACTCCGCCCCTTGCGGCGGCGTGGCCGTTCGTAGCGGGATCGACGAATCGTCGGTCGTCCTCGGAGATGGCTCCGATCCGCGTCGCCGCTCGCCCCTTCCCAACAAGAGCAGTCGACGGGACCCCGAGCGATGACCCAGCAACGACCGGACGAAACGAACAGCGCCGAGCCTTCGGAGGCGGCGGACACGCCGCTCCCCACGCGGCGTGACCTGGTGAAGAAGAGCGTCGGCGCGGCGGCAGCCGCCGCCGGGCTCGGTGCGAGCGCCCCCGCCAAGGAGCAGGACGATCCCCAGAGCCTCTTCCTCCCGGAGGAGCAGTGGCGCGATCGAATGACGGCGCCGGACGACGGCAAGCGCTACGGGTGGGTGGTCGACACCCGGCGCTGCTTCGGCTGTCACGCCTGCGAGGTCGCGTGCAAGGCGGAGAACGACGTGCCGCTCGGCCAGTACATCCGCCAGACGATCTACCACGACCACACGCGTTCCTCGGGAGCGGTGGCGCGGATCACGGTCCCGATGGCGTGCCAGCACTGCGAGGATGCGCCGTGCATCAAGGCGTGTCCGTGCGGCGCGCTGCACAAGGGCGCGGGCGGCACCGTCCAGGTGAACTACGACACCTGCTCGGGCCACGCTGCGTGCAAGGAAGCCTGCCCCTACGGCGCGATCTACATCGACCCTGTCGCGAACCAGGCGATCAAGTGCCACAACTGCACGCACCGCGTCGACGAGGGGATGGAGCCCGCCTGCGTCGAGACCTGCCCCAGCGGCGCGCTGACGTTCGGTGACCTCACCGACCCCGAGTCGAAGGTGTCTCGCGTCACGAAGGAGCTCGAGGACGACCTCGCGGTCCTCCGCGCGGACCGCGAGACCTCTCCGCGGATGCGCTTCGTCGTGGACGAGCAGCACCCGATCGAGTCCTGGGAGCCCAAGATCCCGGCCGAGGGCGAGAGCTACAGGAACGAGGCGTACAGCGTCTACGCGTGGGGCGAGCCCGGCTTCGACCAGGCGCCCGAGCCGAAGGACGACGACGAGAGCGAGGAGGCCGGCAAATGAGCGGTCGACGCATCGATCGACGAGCCGTCCTGCGGCTCGGAGCGGCCTTCGCGACCGCGGGCACCGCGTCCGCGCTGCAGGCAGGCCAAGAGGACGACGAGACCACCGTCGTTCGCGGACGAACGGCGACGGACGACGAGAGCGCCCGCGTCTGGAAGGAAGGCGCCGGGACGCCCTACGACCCGGAGAGCGCGAACGCACCGGGCGTTTGCAAGCTGCCGGGTCCCTACAAGAAGACCAAGTTCCCGGACCCCGACAAGTACAAGAACACCGAGCGCGTCCCCGGGATGTGCCAGCTGTGCTCGACGGTCTGCGGGACGATCGCCCACGTCTCGGACGGCCGGGTCATCAAGATCGACGGCAATCCGAAGGACCCGAACTCGCGCGGACGAATGTGCGCGCGGGGCCAGGCGGGCCTCAACCACCAGTACCACCCCGAGCGGCTGCTCTACCCGCTCCGTCGCGTCGGACCGCGGGGCGGCGGCCGCTGGAAGCGCATCACGTGGGACGAGGCGTACGACGAGCTCGCCGAGCGCCTCAACAAGTGTCGGGAGAGCGACCCGACCGAGTTCGCGTTCCACCAGGGACGGAGTCGATCGAAGGACGCGGTGTCGAGCTTCCTCGACGCGTTCGGCACGAAGACTCAGCTGAACCACCGCGGCCTGTGCTCGGCCTCGCGCCGCGCCGCGAACCTGACGTACCTGTTCGAGTCGGACTGGGACCTCGGCGACTACGAGCACTCGAAGTACATCATCAACTTCGGCTCGAACATGTTCGAGGCGCACCAGGGCCACGTCGCGGGCGCGCAGCGCCTCCAGGCAGGTCGCTTCGAGAACGGCGCGAAGCTCGTCACGTTCGACGTGCGGATGTCGAACACGGCCGGCAACTCGGACGAGTTCTACATGCCGCGGCCCGGGACGGACGGCGCGATCGCCCTCGCAATGGGCCACGTCATCGTCGCCGAGGGTCTCGCGAACGAAGAGTGGTTCGCGACCTGGGCGAACGTGACGCTGGAAGAGGTCTGGAAGAACGTCCTCGAAGACTGCACGCCCGAGTGGGCCGAGGAGATCAGCACGGTTCCCGCCGCCGACATCGCGCGCATCGCGCGCGAGTTCGCGGCCGCCGCGCCGCGGGCCACGACGATGTGCAACCGGGGCTCGTCCGCGCACGTCAACGGGTACTACAACGACCGCTGCATCATCCTCCTGAACGGACTCGTCGGCAGCGTCGGCAAGCCCGGCGGCTGGTGCTGGATGTGGACCGGCGGCATGGACAAGAAGCGCTTCCGGCTGCCGCCGCAGCCCGCGAAGACGAAGGCGCGCTCGATCCTCGCGGACCCGCCCGAGTTCGTGCTGGCGAACACCTGGAACACGATGCGCGTGGGCGAGATCGTGTACTGGTACCTCGCCCAGGAGCGCGCGCGGATCCAGGTGTACATGAGCTACAACCTGGACTCGCCGCTGACGTGGCCGGAGACGGACGTGACGCGCAACGTCCTCCTCGACGAGGACAAGATCGGCTTCCACGTCTGCGTCAATCCCTTCTACAGCGAGACTGCGCACTTCGCGGACATGGTCCTGCCGTGGGCGACGTACCTCGAGCGCTGGGAGCTCGACGCGCGCGGCGCGTACAACCTGAAGCCCTACGTCAACGTGCGCTGGCCGGTGGCGCCGGCGCTGGGTGAGGCGAAGGACCTGCGAGAAATCCTCCCCGAGCTCGCGCGCCGCATGGGCGGCGACATGGCCGAGCAGTGGTTCGCGCAGCACTCCCAGGAGGAGTACATGCGCGAGTGGGCGAAGGAGATCCCCTACGACACCGCGCAGTACGACGAGCCTCTCGCGTTCCTGCGGAGCGAAGGGGCCTACGAAGATCCGGACCAGCGTCCGTACTTCGAGCCTCACCTCCAGCCGCTCTCGGAGGCCGACCTCGAGGGATCGACGACGGACGAGAAGACGCGCGTCATCACGAAGGACGGCAAGGGCATCGGGATCCGCATCGGCGATCGGGCCGTGCGCGGGTTCAAGACGCCGAGCCGCAAGTTCGAGGTGTACTCCGAATTCGTCGTCAAGACGGCGCGCAACGAGGACACGAGCGACCTCACGGCGCTCGCGAACTCGAAGGGCAAGAACCGCGCACCGCACCACGCGGGGCACGAGTACGAGCTGTCGCCGTGGCCGCGCTTCGAGCGACCCGTCGAGCACCTCGACATGGACGACGATCAGCTGATCATGACGTCGTTCAAGTGGTGCGTCCACAACCACGTGCGCACGGCGAACCTCAAGTGGTGCTCGGAGATCGTCCACTCGAACCCGGCGTGGATGCACCCGATCACGGCGAAGCGACTCGGCCTGGAGAACGGGGACTGGATCGAGGTCACCGGCTACCGATCGACGACCCTCGACCGCGCGATGCCGCGCCTCGGGCTCGGCGACGGTGCGATCGAGCGCAAGCTCGAGCTCCCGATCGTCGTGACGAAGGGTGTCCACCCGGACGCGATCGCGATCTCCAACTCGCTCGGGCACAGCCAGTACACGCGCGTCGCCCAGGCTCGCCGGAACGATCCGCTCGGCTCGAAGGGCGACGGGATGGAGCCCGGTGCGCAGCGCGACGAGGACTGGGAGCGCAACATGTGGTGGCAGGACGACTCGAACGGCGACCGCAGCAAGTGGAAGCGGAACACGGGAAACGGCTGGGTCCAGAACCAGGTCCTCCCGATCGCCCCGGACTACATCTCCGGCCAGCAGGCCTTCAACAGCACGGTCGTTCGGATCCGCAAGCTGTCATGACCGCCGCCAGCCTCGACCGACCGGAGAGGGAGGCCGCGCGCGCCGCGGCCGAGCTCGTCGGTCGACTCCTCCTCGTCGAGATCGACGCGGACACCCTGGCGTCTCTTCGGGCGCCGGGGGTTCGCGAGGCGCTGGTCGAGCTCGGCATCGACCTGCCGTCCGAAGCGGACGAGCAGTCGTGGCTCGACGAACGCGCGGCCGACTACCACGACCTGTTCCTGAACCCCGAGGGCGGGCCGCTCGTGCAGTCGCTGTGGATCCAGGGACGGTACGAG
>JBCCSK010000053.1:0-22082 GCA_039200205.1 Planctomycetota bacterium
TTCGCTGCAGGGGGTCGACGCGCTGCTGATCGTCTCCGGCATGGACGCCCCTGAGAAGCGGATCGTCCAGCACAAGAACGTCATCGATGCAGCGCGGGCTGCCGGCGTGCGCCGTGTCGTCTACACGAGCATCCAGGGCGCGGAGGAGGGAACCGCGTTCTCTCCGATCGTCGCCAGCAATCGCGCGACGGAAGCGGACGTGCGTGCGAGCGGGCTGGAGTGGTCGATCGGTCGCAACGGAATCTACATCGAGCCGGACGTCGAGTACGCGGAGACGTACGCACAGCGCGGCGAGATCGCGAACTGCGCCGGTGACGGCCAGTGCGGCTACACGACACGTCCCGAGCTCGCCCATGCGTACGCGCGGATGCTGACGGGACCCGAGCACGTCGGTCAGACCTACAACCTGCACGGCGAGCTGCTGACCCAGCAGCAGCTCGCGGACCACCTGAACGACGCGCTCGGCCTGAATCTCACCTATCGCTCGATGTCGGTCGAGGAGTACCGCGAGGAGCGCGTCGCCGAGCTCGGCGAGTTCATCGGCACCGTGATCGCGGGCATCTACGAGGGCATTCGGAACGGCGCGGCGGCAGGCGAGAGCCACTTCCGGGCCGCGGCCGGCCGCGAACACCAGAGCTGGGCGGCCTACTTCGACGCGCTGAAGGCCGGCGCGTCGTAGTCGTCGGCGCGCTCGCATGGACAACGCGCGCTGCAGTTCGTAGTAACGTGCGACTTCGGCCGCCGCGCCGACCCCAACCATGCCGCGACCCGAACGCACCAAGCCCGTCTACGTCCCCGGCGACGGTCCGCCCCAGATCGACCGACCGTCGCCCGAGATCCTCGAGGCGCTCGGCGAGGACGGGGTCTTCCGCATGCTCGCCGATCTCTACGCCCGGCTCGAGCAGACGGAGATTCGGTCCTGGTTCCCCGAGGACATGGCGGAAGCGTCCAAGCGCTCCGCGGCGTTCTTCGTCCAGCTGCTCGGCGGGCCGCCGCTCTTCAGCGACCAGTTCGGGCCGCCTCGGATGCGCATGCGCCACATCCCGTTCGAGATCGACGAGCCCGCGCGCCGAATCTGGCTCGGGGCGTTCGACGAGGTGCTGGAGCACGCAGAGGAGCGCTACGGCTTCCCGCCGGAGCACCTCGAGAGCTTCCGCGCCTTCCTCGACGGCTTCTCGGGCTGGATGGTCAACGTCGCGCCCGAGTGACGTCGGCTGCGCGGCTATCTCTTTCCGTCGAGCCCGTCCAGCCGCAGGCGGTCGATCGTGCTCTCGGGCTGATCGTAGTCGTAGTCGAAGACCGCGCCGTCCCAGTAGCCGTACATCGCGTTCGGCAGCATGAACCAGCGCGTTCCCCACTGGACCGCGTGTCGCTCCATGACGGCGGCGCGTTCCGCGGGCGTGCCCCGCGCCTCGTCGCGCGCGACGAAGTCGCCCATGTTGTCGCCGAACAGCATGAGGATGCGGTGCGTCGCCGCGATCGAGCGCCGCCGGCTCGTCTTGTCGGACGTCCACTTGCCCTCGTCCGCCATCAGCACCACGTCGCGATCCTCCGCGATGGGGAAGCCCTCGGCCACGAGGTTGCGTCGCGTGCCGTCCTCCAGGTTCGCCTTGCGGTTCGTGACGTAGAAGACGGTGACGCCGCGCTCGGCCGCGAACCGGGTGAACTCCAGCGCGCCCGCCACCGGCTTTGCGGCGGCCTGGTCGCACCACGCGTCCCATCCGTCCGGGTACGAGGTGCGGTCCTCGATCAGCCGCACCTCGTACGGCGAGTTGTCGAGCACCGTCTCGTCGACGTCGAGAACGACCGCCGGCGGCTTGGCGGCGAAGTCGCCCTCCTGCTCGAGGGCCGCCGTCCACGTCCGATCGGCGAGCGCAGCGTCGAGCTGCGCGCGCGCCGCGGCGTAGATCGCGCGACAGCTCGCCGCCGACTCGGCCGACGTCTGGGCGTACAGCGTCGCCATCGTCAGCGGATGGTGTCCGCGGTGCGCGCCGCAGCCGGCGGCCGTGAGGAGGAGAGCGACGGCGGTCGCATGGGAGGCACGGGCTCGTTGCATGGGGCGCAGAGCGTCGCCGCGAGGCGGCCCGAGCACAAGCCTACGCGTCTCTGCCCAAGCCCTCACTTCGCACGAAACGTGCGGGTGACGTCCTCGAGCACGGCGCCGCCGTCGTCGAAGGTGCCGCTCCGCCACACGCGCATGGCCGAGTCGAAGACTCCGTCGTTCTCCCGGTCGTAGACCGCGAGGTCGTCGAGTTCGCCCGTCACGCCGACCTGGAACTCGCAGTACAGAACGCGCCCGTAGGTCCGGGTGTGCACCACGTACATCGAGTTCAGGAGCGAGAGGTCGAAGCCCAGTTCGTTCGGGACGTCGATGGGGACCAGATTCACGTCGGCTACGAGACTTCCTCGAGCGAGCGAACCGTGAACGCCGATCACGAAGTAGCGACCGTCGGGATCCACCGCGAGATCTCGATACGTCCCGTGACCGCGGAATCTGTGCAGTACGACGCGTCGTGCCGGGAGGGGCGCGGACCGCTCCTCGGGCGGGAGCCAGCGGCCTCCGCCCGTGATGGTCACCGACGCCTCGGGCGTCTCCACCGGCCCGGGAGCGAGAGTCTCGGGCCGCTCCGCCGTCCACGCGCCCTCTGCGTCGGTGAGCTGCCATCGCTCCACGCGCGTCGTTCCGGACTCCTCGATGACGACCAAGAAGTCGCTGTAGAACCGAGAGTCCACATCGAGGATCTCGCCTGACGTGACGAGCCTGCGGCGCGTCGTGACGCTCGCGTCTCTCTTCGGATCGCGTTCGTTCTCCACGACGACGAGCGTGTCGCGCGTCGCGCCGCCGCTGGCGTCCGTTCGTTCCAGGACCTGGATCTCCTGGTCGAGGTCACGACTCGCGAACGCCAGGAGTGAAAAGGCGACGCCCCGATCGATGGGCTCTGCGCTGGTCGTTGGAGCGGGCGCGTGTCCGTCGCACGCGAGCGGCAAGATCGCGGCGTAGGGTGCAAAGCGGAGCGGGGTGCGCATGGGCGTTGGGCCGACTCGCACTACGCCGCACGCCGAGCGCGGTTTCGCTCCGCCGGTCAACGTGGACGTGGTGGAGCCCGAGAGCCTCCTACTCGAACCGCAGATCCACGCGCGGCGGCTCGTCGTCGAGCGAGGTCACCGAGAAGTCCCTCCGCTCGATCCGGCCGTCGCCGAGCTCCACTTCCAGCCGGAAGTCCCCTGGCGTGAGCGGGATCGCGTACTCCATCGGGTTTTGAAGGCGGCGCGCGTCCTTTCCGTCGAACTGGCGCACGACGGAACCATCCGCGACATTCATCCATCGCACTTCGACCGAGACCGCCCCGCTGAGCGTCGGAAGCTCGATGCGGTAGGGGACGGGGATGGCGGGGACGAGCTCGATGTCGACGACCGATTCCTCGCCGGCGACGACCGTGAACTCGACCTCCTGGCGCAGCAGGTTGTCTCCGATGATCGAGATCTTCCCGCTGCCGGGCTGCATGCTCTCGAGCCGAAGCACGCGCTGGCTTCCGAGCTCGAGTCGCTTTCCGTGGCGGTTCGCGTCGTGCTGGAGGAGCATGCGGAGTCCCTCGGGTGGGTACTCGTCGGACGCGTCCACGTCGAGCACCAGCGTTCCGCCCGGCCCCGAGCGCAGCGTGCCGAGATCGACGTCGACACCCGGTACGAAATCGAACGTCTCGCCAACGGCGATCAGGCGCTCTCCGAGCATCGCGGTCGGCCGGTAGCGTCCCGGCTCGTCGAGGTCGAAGGCCCACGCGCCGTCGGCCTGTGGCTGGCCGAATCGCCACGAGTAGCTGTCCACGCCCTCCAGGGAGATCGAGACGTTGCCGCCCTTCGCGCGGTCGCCATCGTCGACGAAGCGGACCGTGACGGTGGAGGATTCGTACTCGACGGGAGCGCCGAACGTCGCGCGGAGCTCGATCGGGTCACCGCCGGGGGCGACTCCCATCTCCACAGGTTCCTCGTGGCCCTCGGGCAGGCTCCAGATCTGCGCCCGCACCGCGTACGTCTCACCGGGGAGCTGGACGAACTTGAAGTCGCCGGTCGCCGTATGGATCGCACGATCGTGCGGGTCGACGCCCTCTTCGACCTTGAGGATGACGAAGATGTCTTCGATCGGGCTTCCGTCCTCGTACCTCACCGTCCCGGAGATGACGCGACCGTACGACAGCACGGCGTCCCACGCGTGCTCCTCGCCGACGGACAGGTCCAGCTCCGTCTTCGTGAAGCGCATCGCATCGTCCATGCGCGCGCGCTCCTCGCGCGGGTCCATCGCGTAGAGGAACATCGTCTTGTGGGGGAGCGGCCCAAGCGCGTAGGTCCCGTCCGCTGCGGTGAGTGCGACCTCCTGGGCGAACGCACCCTCGTAGTCGAGCTGTCCACTCTGGAGGTAGGACTCGGACAGGGGCGCGTGGAAGGCCTGCACCCGCGCGCCCTCCACCGGCGCCCCGTCGATGTCGGTGACGACGCCAGTCACGGTCACACCCGCCTCGAGGACGATGTCCTTGCGCGCGGTCTCGGGCCCATTGATCTCGACCTCTCCGTGCCACTGCGCGAGTCCGAGTCGCCGGACCTCGAGCGGCTTGGCGCCGTTCGAGAGAGCATCGAGTCGATAGAGGCCATTCTCGTCGGTCCGCGCGTGTCGGGCTCCCCAGCCCTCTGCCACCGAGTGGTCGAAGCGGACGTCGAGCGACCCTTCGTTCTGTCCGAACACGACGACCGCCCCCTCCACGGGCGCACCGCGTTCGTCGGTGACGATTCCCTCCAGCGCGCCACCGCCCGGCGTGACGACCAGTTCGATGCTGACCGGGGAGATCGACCGGTCGAGCAGGTCGAGGTCGACGAGGGCGCTCGGCAGGTGTCCGGCTGCGAGCGCGCCGAGCGACGGATCCTCGGGCACGTCGCGCAGGCTAAATACGCCGGCGGAGTCGCTTCGACCGACCGCATTTCCCGACGTCCATCCACCGCTGGCCGTCGCGAGCCAGATCTCTGCGTCGGGGACGGGGCGTCCGTCTGAATCGACGACACGGCCCTCCACGACGAGCCCCGGCGGAAGCTCGAGCGTCGCGTCGACCGTCTCACCGGCGATGACGTCGACGTCGATCGACTCGTTGCTCTCGGAGCGACTGGCGCGCAATTCGTACGTCTCTGCAGGCAGCGCCTCGAAGAGCGCCACGCCCGCGTCGTCGGTCGTGCGCATCGCGCGCCGGCGAACGCCCTTCGGCCCCCAGGGAGTCACGGCGACGACGCCCACTCCTGCGGCGGGCTCACCGTCCGACCAGCGAACGGTGACGCGCAGCGTGCCGCCGCCGTCGAGTGCACTCACGGTGACATCCGTGACGGGCTCCTCGCTCGCGTCCGGGGCCGCCTCGAAGCGCTCGCTCCGACTGGCGTCCGTCACGAACGCGAGCTCTGGAGCGGCCGCATCGTCGGCCTTCGCTGCGCTGACCGCGTCCGCAGCCACGCGTGCATCGGGCGAGTCGAGTCCGTCCACCGCGAGCCATCCCGCCGCGAGCAGCGCGGCGGCAGCGAGGACGAGAGCGAACTTCTTCATCGTGAGGCCTCCGAGGAGAGCGAGTGCGCTGACGGTTCCGGACGCTGTCGCGCCCACGGCGGAGGACGTGAGGAGCGACTTCGGATCACCGAACGCGACGAGCGCCGGCGCCCACCGCCCGCGTCCATCGCGGAGCCGCGGCGCGAGGCGTTGGCGCAGTCGCGCGAGCGCGCGAGTCAGTCGCGTCTCGACGGTCTTGGGCGACGTCTCGAGGCGCGCGGCGATCTCGCGCACGGGAAGCCCTTCGAAGTAGCGCAGGTAGATCGTCTCGCGATACGGAGCGTCGAGCGCCTCGACGGCATCGAGGAGGATGCGCTGCATCTCGATGCGCGCCGCGACCTCGTCGGCGGTCGCCGCGTCGCCCGCGACGGAGTCCAGGACGTCGTCGTGCGCCGGCCGGGCGCTCTCGGCCCGCCGCGCGTCGATCGCACGGCTGCGGACGAGGCGTCCGAGCCAGCCTTGCCGCGGCGCCGTGTCCCCGCGCTCCAGCGCGCGGACCCAGGCGCCCTGGACGATGTCCTCCGAGCCGGCCTCGTCGCGGACGATCGACCGGGCAATGCGCTGGAGTCCGCGCGTCGCCCGTCGCCATTCGGCGGGGTCGAACTCGTCGGGATCGAGCGGGATGGCGTCTTCGCGGGAGGTCATGGGGCCGGAGAGAGGACGAGCGGGGGCCGGATCTCCCTTCACAGAGTGGCTGGCTTTCGTGCGGTTCGCTCGGGCGCGAGGGATCGCGCGCCTCTCTCGCGGCGTGTGGGCCGGCCGTCCGCGTCACGGCGCGAACGTCACGGAAACCCCGTCGGACAGGTTGAGCCCGGACCCACCCCCGAGCGGGTCGCGGTACCACGCCTGGAAGTGCCACTGGGAGCCGGGAGCGAAGAGCCCGCCGGCCGGCGGGGCGGTCGCGTCCAGGTCGTACCGCCAGACGCTGCCCGTCGCCCGTTCGGCCACGAGCCTGCGAATCACGCCGCCGCCGACGCAGCGCACGCCGTTCCCGAGGGGGACCTGGGCGATTCCGTCGCCGAAGAACAGGATCGCGAACGTGTTCTCGGGCACCGGGCTCGCCGTGAACGACAGGTCGTTCGCCGCGAGGCTCGGCGCGCCCGTCGCCGTCAGGTAGGCCGGCGCGCCCGTCGAGTTCGCGTTCGCGCTGCAGAATCGATCGAAGTCCGTCGCACCCTTCAGGACGAACAGGCGCCCGACCGGAGGGCCGCTCGTCCCGCCGCCGGTCCCCGCGACGAGGAAGTCCGCGCGACCGTCGCCGTCCTGGTCGCCAATACCGCGACACGTGAGTCCGATGCGCTGACTGGCGATCGTGTGCGTCGCCGTACGGACGAGGGCGCCGGTGGCGCCCGAGTAGAAGAAGACTCGACCGGCATCCTGCGCCCCGGTGTCGTTCGAGCGCGCGCCCAGGATCAGGTCCGCGCGCCCGTCGCCGTCGAGGTCGGGGACGATCTCGCCCGAGCCGAAGCCGCCTTCCTCGCCCTCGCCGTCGAGCGTGTAGAGGAGAGTCCCGTCGGCGCCGGAGAACACGTCCGCGAGACTCTCGCGGACGTCTCCGACGACGAAGTCGCCGATTCCGTCTCCGCTGACGTCGAGTCCCCCCTCGACGAACGTGCCGAACAGTTGGAACGGCATGCCGACGTCGGGAACGCTGTACAGCTCGATCGCATCCGCGCCGTTCCATGCGAAGGCCCGGACGACGCCGCGGAAGAAGCTCGGCTCCCGGTGCGCCGCGACGAGGTCGTCGCGACCGTCGCCGTCGACGTCACCGAGGAACGTCACGCCGGTGCCGAAGGAGGCGTCCGTCGCGGCGCTGGTCGGACCGTCGATCGCCGTGATCTGTTGCTGGGTTGCCCCCGAGTAGACGTAGACCCGACCCGCGTTCGGAGAGCCCGGCGGGTCGTAGCCCGGCGATCCGACGGCGACATCGTCGAAGCCGTCGCCGTCGAAGTCGCCGTCGACTGCGATGCCGTAGCCGAATTGATCCCCGCTCACGTCGCTTGGGTTCAGTTCGTCGATCACCGTTCCGTCGTCGCCGGAGAGGACGAGGATGCGCCCGCCGAGACCAGCGCCGAACGGCTCGCTCGCAAGGACGTCGAGAACGCCGTCCCGGTTCCAGTCGAAGACGCGGAGCGCGAAGCCGAAGACCGCAGAGGTGTGGCTGCCGGTGTGCGTCCAGAGGACCGCTCCGGTCACGCCGTCGTAGGCGCGAACGAACCCCGCGGAATCGAGTCCTATCGAGCTGAGGGGCGCCGCCGCTACGACGTCTCCGATGCCGTCGCCGGTGACGTCGCCGACGGAGTCGGCAGCGAATCCGAAGGTGTCCTGGACGGCGCTCCCCGCGACCTCGAGCGCGGCGAGACATCTTGGCTCCGCCCACTGTGCTGAGGACGGAGAGACGAGGAGTGAGGCGAGGGAAGCGAACAGGTAGGTGAATCGTGACGTTTGCATCGGGGTCTCCGTGGATCCGTTGGAGTGGGCCCGTCCGAATCCCGCGCGACGCCCGAGTTCCCACCGATTCACCGGAGCGTCACCTCCAGGGCTCTCGAGCGCGCCGGTTCGACAACGAAGACGCGCTGTGCGCTCTCGTCCCGGAGCTCCGCGGAGAGCGAATACCGACCCGGGTCGAGACCCACGCGGAGCACGAACGCGCCGTCGGGGCGGAACCAGTTCGGCGTGAGCAACGTGTCGAGCACGGTCGTCCCGCCGCGCTCGAGGACGACGTGGAGCTCTTCCATCGCGGGCGCGTCTCGGCGCGGACGTGCGACGACGAGCTGCGGCACGCCGCTTTGGAGATTGAAGTGGAGATGCGACGGCGACGCGGGACCGACGGCGAACTCGAAGCTCTGCGGAACGGCCCGGGCGGAGCGCACGTCGACACGGTACATGCCCTCGACGAGCTGATACCGCAGCGGAAGCTCGACCTCGCCATCGACGATCGACCGTCGATCCCTGCGCGCGCCGCCAGCATCGAACAGCTCGAATGCGAAGTGTTCGAGCGGCCCTGAGAAGTCGAGTTCGACCGTGACCGTCGGCACGAGGTCGATCGTGCCGAGGTCGAGCTCTGCGTCCGCCATCAGCTCGACTCCGCGGATCGTCGCCTCTCCGAGCGCGCCGACGAGTCGGACCTCGAAGCTGCCGGCCGGAAGAGGTCGGGTTCGGAACCGTCCGTCTCGCGCTTCGATTCGCAGGACGCGCGACCCCTTCGAATCCTGCTCGCGAAGCTCCAGCCGCATCGCATCGCTCGGAGTTCCGCCCGGCTCGATGGCACGGCCGACGAGCCTCGACCTCGGCCTCGCGGAGTCGGGGACGACGATCGCGACCACCTCTTCGCTTCGCGCGATCCCATCGAACACCGTCGTACCATGCTCGCTCACGAGAATCCGGCGGTCCTGATGGCCCAGGACCGAGACGTCGAACCCCCCGTCGCCGGCGGTGCGCGCCCGAGTCCACGGTCGTCCGAACGAGCGTTCGACGAGCACGACGCAGCTCGAGAGCGGATGTCCCGCTGCATCCCGGACGGAACCTCGAAGTCGATTGTATGGAGCCAGCTGGAGCACCACGGAGGCTTCATGTGCCTCGTCGATCTGCACTCGAGCAGCCGCTCCGTCAGCGGCGCGTTCCTGTGCGCGAAGTTGGAGCGGCGAGCGCGGTAGGCCGCCGAGCGCGAACGTGCCTTCCTCGTCGGTCACCGCTGCGCGCGAGGATCCACGGTCGCCCCACGTGGCGACGACCTCGACGTTCGACGCTGCCCCGCCATCGACGGTGAGGACGCGCCCGGATAGGCGGCGACCCGGCCCGAGTTCGATGCGCAGGTCATCATCGGGAACGGCTGCCTCGACGAGACGCGTCGAGTCACCTGCAGCGTCGACGTGCAGCCTTCGCTCACCGAGCGCCGCGCCGCTGAACCGGAATCGTCCGTCCCCGTCCGTCAGCGTCGTCCTGCGCGGCGTCGGCCTGTCGACGTTCGACGGCGGGTCGAGCGTGACCTCGGCCGATGCCGCGGGAGCGCCGCTGGCATCCGTGACGCAGCCCGCCAGCACTCCTCCCGCGCCCGGCAATCGCACGCGGACATCGTCGCGGTCCGTGACACGCGCGAGTCGAAGGGGTGCCGAACGTTCGTACCCCGCAGCGCGTGAGAAGAGGAGCTCTGCCTCTCCGACGACATCGATCGAGAAGCGTCCGCGAGCGTCGCTGCGCGCCGCTTCGGATTCGTCGACCGAAGCCACGACCCAGGCACCGTCGAACAGCCAGCCCGCTGCCGTGGGCGCGAGCCAGATGACGGCATCCGGGACCGGGCGACCGGCCGGATCGACCACTTCGCCCGAGAGCCGGCCCATCGGCGCCACGCAGCGCTCGACGATGGTGCGGCCCACGACGATGTCTCGACGCCGAGCGCGGAGGCGGTCGCTCACGATCTCGACCGTGCCCGGCGCGAGACCCTCGAACGTCGCGCGCCCCGCCGCATTCGTACGAACGCCTCGTGGTCTGGACGCGTCGTGGACTGGCCGCGGCCGAACGTGGACCCCGGGCACCGGAGCGCCGTCGGCTCTCACGACTTCGACGATCAGCGTGCCGGTGGACCCCGCGCTCGAGGCGGCGTTCGACGGGTCGGCCTTCGCCGCGACTCTCGGTCCGAGGCCTTCGGAAGAGGCGGCACCAGCGATCGGTTCCATCGATGGAGCTGGTTCGGAATGCGCTCCACCTGGCTTGTCGGGGACGGTCGTGCCGAAGGCGACGATCGCAGCCAATCCGGCGGCAGCCGCCGCCGTCCACCAACCGATCGAGTGCGCGGCACTTGCCTTGGGCGGACGGAGTGGAAGGCCGAGGAGCGCGACGACGCGTCGATCGAAGGACGGATCTCTATCGAGGCGCGCACGGAGCTTGCGAAGCGCGCGACGGATCCGTCCGTCGGCGGTCGAGAGCGGAATCCCGAGCCGCGCGGCGACCTCTCGCAGCGGCAGCTCGTGGACGAAGCGCAGGAGGATCACGCGACGAGAGCCTTCGTCCAGCTCCATCACGGCGTTTGCGAGGTCGTGCCGCAGAGCGAACAGGGACTCGGCCTCATCCGCCGACGTGACCTGCGGTCGGTCCGAGGCCCAGTCACGCTCGCGGTCCGCCCGACGCGTTGCGCTCCGGTGGGACTTGCGAAGTGCGTTCCGCAGCACCGTCCCGAGCCACCCCCGCCGATTGCCGGAGTGCGGCGGCCCATTCTCCAGCGCAGTCAGCCAAGTGTCCTGGACGGCGTCCTCCGCGACCGCGCCAGGGCCCGCGATCGTCCGTGCGAGCCCGTCGAGCCACTCTCTGTCCGCCAGGAGGGTCTCGATGTCGGGAGGGTCGGTGCGGTCCATCGCAGGCGGCCTAATCCCGGGCAGCCCGCGGTTTCCGCCCTCGAATGCGAAAACTCGCGCCCCGATCCATGTGGCGGCACCGGCATCCCATCGATCGCGCAGCGGCCCGGGTCGCGCACCGGTGCGCGAACACTTGCAAGTGCCCGGTCGCCCAGCACAGATTCATTGGGCATCAGACTCCGAACCCATGGGCTCCAGACCTCGCTCGGCGACTCGATCTCACGCGCTCCTCCTCCTGATCGCGGTCGCGATCATTGGCGTCGCCTGGGTCGGGACTCGCGGGGCTGGAGACCGTGCGGTGTCGACGCAGAGCGTCTCCGTGGTTTCCACGAAGTCGCCGTCGAGGTTGGACGCGCCGACCCTACTTCCGCTCGTCTCCGCGGCGGACGAAGTCGTGAGCCCGGCGCGGACGGCCGTGGAGGAGTGGCTCGACGGCGCCGCGAACGATGCGTGGAACGATGAGTGGATCGTGCGCGGACACGTGGTCCGGGGTGACTACAGCACGTATGCCGGCGCGCCATTGGCTCTTCGGCTTCACGCGGGCCTCGAGGTCACCCGTGCGCCATTCGTGGAGGTCGAGCTGGAGGCCGACGAGCGCGGTCGCTTCGCCTGGAAGTGCGACCCACCCTCGCAGGCCGTCGTCGTCGAGGTCGTACCGCGACTCGAAGATCACTTCGTTCGAGCGGCGACATGCGTCGTCTTTCCCGGCGATCCACCGCCCGACGACCTCGCTCCGTGGGCCTGTTCGCTCGAGGGCCGGGTCGAGGGGCGCGTCGTCGACGTCGACGGCAGGCCCGTTCCCGGTGCCGTCGTGTCCACGTCGATCAGCGAGACGACTGCGCGACCTGACGGCACCTACGTCCTCGCGGTCGATCCGACCTACCCGTCGCCCAGCATTCGCGCTGCCGCGGACGGGTTCACCTGCGGTGTGGTCGCCGTCGGCGCGCTGCGGTCCGGAAATGCGGTCGCCCCCGATCTCGTTCTTCGAGCCGCGATCGAGGTGACGGGTCGCGTCGTGGACGGCAGAGGCGAACCGGTCGCAGGAGCGACCGTCGAGTCCCATCAGCGCACGCTGGTCAGCACGACCACGGACGTCTCGGGCGAGTTTCGACTCGGGCGGATCGATCCAGCGCGAGACCGGACGTACCTGACGGTGCGGATGGACGGCTACCGCAAATCGAGCGTCACCGTCGATCGTGCGGAGGCGGCGGCTCCACTCGAGATCGTCCTGCTCCGCGGGAGCCGAGCGCGGGGGCGCGTCGTGACGAGAGAGGGCGAACCCGTGCCCGGCGCACTCGTCTCCATCGGCGATGTCCCTCGACTCGACGCGCCGTCGACGCGCACCGACGCGAAGGGTCTTTTCGTCCTCGAGGGTCTTCCGACGGGGCAGGCGTTGATCGGGGCGGTTCGATCGGGCTACGCGGCGGCCGAGGTGCGCGTGGTTCTCCCCGAAGACGGAGAGACGCTCGAAGACGTCACGGTGGTCCTTCGAAGCGGCGATCGACTCGCTGGCATCGTCGTGGACGAACGCGGCCAGCCAGTTGCGGGTGCAGTGGTCGACCCGCGAGCCAGCGGAGGCCGAGGCCCGTGGTCGGGCTACGTCGGCCCGGACGCGCGATCCGACGAGGACGGCCGCTTCGAGCTCACCTCGCTCCGCAAGAAGCGCTTCGACGCCGTCGTCTTCGCGGAGGGGTTCACGAGACTCGAGCGGCGCGTGGTCGCCGGCGCCGAGGACGTCGTCTTGAAGCTGGAGCGGGCGGGTGCCCTCGCAGGACGCGTCGTGGACGGCGCGACAGGCGCGCCGATCGAGTCCTTCCGCATCAAGTTGCGGGAGCCGACGCTTCGCGAAGGCGAAGAGCGACTGAGCGACTACGGAGTCGCGTGGGCGCAGCCCGGGATGTCGTTCACCCGGACCTCGGGGTACTGGACCACCGCTGGCATCGAGCCAAAGGTCGGCGTCGTGACCGGAATCGAGGTGAGTGCCGAGGGCTACGCGCCGACCCGCATCGACCGGGCTGTCATCGTCGCCGACCCCGAGCCGGACTCGATCGTGGTCGAGCTTGGGAGAGGGACGCGCGTCACGGGATCGGTCATTGATTCGATCACACGTGAGCCCCTCGCAAACGTCCGAGTGCAGCGCTGCGAGGTTGCTGAGGTGAGCGGCCGGATGCGATACGTTCCCGACGCGAGCTTCGTCACGACGACGGACGATCGCGGCCGGTTCGTCCTCGAGTCTGTCTGCTGCGGATCGATGTTCCTGATGGCGACGGGCAGTGCGGTCCCCCTCACGTTCGACGGGCCGTTCGACGTCGCGGTCAGCGATCGCCTCGTCGAACGCACCGTCGAGGTCGGCTCGGGCGCGCGGCTCCATGGCGCGGTCGTCGACGGCTACGGTGGCGGTCGTCCCGGGAGACGCGTCGAACTCGTGGGACTGGAGCTGCCGAGCCCGGGCCTTCGACTCGAGACGACGACGGACGCGAACGGCGAGTACTCGTTCCGCGGGCTGGTTCCCGGCCTCTATCGCGTCAGCCTGCCGTTGAGCGGCGAAGCGGCGACGCAGGGCAACGATCTCCTCCGACTGATCGAGATCGGCGACGAATCCAGTGTCGAACTCGACCTGCGCCCCGAGGGGCAGGCCACGCTCAGCGGTCGACTCGAATTCGAAGCTGAGCTTCCCGACGGGCTCGTCGTCTCCCTCACGCCGGGCGGAGGCGTCGGCGACGTTCCTCGCGCGCGCTCGAACGGCTACCTACAGCGCAGGAGAGCGACGAAAGTCGAGAGCGGCCGGTTCTCCGCGGCGTTCCTGCGCCCGGGCCCGTGGACGGTCAGACTCCGTGCACGGACGGACGCAGGTTCGCTCAGCGGGTCGACGCACGTCATCGTTCCCGAGCACGGGACGGTCGACTGCGTGCTCGAGGTTCGAGCGCGCTAGAGGCCCGTCGCGACGGCGGATCCTGGCTCCGACGACCTGTTGCCGGGCGATTCAGGGGACCTAGAGACGGCGTGGGCGCGTCCCACCCGTCGCGTCTCCCCGCTTCCCGCACCCAGACCTCCCATGCTCGCACTCCTCCTCGCAACCACGCTCCAGTCCGCAGCGCTGTCCGCTTCGGAGGTCTCTCCCAATGAGGCACCCTCCGGCCACCCCGCTCGGCTCAACCAGTTCACTTCCAGCACCCAGGAGCGGGTCGGGCTCGGTCTGAACGCTGTCGGAGAGGCCGTCGCCGTCTGGCAGAGCCGGCGTCAGGAGGGCGGGACCTACGGGGTCCGAGCGCGACGGATCGACGCGTCGGGCGTCCCGGTCGGCGACGAGGTCGCAGTGAACGTCACCGAGGCAGGAATGCAGATCCAGCCGAGCGTCTCGTCGAGCCCGTCGGGCGCGACCTGGTTCGCCTGGGTCTCCGTCGGCCAGGACGGCGACGGCTGCGGCGTGTACGCGCGGCGCTTCGCGCCCGGACTCGAAAGGGCCACGGCCGAGGTGCGCGTGCACCAGGAGACCGCGGGTGACCAGTCGAGCCCGTCGATCGTCGCACTGGAGGACGGGCGCGCGCTCTGCGTGTGGCTCGGACCGGCCGGGGACCTGGACGGCAGCGCGCTCTACGGCCGGTTCCTCGGCGCGGACGGTGTGCCGAGCGGTGATCGGTTCCGCCTCGATTGCGACAGCACCAGCGGCGGCTGCTGGACTCCGGCTCTCGTCCGGTACGGCGAGGGCGCCGCGATCGCGCACACGCGGCACGACGCGAACGGCCGTCCGATCTCCGTGCGGCTGCGGACCGTGGCGCCCGACGGCGGGCTGGGCGACGAGGTCACCGTTCACGAGGACGGCGGGATCGAGGCCGTTCTGGCCGCCGACGGTGATCGCCTCGTCGCCGCGTGGCTCGTCGCGGCTGGCGACGGTCACCGGATCGAGTGGCGCGCGCTCACCCCCGACGAGGGCGAGCTCGCCGCGCATCCGATCCGGACGGTCGACGTCGAGGGGGCCGGCTACACGAGCGGTCTCGCCGTCGAGATCGTCGGCGAGCGGACGCTTCTCGGCTGGAGTCGTTTCGTACACGGGGAGGGCGGCCGTCCTGGCGTGTTCCTCGCGACGATCGAAGGCGACGAGACCTCGATCGAACGGGCGACGGCCTACGTGGACGGGCTCCAGCGGATCGGCGTCGGCGGCGCGGCGCGCGCGCTGCTCGCGGCTCCCGACGGGCGTGTGCTCGTGGCCTGGGACGGTGACGCCGGCCTCGGCGACGAGAGTGGCGCACACGTGACGATCGTCGGCGAACCCGACAGAGAGCGCCCAGACCCCGTCGCGCGGGGAGTGGAGGGCGAGGTCGCCTTTGCGGAGTCCTCCACGCCGGTGCCCCACGATCCGCCGACGGTCGACCCGCTCATGGCTCGGTCCAACGAGCAGGGCGAGGTCGTTCGCAGCGTCGGCGGAGACGTCGAATTCCGGGCCTTCTCCAACACCGGCTTCGCGCCCGCCGACCCCGAGATGGCCGTCGGTCCCGACCACATCGTCGCCGTCGTCAACGGCGGCATCAAGATCTTCGACAAGCAGGGCACGCAGCTCTTCTTCGAGGGCACCTCTGGCGCTGGCGGCTTCTGGGGATCGGTCGGCGCGACGGACTTCGTCTTCGATCCCGAGGCGGTCTGGGACCCGTACACCGGCCGCTACATGGTGATGGCGGCCGAGCGGATGGGCGGGCGCTCGTACTTCCTCTTCGCGGTCTCCGACGACACGGACCCGACCGGGACGTGGTTCAAGTACCGCCTGAACGTGACGCAGATCGTCGGCTCGAACATCGACTCCGTGAACATGTCGGTGGACGACCGGGCGATCTACCTGACCGGCGACTGGTTCAGTCCGACGCGCTACTTCTACTACGTCATCGAGAAGGCGTCGGTCTTGAGCAACGGCACGCCCGTGACGCGCAATCTGACCTTCTTCGGACGTCACTCGAAGGGCGCGCCCGTGAACTACGACGCCGGAAGTCCGGCGCAGTACTTCGTGTGGGCGCAGGAGACGACGGTTGGCGATACGCTGACGATCTATGGCCTGACGGATCCGCTCGGTACGCCGGCGCTCACCGAGGTCGACCTCGACGTGCCGGTCTACGGACGTCCTTTGAGCCCGCCGCAGCTCGGCTCTTCGGTGCGTCCGCTGCTCTTCGAAGCGCGGTTCTGGAGCGCCGTCGTGCGCAATGGAAAGCTGTGGTGCACGCACCATCAGGGAGCGCCCGCAACTCAGCGCTGGTACGAGATCGACCTGCGCGGCTGGCCCGCGTCGGGACAGGACCCTGTGCTCCTCCAGTCCGGTGACGTGAACGCTGACCCGGGAGCGAGCACGTTCTTCGGCAGCCTCTGGGTGGACGATGGGGGTCGCATGTCGCTCACGTGCGCACACTCGTCGGCGACGACCCCGATCTCGATGGTGCGGACCTTCAGGTCACCGTCCGATCCGCCCGGTTTCACCGCGCCGCTCGAGACGGTGATCACGAACACGTCCCCGGACGAAACGAGTCGATGGGGGGACTACAGCGCAACCAACGACGATCCGAACGTGCCCGGGCGTTTCTGGGGACACCACATGTACCGCGCGAAGGGCACGTGGCGCACGCGCATCGCGAGCGTCGACCTGTGCCGCGGAGGCGTCGAGCCCGTCTGCACGTCGAGCCCGAATTCCGTGGGCTCGGGGGCCTTCATCGGGTCAACGGGCAGCGCGTCCGTGGCCGCCGACGACCTGACCCTGTTCGCCACCGGGACCGCGCCGAGCGTCTTCGGGCTCTTCGTCTACGGCGACCAGCTGGTCTCCGTCCCGGCGGGCGACGGAACGCGCTGCTTCGGTGGGAACATCTGGCGCCTGGGCGCGATCGCGTCCGACGCGCTTGGGACCGCGACCCTCGCGCTCGACATCGCGAACCCGCCGAACCCGGCGGCGCAGATCACGGCGGGCTCGACCTGGGTCTTCCAGTACGTGTACCGCGACGTCGTGGCCGGCGGCACCGGCTTCAACTTCTCGGACGGACTTCGGATCCAATTCTGCGACTGACGCTGTGCGCGGGCGATCCGTTCGACGGCTTGGTCTACAGACGGTAACCAAGCACCCAGAGTCGCTCGTTGACCTCCTCATCCTCGTCCAAGGAGATCAGATCTGCCTCGGCGGCCCGGATGTAGCTGTCGAGCACCCGCCGTCGCTGCTCGCTGAGGCCCGGGTCGCCCGCCGCCTCACTGGCCTTCTTCAACCGCGCGATCAGCGCACTCCGTGAAGGCGTGCAGTCGTCGTCGACATCTGCGATCGGCGCCCGCGGCTCCGGATCCTTCGAAGCGCCGCATGCGGCCGCGAGCGCAGCGACGCCTGCCGCAGCGAGCCGCCCGACCCGCTGCAGGGCGCGGATCGAGCGACCGGGAGCGTGAACGGTGCGACCGTCCGTGGTGAGCTGCAGTCGGATGCAGGTTCGCCCCTCCTCCCGTGAGAGGAGGGCGCGCGCTTCCTTCTCGCTCACCGCCGACACGTCGATCACGTCGCGCTGACACTGTGCGCAGTGCCGTCTCGTCGGTTCCTTTCCCGGGGTGAGCTCGTCCCACCGCATCGGGCAGAACGTCCGGATCTCGATCGGTTGGGCGTCGTGATCTGTCATCGGTCGACTCGACTTCGTGAGCCTCAGGCGATCCGAGTACGGGCGGCGAGACGCCCCGTTGGTCGCAGTCACGCTCTTCGCGCTGCGCCTCGAGGAATGGCCCCGACCGTGCCACCGGGCCCGATGCCTCTCGTCCGCGAATCCGGGCGCCGATTCGCGATTTCCCTGTGACGGTCCCCGCACGCCCTGGATGGACCTCCCCAAGGGTCGCCCGTGTAGCGCCCCGCTCCACTCCAGAACGATGCGAACCGCGATCTACTCCCTCTTCGCCCTGGGCGCTCTCGCCGCCCCGTCCCTCGCCCAGCTCACCAACATCGCACCCCTCGGAACCGCGTCGCAGTCCAGCACGTACGTGACGTATTCCGATGCAGGGCGTGCGATCGACGGCTTCCCGACGACCGTCTGGAGCTTCGGGATTCTCAATCGCCTCTCCTCGACCGGCGGAGCCCCAGGAAGCTGGTGGCAGCTCGACTTCCCGACTCCGTTCGAGGTCTCCGAGGTCGTCCTGTTCAACCGATCGGACTGCTGCGCGCTACGCCTTTCGAACTTCCGCATCCTCGTCGAGCTGGACGGAGTCGAGGTCTTCGGCGCCGACTACTTCGTTGGCTCGGGGTCCGTGTCCGCCGGCGGCATCGTCAGCCTCGACGTGCCCCCTGGGACCATGGTCGACCGCGTCCGCGTCGAGCTCATCAACGGGCTCAACAACGAGGGCAACGGCTTCCTCACGCTCGCCGAGGTCGAGGTTCTCTCACCGCCCATCGGCAGCGTCTACTGCTCTCCCGCTGCTGTGAACATCGACGGTCGGAGGGCGAGGCTCTCTGCGGTCGGCACGGCGTCCGCATCGAGCCCGGATGCGACGGCGATCGTGTGTCAGGGGCTCAACGAGCTGACGTTCGGGTTCTTCCTGGTCGGCGATCTGTCGAATCAGGTCGCGCCGCCCGGGTCCAACGGCGTCTTCTGCCTCGGTGGAAACATCGGCCGCTACAGCAACTTCATCTTCGACACGGCGCGGAGCGAGAACATGGCGCTCGTGATCGATCGAAGTGCGGTTCCGGGGAATCCCGTTCACCCGATCCTCGCGGGGGAGACCTGGAGGTTCCAGGCGTGGTACCGCGACGGCGCCAGCTCGAACTTCAGCGACGCGGTCGCGGTGACGTTTCTTTGATCCCCATCGACCGGATGGCCTGCGAGGGCCCACGCGCCGCAGGCCTCCGGCGGGGCGCGTGACCGGACCGAACCTGTGTGGTCAACGATCCGCCACGCGATAGCAGAACCTGTGACCGGACCAGTCTTCGTCGACGGCGCACACCTTCGTATCGACGAGTCCGGCGGCGAGACCCGCTTCGCGAACGTCACCGCCCGTCACGTCGACGAAGAGCCTCGACGTCTTCTTCGGCCAGGAGATCCAGAGCATCCCGTCACGCTTCATCGCGCGAACGCACGCGGGAAGGCGCCGTTCGAGCGTCGCGAGGTCCGGCGCGAAGAGGTGCACGTAGTCGAGCTCCTTCCCGAGCCTCGCGAGGACGGTGACGTCCTCCGGAAGCGGGTCGAGCAGCTCGTCCAGATGGTCCGGTGCACCCACGAAAACAGCTCGCGTTCCCGGCTTCAATCCGAGCTTCTTCGCGAGGGGAGTGCCGGAGTATCCAGTGGGCTTGCCTCGTGCCATCGAGGACGAACATACCCAGATCATTGCTTCGCGGGGCAACGAGTGCGCCCCCACGACGTCGCACCCGAGGGTGACGACGAAGCGGGGGCGCGGAGAGTCAGGAAGCCGAACGAATCAGCACCCTGAAGAGCCTGAACCCAGCGAATTCAGGCCGTTCCGTCGGCATCACTGGAAGTCGATCGACAGTCCGTTCGTGAAGTTCGACGTTGCCGTTCCGCCGACCGAGTCGCGGTGCCAGAGCTGGAAGTACCAGGTCTCCTGGGGCATGACCGCCACGAAGCCCGTGGGCTGGGGCGTCTGCGACAGGTTGAGGTCGAGCGAGATCTCGCCGGAAAGCCCCGACGACATGATCTGGCCGGGTCCGACGTAGCGACCAACGTTGCCCGACAGGCACAGGTTGCCCTGGCTCCCAGCGGGGTTCGCCGTGAATCCCTGCGTGCGGCTCGCCAGGAAGTAGCCGAACGAATTGAAGGGGAGGTCGGACGCGGAGAGCGTCACGTCGTTGTTCGCCGCGAAGACGCTTCCCATCGCACGGATGTCGCCGGTGGCGCCGCTGGAGTTCGGGTTCGCAGCGCAGTACTGCGTCCCGATCCCGCCGTCGGAGAGCACGCCGACCTCCAGGATCATGTGCATGTCGGCGCCGTTGGCCGTGAGGTTCGCGGCGTTCTGCGGGTTCTGGAATCCGCAGTTCTGCGAGGCGATGAACGTCGGGCCGGACTGCCCGTTCGCGTTCGAGCCGATGTAGAACTGGTCGCCGGAGCCGGGCACGAAGAGCTCGACGACGAGGTCGACGCCCGCGGGCACGGCGACGGCCGTCGAGAGCTGCACGGTCTGGAACGCGAACATGCTGTCGAGGATCGACGTCGGTTCGTCGATCAGCAGCGTCATGTTCGGGTACCGGAAGTTCGCGCCCGGCGCGATCGTGTAGAGGCGGACGTTCGCCGCCTGGCTGCCGCTGGCGGACGCCGCCATCTCGATGCCGAACGTCACGGACCCGACCTCGAACGCGCCGGATTGGCCGCAGCTCGTGGCGGGCGTGAAGCGGCGCAGATAGGCGTTGGTGAGCGTCGCCGAGCTCGTCTGGCTGACGCACGCGATCGAGTTGAACAGCGTGATCGTGACGGAGTCGGCGTTCTGCGTGCAGACGGTCTGAGCGAGCGAGGCCGGCGCGAGGACGGCGCCGAAGAGCGCCGCGAGGAGGGGGCGGTAGGTCATCGGTTGCAATTCGAGACAGAAAGACGAGCGTGATGGCCGGAGGGAAGGCCGGCTTTGATGCAGAGTAGGTCCAGTTCCGGAAACGGTTTCCAGGATTCCGGAAAAGTTCGGGAACCTGTGCCGACCGAGCATCGCGGCGTCCTGGGCGGGACCCGCCAGGATCAGCTCACGCGCGAGCGGACGCCGCCACGCTCTCGGAGTACGCGCGCACCTTGTCGACGTGCCCCGCGATTCCCCGGCGGAAGAACCCCTTCATCAGCGGGTTCGTCAGGCGCGGCATCAGCCTGTGGGGTCGCGCGTCCATCTCGATCTCGAGGATGCAGCCGTCCCCCTGCGGACGGATCCGGAAGACGGTGTCCCAGACCGTCCCGTGCGAGTCGGCGACCATCCGCACGCGCTCGTCCGCGACCCACTCGGTCACGTCGAGCTCGGTGACCATCGAGCGCCCTTTGAACGAGCGCGTCTCGCGGAATCGCGTGCCCTCGCCGCTGCGCTGCTCGGTGAGGAACTCGATCTCGACGATCGCGTCGTCGATCGCTGGCAGGTTCTCGACGTCCGACACGGCGCGGAAGACGATCCTGGGCGGCGCGGCGATGGTACCCTCGACGGAGACGCGCGTCATTGCGACCTCACCGGGCGAGGCTTCGCGTTCCGTCGACCGGCCGATGACGGGGCGTCATCGCGAATCGGAGTCGTGACCATCGGAGTGCAGAGTAGCCCAGGGAGGCGATCTCAGACGGTAGCACGGAAGCTCCGGGCACGTCCGCGGGCCACGAGCTCCGGTCAGAGCGCGACGTCGACGACGCCGGAGGCGGGCACCGTCGCGTCCAGCTGATGGAGGGCCGTCTCGGCCTCGGAGGCGTACTGCCAGCGGGCGGGGCGCAGTGACATTCGGTCGTCGCTCGCCGGGACCGGTGAGGTGACCGTCTCCAGGCGCTCCTCGCTGGACGCCCTGGGCCACTCGAGCCCAAGTACGACGTGGCTCGCGCCCTCACCGTCGAAGAACAGGTCGAACTCGTCGTACGTTCGGGCGAGCGCTTCCGGCTCGAAGTCGACGGGCATTCCCACTCGCGGCTGCGTCCTCGCCCGCGCGAGATCCGCGCGGACTCGCCCTCGCCCGCCACGTGCTGCCCGAGCGAGATCTCCGGGATCGGAGTTCCGGTGTCGGCGTCCAGGACGCTCACGAGGGAGCGCACGAGGGGAATCTCGCGCTCCAGCACGAACATCAGGTCGCCGGCGGTCTCCTGCGTCCAGCGGAACGCGATCAGGAGCTCGCCAGCGTCATCGCCCGGTCCTCTGTCATCCATGGACCTATAAAGCTCCGATCGGATCGGATCGTCCGGGGGATTGGCGAAATCCCATGCTCGCACTCACCGGCGCGTACCCGGGTTCTTAGCGATTCCCGCCGCCGGGGTCCTCCCGCCGCGGCCCCCTGTGTGTAGACCCGCTCGTGGAATCGATCGTGCAACCCGCATGAGCCCCGACCCCCTTCGACGCTACCTGCGCCGGCGCGACCGGCGGTCCTTCGCGCGCCTCGTCGAGGCCGAGCGCGACGTCGTCCTCGGCGCGGCCCTCCGGCTTCTCGGCGATCGTGAGCGAGCGGAGGACGCCACCCAGGAGGTCTTCGTGAGCCTGCTTCCGCCGAA
>JBCCSK010000054.1:0-21663 GCA_039200205.1 Planctomycetota bacterium
GCCATGCAGTCCCGACGTGGCAACAGTATATGTAGCGACGCGACTTCGTCGCGGTGCGCGGCAGAGCCGCGTCGCTTCTTAACCAATATCAAATTAGATTTAGAGACCTGCCGCCTTCTTCAGCTTCGCCGCGAGGTCCGTCTTCTCCCACGTAAACGTCTCGTGAGTCTTGCCGTTGACCTTGATCTTGCCGGGCTTTCGGCCGAAGTGGCCGTGGGCCGCGGTCTTGCGGAAGATCGGGCTCTTCGGCCGCCCGGGCTTTCCGTGGGAGCAGACGAACAAGGTCGCCGAGCTCAAGGAAGCCGCTGCGGCGACGGTCTGACCCCCCTCGGAATCCGCGATGGCGCAGGGCGTGACCGGGCAGGTCGCGCCGGGTAGGCCGCGAGGAGCGACTCCACGTCCAAGATGAAGACACTGACCAGCCTCCGGAAGGGCCGCCGCGGCGGCTTCACGCTCGTCGAGATCCTCGCCGTCATCCTGATCATCGGGCTCCTGATGACGTTCGTGATCCCGAACGTCATGTCCGCGATCGGCCTCGGCAAGTCGACGGCGTGCCGCGCGAACCTCGAGCAGATCAAGCGCGGGATGCTGGAGTACGAGGCCAAGCTCGGCCGGATCCCGAGCGGGTCGGGCGTGAACTTCTTCGCGTCGCTGATCACCGACAAGGTCTGGAAGCCGACCGTCAAGAACTCGAAGACGCTGACCTGCCCCGCCGTCCAGCCGAGCTTCCTGACGCCGGGCCAGGACGGTCTTCCGATCGAGGACTGGTACAAGACCGAGAACCGGGACGCGATCGACGGCGGCTGGTCGTCCTACGCCGGGCGCGACCAGAAGCGCCATCCGCTGCGGAACCTCAACGGGGACGGCAAGACGGCCCTCGTCGCGGACGACAACGACGGCGGTGCGAACCACGACGGCACGACCAACGTGCTCTGGAACGACATGTCCGTCCGGGCGCTCGAGCTGATCGACCTGCAGACGGCGGGCATCCTCGGCGACACCGAGGACGTTCAGTGGATCCCGGTCGGCCCGGACTCGCCCGAAACGGCACTCCAGGTCCTCTCGCTGACCAAGTAGGTCCCGTCTCGTCTCGATTCGGGTCGGGCGAATCCCGGGTCGAGCTATGGAGCGGCGCGGCTCCTCTCCGATGACCGTCGGCGGCGCCCGCCAGCCCCCATGAACCTCGCCGCCCTGTTCCGCGCGCTCCGCCCGCACCAGTGGGTGAAGAACGTCTTCGTCCTCGCCGCGCTCGGCTTCGCGCTGGCGGAGATGGCGCCCGGCGATCCCTCGATCGGCGAGCGCGTCGTTCGCGTCCTCCTGGCCGCGACCGCCTTTTGCCTCGGAGCGAGCGCGATCTACCTCGTCAACGACGTCGTTGACGTCGAGTCGGATCGCAAGCACCCCGAGAAGTGCAAGCGCCCGATCGCCTCGGGCGAGGTCACGGTGCCCCAGGCGCTCACCGCCAGCGTCCTGTGCGTCGCCGGGGCGCTCGTCCTCGCGGGGCTCGCGACGCCCGAGGGCGGCAAGAGCGTCGTCCTCGTCGTCGGCGGGTACATGGTCTCGAACCTCGCGTACTCGCTGAAGCTGAAGCAGATCGCGATCGTGGACGCGTTCCTGATCGCACTCGGCTTCATGCTGCGAGTGATCGCCGGGGCCTACGCGGCCGGCGTGACCGTGTCGCACTGGCTCCTGCTCGCGACGCTGTTCCTCGCGCTCTTCCTGGCCTTCTGCAAGCGCCGCGCGGAGATGGATCTGCTCGGCGACGACGCCGCGAGCCACCGCAAGAACCTCGGCCAGTACACGCCCGAGTTCCTCGACCTCGCCACGGGCGTGCTCGCCGCCTGCGCGATCATCACGTACGCGATGTACACGGTCGACGAGGAGACCGCCGACAAGTTCGGCGAGGAGAACCTCCTCGTCTGGACGGTTCCGTTCGTCGTCTTCGGCCTCTTCCGCTACCTCTTGATGGTGACGCGGAAGGAGGCGGGCGGCAGCCCGACGCGCGTCCTGCTCGGCGGCGACGCCGTGTTCGTCGTGAACGCGCTTCTGTGGGTCGCCGCGGTCGCGTACTGCCTCTTCAGCGCCCCCTAGGGGCAGAAGCGGACGGAGACTGCGCTCGAGAAGTCGAACGTGGCCGTCCCGCCCGCGCCCGCGTCGCGGTACCAGGCCTGGAAGATCCAGGTCGAGCCCGGGAGGATCGCGTTGGGTCCGGCGCCGACGGGCGGAGCCGACCAGTCGAGCGTCCAGCCCGCGATGCCGAGCGCGTCGAACGACGTCACTCCGAGTCGCTGGGTCACGCCGGACACGCACAGGGTGCCTTCGCCGAGCGGCTGCGACACCGGCGTGTCGCCGTAGAAGAACAGCGCCGAGGCGGCCGGCGGACCGCCGAACACGCCGAGGCGGAGATCGGCGTCGGCGATCGACGGCGAGCCGCCAGCGTCGAGGACGGCCCCCGAGCCGACGGAGTTCGGCGTCGTCGCGCACGACGGCGACACCCACGTCCCGTTGACGGTGAAGGAGATCGACTGGGTCATCGACGCGTCCCGCAGGTCCTCGTCGCGGACCCAGGGCGTCTCGTCCCGCACCGTCACGGAGACCTCGGCGATGCACCCGCCGAGGCCCAGGGATGCGAGGTCGAGCGTCGTGCCGGTCGCGCCCGCGATCGGCGCACCGTTCAGGAACCACTGGACGGAGTGCGGCGTTCCCGCGACCGCCATCGGCTGGACGAACAGGACGTCGGCGTCGCTGTACGCGGCCGCCGGGTCCGAGGACGCGTCGATCGGGCGGACCTCGCGGTAGAGCTCGCGGATGACCTCCTCGGCGCCAACGAGGTTGAACGGCCGGTTCAGCGACCGCATCAGCGAGTCGTTCGACGGCCGGTAGATGCCCAGCTCGCTGTAGGATCCGCCCTCGTAAGTGTCGATGACGCCGTCGAAGCCGGCCGCGCTCGCTCCGAGCCAGCTCGCCCACTTCGCGCCGAGGCCCGCCATCGTCGCGGCGTCGTACGTCGAGACGTTGGCGCGGTTCGGCTCGCCGCCGACGTACGTCGTCGGACCGCCGTAGGTGTACTCGTCCGCGAGCTTTCCGAGGGAGTGCCCGAGCTCGTGCTTGACGATCTCGACCGCCGCTCCGTTGCCGCCCGAGCTCGTCGCGAGGTTCGAGGTCGTGTAGCCGGCGCCGCCGTACTTGGTCGAGTTCGCGAGGGCGATGACCTGGTCGACGTCGGGCGCGTTGTTGGCGAACGAGTACGCGGCCCCGACGTTGACGCACAGGAGGCGCTCGATGCCGTTGCACCAGTAGCTCATGCCGAGCGCGGTGTCGCGGTCGATGCCGTCGATGGGGTCGTTGTCGACGCCGGACTCGTTGGAGACGACCTCGATGCGGTGGACGGCGAAGTAGTCCGCGTAGCGTCCCAGCGGCTCCGTCGAGAACAGGCCCGCGACGATGTCGTCGACGTGCGTCTGGAACGTGATCTGTTCCGCCGCCGTGTAGCCGTCGCCGACGAAGACGAGGTCGACGCGGTTGTCGCCGCCGCTTCCGCGCTGCGCGAGGCCGGCCCCGGCGGTGAGCGTGACCCAGGGGGCGGGCGTCGGCGCGATCGACTCCGGGTCGACCGCGGCCGGAAGCAGCGTGCGACCGCCGCTCAGGCGACCGGAGCGGTCCGCCTCGTCGAAGTAGACGGTCTCGAACCCGACGGGAACGCCCTCTTCGCCCGTCTGGGCGGCCAGCGCGCCGAGCGCGAGGACGGAGGAGAGGCCGAGGAGAGGGCGGACCGAGGAGTGGCCGAGCATGGGACGATGGGGAGAGGGTGCCTCGGGGAGAACGACGGCGCCCCGAGGCTACCTGCCCGTCGTCGGATCAGGATCCCAGGAACTCGGCGATGAGAGCCGCGCGCGGTTCGGCGCTCCGAGGCCTGCTCCGCGGTGTGGATGATCGACGCAGCCGGCGCGAGACCGTTCCAGCGCTCCAGGAGATCGCCGCGGCGCTCTGCCTCGTCCTGGGTCGAACGGGCCAGCCACGCCTCGACGACGGCCTCGGCCCCGGCAGGGTCCCCGAAGCGCGCCGTCATCGCCTCGGCGAGCCAGGGAAGCACGGCGCTCTCGTTCCCCGTTCGCAGGAGACCCTCCGCCGCGGCGAGCCGCAGGTCGGCGATGCCCTCGGCGTCGGCGAACGTCGTCTCCAGCGTCTCGATCGGAGGCGTCTCCGCCCGGCCCAGCGCGCGAACGAGCGCGACGCGCACCTCGTGCGGCGGGCTCGACGCGAGGCGCTCCTGAAGCGGAGCGAGCGCGCCGTCGCCCGCCACTGCTACGAGCGCCTCGGCCGCTGCGCCGGCGACGCCGTCGCTCGGATCGAGCAGCGCGAGCGCCAGCCCCTCCGCGGCCTGGTGCCCGCGGCGCCCCATGCGCTCCAGCGACTGGCACACGTGCAGGCGCACGTACTCGTCGTCGTCCTCCAGTGCCTCGGCGAGGACCGAACCCGCCCACGGTCCGAGGCGCGAGAGCTGGTAGCGCGCGTCGTCGACGCCGCGCAGCTGGAAGTGTTCGCCCGAGAGGTCCGCCACCAGCAGCCACGTCCGCGCGACGAGCGCGTCGCTGACGTCGCCGCTCCGCCCGACCTCGCCGCGACTCCACGCGAGGCTGAGAGCGGCGGCATCCGGGACCTCGGCCGCCGCGACGATCGATGCGATCTGCGCCCGCGCCGCGTCGGCAGCCGCATCGCCGACCGGACCTCCGGCGAGGTCGAAGAGCGCGGGCAGACCGGCGTAGTTCTGGAAGGCCGCGAGGGCCGCGGCGATCCAGACGAAGGCCTCGCGGTCGCGCTCGTACTTGAGCCGGCGGAGGAGCCCGGGCACGACGGCGTCGGCGCCCGGCGCGTCGGCGACGAAGGTGATCGTCCAGGCCGCGTAGTGCCGCGCCCACTCCTCGTCGTGGGCCGCGGCGAGTTCGGCGAGTGCCAGCGCGACCTCGGACTCGCCGGAGCCCGCGGCGAGGTCCATCAGCACCCGCAGATCGGCGTCGTCGGCGGTCTCGTCACGGAGGCGGGAGACGACGACCGCCGCCCTCTCCTCGCCGAGCGACGCGATGTCCTGGCGCGCGAGGTCGAGCTGGCGCGGGTCCGCCCGGACCATCGACGCAAGCCCGTCGAGCATCTCGATCAGCTCGGGGTCGAGCGCCGCCCCGGTCGGCTCGCTCTCCGTGGCCTCCTCGTCGCCCGCGGCCGCCGTCTCTCCGGGGAGAAGACCGACGTTCGTCCGAAGCTCTCGCGCGAGGTCGACGTCGGTGCGCGCCTTCAGCCCGAGCTCGCCGAGCTTCGCGTCGAGGACGTCGCGCAGTGCACGCCGCGCGGGCTCGGGTTCCGCTGCCGGCGGGGCTGTCCGGGGCTCGGGGTCGCCGCTGCCGCCGCAGGCCGCCGTCAGGAGCAGCAGCGCGGCCGTGAGGATCGTGCGCGTCGTGGGCCGGATGGTCACGGACGCAGTATGACGCGGTGGACAAGCTCGGCGTCCTCGAACGGGTCGGTGACTTCTTCCAGCGGCTTCGCGACGCCGGTCGCGGGATCCCGGTAGTACGGCGAGCGCTTGTAGACGAGCGCGACCTCGACGCCGTTCGCCGCGTCCGCATCGTCGATCTTCAGCGTCCGGCTCTCGCCGTAGTGGAGCAGCGTGCTGACGATGTCCTTCTCGTGCCGGTAGGGGTCGCGGATCCGGTGCAGGTGGCGCCACGCGTCGCCCTCGGCCGCGACGCCGGCCTCGTTGAGCGCGTCGGCGCTCGCGGGGATCGGGCGCCACCAGATGTCGGACGCTCGGCTGCGCTCGTCCGTGGGATAGGCGTGGCCGCCGCCGACGTTCGCAACCGTCACCTCGAACGTGCCGTCGTCGGCGGCGCCGCCGTCGAGCGTCACCGCGGAGCGCACCATCTCGATGTAGTGGCCGCCCGGCATCGTGTGGATGCGCCCGCTCTTCGGCGTGCCGTCGCGGTAGGGCATGTGGCACTCCATGCAGCCCTCGTTGTGCTCGGCGTGCGGCGTCGCCTTCCACTGCTGGACGGTCTTGTGCTGGTCGTGGCAGCCCGAGCACATCGTGACGCGCTGGAGCTCGCGGCGCGTCACGGGCTGGCACGCGGCGCGCGGGTTGTCGATCTTGCCGGCCACCCGACCGTCGGGGAGCAGGTGGCACGTGATGCAGTCGACGCCCTCGGCGCGGCGCGCGGAGCGGGGCAGGACGCGCTCGCCGACGCCCGTCTCGAAGATCGGTCGCGGCGCGTGGCAGTCGATGCAGTCCTTGTTGGCGAACTGGTCCGACTGGACGCGCACGTCCTCGTTGTTCCACGAGTTCGCGTGCGGGGAGGCCGCCCACTCGTCCCAGATCTGCTGGTGGCACTCGCGGCACTGCTGCGACGAGACCCACTCCGAGGGGCCCTGCGCGCTCGCGACCTGCTCGGGCGTTCCGACGAGCGCCGAGAAGAACCAGCCGGAGAGGACGATGACGAGGATGCCGAGGACGATCCGCATGACCCTCATTTAGTCCGTTCGCCCGCGGGGGGTCACCGGCGGATTCCCACTCTGCGGTGCGGCGATGCGACGCTCGTTCCCCGGGCGCTCATCACGGGACGAGGTGCACCTCCAGGGGCCTCGGCTGGTACGCCGGTGAGTCCACGCCGCGGATCACGTCTCCTTCGAACGCGTGCAGCTCGAGCACGGAGAAGGGGCCGGCCACTGTGAACTCCTTCCCGCTGACGGCGTCGACGACGACGAGCTCCTGATCCCGGCTCCGGGTCCAGCGCGGGATCGCGAGTCGGCGCGAGTCGTCGCACCACGCGAACGAGGGGCTGAAGCCGCCGTCGAAGGTGCGTCGCTCGCCCGAGCTGCGCTCGACGATGCTCAGGCTCCCCGACGTCGGTGCGCCCATCGCGATCTCGCCGGCGTCGGAGACCGCCGCGAGGAAGCGCCCATCGGGGCTCTCGCTCTCCGATCCGAGCGCCCAGGGGGAGTGGGGATCGCTCATCGCGAGGCGCCGGCCTCAGCCGGCTCGGCGGCCTCGAGCTGCACCGTCCGGCTGGCGATCGACCGGGCCTCGTCCGGATCGTGCGTGACGTGCAGCGTCGTGAGGCCGAACTGCTTCTCCAGGGCGGTGAGGCGCTCGAGCAGCGCCTGGCGGCGCGGGGCGTCGAGGGGACCGAGCGGCTCGTCGAGGAGCAGGATCCGCGGCTCGCTCGCGAGCGCCCGCGCCAGCGCGAGACGCTGGGCCTCGCCGCCCGAGAGGGTCGGCGCGCGGCGACGGTCGAAGCCCTCGAGGTCGACGATCTCCAGCAGCTCGGCGGTCCGTGCGCGCCGCGCGGAGCGATCGATGCCGCGCCGCTTCAGCACGAAGTCGAGCGTGCCTGCGACCGTCATGTGCGGCCAGAGCGCACTGCCCTGGAACAGGAAGCCGACCTGGCGCTCGTGCGCGGGAACGAGCAGCTCGCCCGGGCCGCTCGCGAGTCGGCCGAACAGATCGATCTCGCCCGACGACGGAATCGCGAGGCCCGCGATCGTGCGCAGGAGAGTGGTCTTGCCGCAGCCCGAGGGACCGACGACGAGGACGTGCTCCTCCGGCTCGACCTCCAGGTCGATCGGAGCGAGCAGGCGGCTCCGTCCGGCCTCGACGGAGAGGCGGCGACAGGCGATGGCGGCGTCGGTCATGGGTTCACGGGAGGATGCGGAGCCGCGTCTTGGAGAAGAGCGCCCACAGGAGCCCGGGGAGGAGGATCGCGAAGACGACGAGTAGCGACAGCGCCGAGACGAAGTCGTCTCGTCCGAAGTGGACCGCGTTGAAGACGCGGAACATCGCCGTGTCGTTGGCGGCCGGCACGAGGACGGCCGCATCGAGCTCGCGGACGGAGAGCGCAAAGACGGCGATCCACGAGCCGACGAGAGCGGTCCACACGCCCGGTGCGACGATGCGGAACAGGCGCGGCACGGCGCCCGTGCCGGCAAGCTCGGCGGACTCCTCCAGCCGCGGGTCGTAGGAGCGGACGGCACCTGCGCAGATCAGGATCGGCACGGCGAGGAAGCGTCCCGCGAACAGGAGCGCGACGAGTACGCCCGAGTCGTAGATGCTCGCGGTCGCGGCGCGGTTCCACAGCGCCATCGTCCCGATGCCGAAGAGCGTCCCTGGAACCGCGATCGGGAGGATCGCGAGCACCTGGAGCCAGCCGCCGCCGCGCCCGCGCGCGACCGCGTGTCCGAGGATGAGCGCGACCGGCAGCGCGAGGGTCGCGGCGACGAGCGCGAAGATCAGGCTGGAGAGCAGGCTCCCGCGCGACAGATCGAAGGCGCGGATGAACGCCTTCTCGACGTTCTCCAGGAACACCGGCAGTCCGCCACCGAAGTCCGAGACGTCGTCCTTCTCGTTCGCCTTGAGGGCGGCCTTGACCTCGGGGGCCTGGAAGTCCACCGACCGCCTGCGGACGGGCTGTGACTGCGGCTGCGCGACCTGCGCGACGGGCGACTGACCGGACGCGGCACGCGCGGCGGCCTGGGCCGACGTCACCGCGTTCTTGCGCGCGTTCGGATCCGTCGTCGGTGCCGCCTGGACCGTCGGCGCGTTCTGGGCGGCGCCGCCGCCCTGGGTCCAGGCCTGGCGCCGGATCGACACGCCGCTGAAGACGCGCGAGCCGCCGCCCGACTCGTAGAAGAGGCGTCCCAGCGGCGCGAAGGCCGCGACCGTGACGACGGCGACGCAGAACAGGGTCGCAGGCCAGCGCCAGCCGCCGAGCGACAGGCGCGAAGGGCGCTGGAACGACGCGTCGATCGTCTCGGACGACGGGCCGCGCCGGAACCACAGCAGCGGGAGGACGGCGAGGACGGTCAGCACGATGAGCGGGAGCGCGGTCGCGACGGCCTTGGCCTCGTTGTTGTCGACCTGCCAGGTGCTGAAGACCTCGCCCGCGTAGACGTTGAACTTCTTGCCGACCGACGAGACGTAGTCGGGGAGAGCGAACTCGTTGATCGCGACGATGAACGCTAGCAGCGCGCCGCCGAGCGCCGGCTTCGCGACGAGCGGCAGCTCCATGCGGAGGACCGCGCCGAGCCCGCCCGCGAGCTGCGCCGCCTCCTCGCGACGTGCGTCGATCCGCTCGGCGGCTCGCGCGGCGAAGAGCGCCACGAGCGGGAACGAGCTCGTGCCGAGGATCGCTGCGCACATCAGCGGTCCGCGGAACGGCAGGAGCATCGTCCACGTCATCGCGAGCATGATCGGCGGCAGGAGGATCGGGACGATCCCGAGCGCGCGGAGCGCGCGCGCGCCGAACACGTTGGTGCGGGCGACCAGGAATCCGAACGGCAGCCCGAGCGCGAACGCGATCAGCGCGGCGGTGAGGCCGAGGAGGAGCGTGCGGCCGAGGAGTTCGATCGTCCGGGCGTCGAGCAGCGTCCCGAGCGCCGAAGGGTCCTTGGCGATGCGCGTGAGCATGACGACCAACGGGCCCAGCGCGAGCACTGCGAACACGGCCGCAGCCACTCCGAAGAGCCACGGGCTCGGCCGGGTCGCCGGCCGAGCGAGGCGTCCATGTCGCGCGCGTCCGCTCAACGCTGGAAGATCTCTTTCAGCTCCTCGGTCCGCTCGGCGATCGTCTTCCCGATGGCGGCGTAGTCGACCTGCATCACCCGGAAGTCGCCGATCTTGCCGACGTAGTCCGGCCGCGGAACGTCGTCGCGGACGGGGATCTGCGCCGAGCGCGAGAACGCGAGCCGCTCCTCGATCTCGCGCCGCAGGACCCAATCGATGAACTTCTTGGCGTTCTCGGGGTTCGGCGCGTCCTTCAGGAGCATCACCGTGTTCGGGATCAAGAGCGTCCCGAGCGGCTCACCGTCGCGCGAGAGGACCGTGTCGCCGGCCTCCTGGTCGGGGTAGATGCGCTTGACCGGGTTCCCCTTGTCGCGCGAGACGTTGTAGTCGTCGGTGTCCGTCCAGGCCCACGCGAGCGCGCCGTTGGACACGAGCGTCATCGACTGGCCGTTGCTGTTCGGGAGGTTGATCGACTCGTCCTCGCGGTTCGCGGTCGCGATGCGCTCGAAGAAGCCGCGCGCCCACTCTTCGCCCATGACGACGTAGAGCGCCGCGGCGTGGGTCAGGGTCGTCCCGGTCAGAGGGACGGCGATCCCGCCCTTCCCGGCCCAGTTCGGGTGGAACAGGTCCAGGGTGCCAGCGGGTTCCTCGCCCTCGGGCACCAGATCGGCGTTGACGATCAGGACGCGCGCGCGCGCCGCGAAGCCCGTCCACCGACGCTCGGGGTCGCGGAACAGCTCCGGGATATCGGCCGCGTTCGGCGAGTCGTAGGGCTGGAGCAGTCCGAGCTCGGCGAGCCGGATCGTCTGCGCGACCTCGTTGTTCCAGAAGACGTCGGTCCGGGGCCGGGTCTTCGCCTCTTCGATGATCGCGTTGACGTGCCCGACGGTCTTCGACTGCTCGATGTCGTACTGTGCCTTCACGACGAGCCCCGTCTCGGCCTTGAACTCGCGCATGAGCTCTTCCGAGAAGATCTGGTCGAGGGAGACGCGGACGACGAGGTCGGGCGCGTCGCCGCAGCTCGCGAGGGCCGCGAGGAGCGTCAGGTGGAGGATGGGGGACTTCATGGGGCGACGACCATAGGCGCGAGCACGCCCGCGGCCACACCGTCCAGGCGGGGATGTCGAGGATTTCTGCTCGCGCACCGCGTTCGGTCGCGCGGTGGGCCGCGGCGGTGGTCGGCCGCTATCCTGGTGCGACCTTCGCCCCAACGACCCAAGCTCATTCATGACCCTCGCCTCCCGAATGTCGGTGCTCGGCACCGAGACCGCCTTCGAGGTCTTCGCCAAGGCCAAGGCCCTCGAGGCCCAAGGCAAGGACGTCGTCCACCTGCACATCGGCGCGCCGGACTTCGAGACGCCGCCGAACATCGTCGAGGCCGGGCGCAAGGCGCTGGCTGACGGCTACCACAAGTACACGCCGGCGAAGGGCATCCCCGAGCTGCGCGAGGCGGTCGCCGAGAACGTGCGCGAGTACCGCGGCGCCGAGATCGACCCGGACCGCGTTCTGATCGTCCCCGGCGGCAAGCCGACGATGTTCTACGCGATCATGATGTTCGGAGAGCCGGGCAAGGAGATCGTCTACCCCAACCCAGGCTTCCCCATCTACGAGAGCCTCGTGCACTGGTCGGGCGCGAGCGCGGTTCCCTACGCGCTCGCCGAGGAGAAGGGCTTCTCGTTCAGCGCCGAGGACGTCCTCGCGAAGATCACGCCGCAGACGTCGCTCCTGATCGTCAACACGCCGGCGAACCCCACGGGCGGCGTGGTGCCGCGCTCCGAGATGGACGCGCTCGTCGCCGGGCTCGAGGCGCATCCGCACGTCACGATCCTCTGCGACGAGATCTACAGCCGTCAGCTGTACGACGGTGAGGAGCACGTCTCGATCGTCCAGTACCCCTCGGTGGCGGACCGCGCGATCCTGCTCGACGGCTGGAGCAAGACCTACGCGATGACCGGCTGGCGCCTCGGCTACGGCATCTGGCCCGAGTCCCTCGTCGACCACGCCGAGCGGCTCCAGATCAACTCCAGCTCGTGCGCGAACGCCGCGACCCAGGTCGCCGCGGTCGAGGCGCTGCGCGGGCCGCAGGACGCCGTCGACGACATGCTGCGCGCGTTCGACGAGCGTCGCGCGATCATCCACGCTGAGCTCAACGCGATTCCGGGCTTCTCGTGCGTGATGCCGAAGGGCGCGTTCTACGCGTTCCCCAACACCTCGGGCACGGGGATCGAGAGCCGCGTGCTGGAGGACGAGCTCCTGAACCAGGCCGGCGTCGCCTGCCTCGCGGGGACGAGCTTCGGCGCGTTCGGCGAGGGCTACATGCGCTTCAGCTACGCGAACAGTGCGGACAACATCCGAGAGGGGCTGCGCCGCGTGCGCGAGCACCTGGAGAACCGCGCGAGCTGACCCCGATGACGTCCGACTTCCGCAGCGACACCGTCACGAAGCCGTCGGCCGCGATGCGTCGCGCGATGGTCGAGGCCGAGGTCGGGGACGACGTCCTCGACGGCGACCCGACCGTGCGCGCGCTGGAGGACGAGGCGGCGGCCTGGCTCGGCAAGGAGCGCGCGCTGTTCGTCCCCTCGGGGACGATGGCGAACCAGGTCGCGCTCGGCTCGTGGACGCGCCCCGGCGACGAAATCGTCTGCCAGCGCTGGGCGCACGTGACGACGTTCGAGGGCGGCGCCGCCGGCTTCCTGCACGGAGTACAGTCGATCACGATCGGCGGCCGCGACGGCCGGATGGACCCGGCCGAGGTGCGGGACGCGATCCGCCCCGACTTCATCCACTGCCCGTCGACCGCGCTCGTCTGCATCGAGCAGACGCACAACGTCGCCGGCGGTGTCGTCGTCCCGATGGACGAGGTCTCCGCGCTCTCGCGCATCGCCCGTGAGCGCTCGATCCCCGTCCACCTCGACGGAGCGCGCCTCGCGAACGCCGTCGTCGCCTCAGGCGTCGAGGCTGCCGCGTGGACGCGCCACGCGGACTCGGTCTCCCTCTGCCTGTCGAAGGGACTCGGCGCGCCCGTCGGCTCCGTCATCGCGGGCGACGAGGCGTTCATCGAGCGCGCGATGGTCGTCCGCAAGCGCCTCGGCGGCTGGATGCGTCAGGCCGGCCTCGTCGCGGCGGCCGCGCGCGTGGCTCTGGCCGAGAACGTCGAGCGGATGGCGGACGACCACGCGCTCGCGAAGGACGTCGCCGTGCGCCTGGACGCGATCGACGGGCTCCGCTCGGACGCGTCGAGCGTCGACACGAACATCGCGATGGTCCACGTCGAGCGCGACGGTCTCGGCGCCGCCGACCTGGCCGCGAAGCTCGCCGAGCACGGCGTCCTCGTCATGCCGATGGGCGAGAGGGTGCTGCGCTTCGTGACCCACCTCGACCTCGGTCCCGCCGACGTCGAGGCGCTCGAGGCCGCGGCGCGCGCGGCCCTCGCGAGCCCGGAGGCGGCGCCCAGCCGCTGATCAGCGACCCGCGAGCCGGGCCTCGATCTCGGCGGCGGACTCCGGGTCCCCGTCGGCCCGGCACGCGGACGCGAGCAGCCCGAGCACCTGGCGCGCCTGCGGATGCGCGAGGCCGAACTGCTCGGTGAGGATCGAGGAGCTCTCCTCGAAAGCGTCCCGCGCCGCCCGGTGGTTCCCGAGCGCGCTCTCGACGAGTCCGAGGTTGGCCATCGTGAGCGCGCGCACCGGATGACCGGGTGCGGCCGTTTCCCGCGCGCGCTCGACCGCCTCTGAAGCGAGCTCGGCCGCGGCGTCGAGGTCGTTCTCGCGGACGCGGTACCACGTGGAGAGGTTGTTCAGGACCCAGGCCGAGTCGCCGCCCGGGTCGTCGCGCTCGGCCAGCACCTCGAGCGCCTCTTCGAGGAGCTCCCTCGCCTTCGTCGACGCATCGCGGCGAACCATCATGTTCATCGCGAGCGCGTTCATCGACTGCGCGGTGTACGTGCTTCGATCTCCCAGCCGACGCCTCCGGATCGAGAGCGCCCGGCGCAGGTGCTCTGCCGCTTCCTCGGCGCGCCCAAGTGTCTGGAGGGCCTCTCCGAGCGAGTGCATCGCCTCGGCTGCGCCTGCGTCCGCTCCATGACCCGATGCGCGGTACAGGCGAAGCGCCTCTTCGAGGCTCGGGATCGCCTCGTTCGCTGCGCCGGAGTAGAACGAGAAGGTGCCGAGGACGGCGAGAGCGTTGGCCGCCGCGCGGTCGTCGGCATCCTCTGCGATCTCGACCGCGCGCCGAGCGTGCTCGAGCGCTACCGCGAAGCGCGCGGCCCGAGCGTCGATCCAGCCGAGCAGCGTGTGGAGGACCGACACCGGCTGCGCTCGCCGGGACGAGCTCGACGTCTCGATCGCGAGCGCGGCGTGCGCCGTCTCCGCCGCCTCGTCCGATCGTCCCAGCTCGTACAGCGCCCAGGCGAGGTTCGACAGCGTGGTCGCCTCGTAGAGCGTGTCGACCTCGGTGATCGCGTTGAACTGGGCGAGCGAGGCGCGATCGAGCTCGACGGCGAGCGCGGGGTCACCGAGTCGACGCGCGAGGGCACCGAGGTTGCTCAGCGCGCGGGCCGACGACTGACTCGGTGTCTCCTCCAGCGCCTCGCGGAAAGCGAGGCACTCCGCGAGCTCTTCGGCCGCGACGTCGCGGTGCTCGACGGCGTGGAGGGAGAGCGCGCGCAGCGTCCGGCAGTGCACGGTTCGCAGGTGACTCGGTCCGAAGAGCCGCCGGTAGAGGTCGCAGGCGACGTCCAGGGCCTGGAGCGCTTCTGCGTGGCGGCCGCCGTTCGCGAGCACGAAGCCAAGGAGCTTCTGCGAGTACCCCTCGATCTCCAGATCGCCGAGCGTGGATGCGCGTTCGATGCACTCTCTCGCCGTCGCCTCGGCTTCGCCGAGCCGGCCCCGCGCTTCTTCGATCCGCGAACGCTCGAACAGCGCCATCAGCATCGCGATACCCTTCGCTCCTCCGTTCGCGAGATGCTTCGTTCCTCGCGCGTGGATCGTCTCCGCAGCGCCGATGTCACCCCGGTCGATGTCGACGCGCGCCAGGCGGATCTCGATCAATCCCTGCTCGTAGAGGTCGCCAACCGCGCGGTAGGCGTCCAGCGCACGCGCGTAGGAGCGCTGCGCTCGATCGAGCCGGGCCACCTCGAACTCGACGTCGCCCAGGACCATGAGCGCGTCGCCGAAGTCGTCGCTCTTCGGCCCGTGGAGCGATTCGGCGAGCTCTGCGGCGCGCTCCAGGTGGGGGAGGGCTTCCGATGCGAGACCGAGGTCGCGGTACGCGATACCGACGCTCTCGCGCAGCTCGAGCTCGGCCTCCGGGAAGCGCGGAGGGTCCTCGCGGAGCCTCGCCGAGGCCGTGTCGAGGACCTCGCGCAGCTCGACCGTGCGGCCGCGCGCGCTCGACGGCGCCAGCGACCGCAGCGAGCCCCGGAAGAACGCGCCGATCTCGTTCGCGCGCTCGCTCTGTCGAATCGCGAGATCCCTCTCACCCTGGAGCCTGCGGTTCAGCGCTGCGATCGCAACGGTCGACGCGACCGTGCCGACGAACACGAGCGCGACCACGGCCGCGCGCCATCTGTAGCGGCGGATGGACTTCGCCAGGACGTAGCGGACGCTGTCGCGGCGGGCCCAGAGCGGCTCGCCGTTCCGGTAGCGGCGGAGGTCGTCGGCGAGCGCGCCCGCGGACGGGTAGCGGCGCTCCTTCTCCTTCGTCAGCGCCTTGAGGACGATCGTCTCGAGCTCGACGTCGCGCTCGTCGAAGGGAGCAGGCTCCGCTTCGGCCACGGCGCGCACCGCGTCGAGCGGGGCGCCGTCGACGTCGTACGGCAGGCGTCCGTTGAACAGCTCGTAGAGGATGACGCCCAGGGCGTAGACGTCCGAACGCACGTCGAGCTGGTCCGGGTCTCGCGTGACGTGCTCCGGCGACGCGTAGGCGAGCGTTCCCATGAACTCGCCCGTCAGGGTGAGTCGGGGCGAGTCTCCTGGACGGGAGGCGGGCGCGGCGAGGCCGAAGTCGAGGACGTGCGGGCGTCCTTCACGGTCGACGAGGATGTTGCCCGGCTTCAGATCCCTGTGCAGGACGCCGCGCAGGTGCGCGGCCTCGACCGCCTCGCAGATCTCGATCGCGATGTCGATGCGCTCGCGCTCCCCGCGGTAGCGATTCGCGGGGACGCCGTCGATGCACTCCATCACGAAGTACGACCGCCCGTCGTCCGTGACGCCGCTGTCGTGCACCGAGACGATGCCGGGATGATCGAGGCTTGCGGCCAGCTCGACCTCGCGCTCGAAGCGCTCGCGCTGGCGCGCACTCGCGAATGCCCCGTCGAGGAGCAGCTTGATCGCGACCGTCCGCTTGGTCGAGCGCTGCAGAGCGCGATAGACGACGCCTTGACCGCCGCGGTGGATCTCGCCCTCGACCTCGTAGCCCTCGATGGAGGGGAGCGCCTGCGGGATCGGATCGGCGCCCGCGAGAGACCGCGCCATGAGCAGCTGGAGCTCCAGCTCGACGTCGTCGCGCAGTGCAGCCAGTCGATCCGCGCACGCCGGGCACCGCTCGACGTGGTCGACGAGCGCTTCGTCGCTATCTCCGCGGAGGTAGCGCCGCAGGGCATCGACGTCGGGGCAGCTCTCGTCCGTCTCCATCGCTTGGCTCCCCGGGGGGGCACGGGCTGGGCGTCAGCGGCCGGAATGAGCCAGCGGGACGGCCGGATCCGTATCGATCGAAGACTATCCAGGCCGGACCCATCGGGCGCTTGATTCGTGGGGCAAGGGACCTTCCGATGTCGAGAATGGTCCACCCGCTCGCACCTCTCGCATTCGCTGTGGCCCTCGCCGGCTGCGCCGCTCCGGCCGTACGGCAGACGACGTCCCCGCCGCCACCCTCCGAACCGCGGACCCAGGCTCCGCGGCAGGGCACCGCCGCGCCGTCGACCTCGGCGCCGGCCCCGCCCCAGCGGCGCACGGACGTCTCACTTGCGTTCTCCAGCGACGCGGGGTGGCTCGACACGCGCACCACGCTGTCCCCTCAGACCTACCTCGACGCAGGTGTCTTCTTCACCGATGACGAGGTCCTCGCCGACGTCGGGCTGCTCCGCGTCGGGCGACCGAGCGAGACGTCTCCGCTCGAGATCGGCGCGGGCGTCGGCGTCTACGGCGGCCTGCTCGACGATCCCCTCGACTACGTCGTCGCGATCCCGCTGAAGTTCTACGGGTCGTACACGTTCCAGATCGGGTTCCCCCTGCGCGTCGTCGGCAACGTGGCGTACGCGCCCGACATCACGACGTTCGTCGACGGGGACTCCCTGCTCGACGCGCGAGTCTCGGCCGAGCTGGAGCTGACGCCGCAGGCGACCGTCGTGGTCGGCTACCGGTACTACGAGATCGGCGTCGACGACCGGCGGGACGTCGAGCTGATCGACGGGCTCCTGTTCGGGGTGCGGCTGGGCTTCTGATCGGCCCGGTCCCCTGTGTCTCCTAGGAAGATTCCTTGGGCCATGAATTGAGAACGAATCGCAATCTCAGGATTTGTGGGACCAAACGCCGCACGTTTCCCGATTGTAGTGGGCGTGAAAGAGTGGGGAATGCACACGGAGTCGCGCGTCGAGGCCGAGGCCGGACGATTCGTCGTCTACCTCGACGTGCTCATGGTCGACCGCAACATGCAGCCGACCGGGATCGCCTCGAAGCGCATCAACGACTATCCGACGCGCCGCGTCGCGGACGTGGCCGCGTCCTGGATGCGGCGGGCAGCGATCCGCGGAATGCGCAGCGTGACGAAGGAGCCGACGGGCGTCTCGAAAGCGCCACGGGCCCAGCGGGGATGACGGAGCGTGAAGTTCCTCAGCGCCGCCGCGTCTCGGCCGGCGCGTGCCAGTCGCGGACGGTGCGGCGCTTGCTCCAGTACGCCGTGAATGCCTCCTCGAATCCGCCGATCGTGACGCCGTAGACGTCCGCCGTCGCGCGCTCGATCGCGGGGAGGTCTCCGCGCGCGACGGATCCGATCGCGTCGACCCAGTCGAGGAAGCGCTCGCGCCCGAACTTGGAGTGCTTCGCGAACTCGACGATCGCGGCGGCGTACGTGTAGGCCAGGCCGGACTGGCTGCCGCCCTCCTTGCGCGCCTCCTTGCCGGACGACATGAGGAGGCTCGGGACGACGAAGAACTCCTCCATCGGCGTGAGCCTGCCCTTCTTGGCGAGGCGCTTGATCTCGCCGAGTTCCCCGGGCTTCGACGACATGTACTCGGCGACGCCCTCCTGGAACCACGAGCCGCCGCCCGCAAGGCGCAGGCGGTTGCGGAAGATCTGGTGCGTCTGCTCGTGGATGTGAACGGGCGCGTTCGCCGACTGTGCGTAGGTCGCGTAGACGTCGCCGCTCGCAACGCCGCCCGAGCGCATCGCGTTCTCGCGGGAGCCGCCTAGGTTCTTCACCCACCAGTCGCAGTAGTTCTCCCTGTCGTTGAAGTAGAAGACCGGCAGGAGGCGCTGCCCCGGGACGTCCGTGAACGGGAAGACCGCGCGGACCCGCTCGTAGTTCTCATCCAGCTTCTTCGCGAAGCCCCTTGCGGAGCTGCCGCCGAGGTCGGTGAAGAGGATGTAGTGGTCGGTCCGGATGATCCGCCGGCGCTTGCTGTCGAGGAGGTCGTCGGGCGCGTCGTCCGCCCAGCGGGCTTCGGCTTCTTCCTCGGTCCACTCGGGGACCATGGTCTCGCCCGAGTAGGTGACGGAGCCGCGCGCCCAGGCCTCGAACGATGAGAGCGCCTCGTCGTCGAAGGGACCCTCCGCCCTGATCTCGAGCGCGTAGCCCGCCGCCTCGGTCATCCCCGCGATGACGATGTCGTGGCCCGCGGTGCGCGTGCCCTCCGAGCGGTGGTGGACCGCGAACCAGCCGTAGGGGACGTAGCCGAACGACCCCTCCAGCGCGCGGCTCTCGTCGAAGCGGAACGTCGTGCCCTTCTCGCGCGCGCGGTTGCCGCGATTGAACGCGATCGTGCGGACGACGTCGTCGGGGCCGTTGAAGCCGAAGCGCTCACGGTCGAGCCGACCGAGCTCGAGCCGCAGCGGCACGCCTTCGAACGTCGCGCTCCAGCGCCCGAGGATCCAGCCGCCGGTGCCGCCGCGCGTCGCCTCGACGTCGTCGAGCCCGGCGAGGTGGACGACGATCCCGAGGTCGTCGAACGGGAAGTCCGTGTCCTCTGCCCGCGCGGTGGACGCGAGGCCAATAGCGGTGACGAGCACGATGAAGAGCCCTTTCATGCCAGGCGCAGGCTACTGCGCCGCCTCACGGGGCACGAAGGGAGCTGGCAATCGCGCTCTCTTGAACTTATCTTGATGCCATGCTGATGTTCCGCTTTAAAAAGGCGGCGGCTCTCGTCGCTGCGCTTCCCCTGGCCACATGCTCGTCCGTCGCGGTCGACGCCGTCGGCTCCGATGCGCTCCGTGCGACCGACGCCCGGACCTACGCCTGGGTCGACGGGACCCTGCCGGGCGAACTCGCGGGCCGATCGATCGAGGATCCGGCCGTGCTCTCGAGCTTCCGCGACGCCTTCGACGCCGAGCTGGCCGAGCGCGGCTACGAACGGGTCGAAGCCGCCCGGGCCGACCTCGCGGCGTCCCTCGAGGTCCGGGTGGTGGATTCGATCCGGCGCAACGACCCCTATTTCGCGGTCCATCCGGTCGAGCGCGTCGAGCACGGGCGCGTCACCCTGGCGCTCCGCGAGCCCCAGGGCGGCGAGGTCCTGTGGAGCGCTGCCGGCGAGCAGACCCTCCGCGTGACGGAGCGGGGCATGGGCCACACGGACGTGGTGGTGACGCCCGTCGACGAGGAACGTGAGTGGGAGTTCGAGCGCTTCGCCAGCGCGGTCGTGGGGCGGGTTCCTCCGCGCTAATCACAAGGGCGCGAGCGGCCGCGGCGCCCACTATGCTCTTCGCGCACCATGGCCGCTCCCCAGACCCCCAAGCTCACCGTCGTCGGCGCGGGCTACGTCGGCTCGACGTGCGCCCACCTCGCCGCCCTCAAGGATCTCGCCCCTGAGATCTGCCTGATCGACATCGCCGAGGGCCGGCCCCAGGGGATCGCGCTGGACATGAACCAGTCGGCGGCGGTCGAGGGCTTCTCCAGCCGCGTCGTCGGGACGAACGATCCCAAGGACACGTTCGACTCCGACCTCTTCATCGTCACGGCCGGCCTCCCGCGCAAGCCGGGCATGAGCCGCTCGGACCTGCTCGAAGTCAACGGCAAGGTCATGCACTCGGTGGCGGAGTACATCCGCGCCGGCTCGCCCGACGCGGTCGTGATCGTCGTCACGAATCCGCTCGACTCGATGGTGACGCTCATGCGGCACTGCCTCGGCTTCCCGTCGAAGCGCGTGATCGGGATGGCGGGCGTGCTCGACTCGGCGCGCTACTCCTGGTTCCTCGCCGAGGCGACGGGCGCCGCCGTCCAGGACGTCGACGCGATGGTCCTGGGCGCGCACGGGGACTCGATGGTGCCGATGGCCGACCGCTGCACCGTCAGCGGTATCGGCGTCCTCGACCTCCTCGACCGCGACGCGGTCGAGGCGATGGGGGAGCGCACGAAGAAGGGGGGCGGCGAGATCGTCAAGCTCCTGAAGACCGGCAGCGCCTGGTACGCGCCCGCTTCCGCGTCCGTCGCGATGGCCGCGTCGGTCCTGCGCGACGAGAAGCGTCTCCTTCCCTCGGCCTGCCTGCTCAACGGCGAGTACGGCCTCGAGAACCTGTACATGGGCGTGCCTGCGATCCTCGGTCGGGAGGGCGTCGAGCGGATCGTCGAGCTGCCGCTGCGGACCGAGTCGCGCGCGCTCCTCCAGAAGACCGCCGGCGCGATCCACGAGGACGTGCTCGCGATGCGCGACCTGGGCCTCCTCTGATCCCCCCCGAACATGTCCGACATCCCCACCCGCACCGAGTCCGACTCGATGGGACCGATCGAGGTCCCGATGAATGCCCTCTGGGGCGCGCAGACCCAGCGCTCGCTCCAGAACTTCAAGATCGGCGGCCAGCGCTTCACGCGGCCGATGATCCGCGCGCTCGGACTCGTGAAGAAGTGCGCCGCGATCGTGAACGCCGACCTCGGTGAGCTCGACGCGATCAGCCCCGAGGCGCGCAAGGCGATGGTCGAGGCCGCCGACGAGGTCGTCGCCGGCGAGCACGACGATCACTTCCCGCTCGTCGTCTGGCAGACGGGCTCGGGGACGCAGTCGAACATGAACACCAACGAGGTGGTCTCGAACCGAGCGATCCAGAAGCTCGGCGGCGAGCTCGGCTCGAAGGACCCGGTCCACCCGAACGACCACGTCAACCGCGCGCAGAGCTCGAACGACACGTTCCCGACCGCGATGCACGTCGCGGCGGCCGACGAGGTCGTCCACACGCTCGTGCCGTCGCTCAAAGCCCTCGCCGACGCGTTCCAGGACAAGGCCGACGCGTGGGACGGGATCGTCAAGATCGGCCGCACGCACCTGCAGGACGCGACGCCGCTGCGGCTCACGCAGGAGGTGTCCGGCTGGCGCCAGCAGGTCCTCGACGGAATTCGCGCGGTCGAGAGCACGCTCCCCGCTCTGTACGAGCTCGCCCAGGGCGGGACCGCCGTCGGAACCGGGCTCAACAGCAAGCCCGAGTTCGCCGCGCGCTTCGCCGCGCAGATGGCGAAGGAGACCGGGCTCCCGTTCGTCACCGCGCCGAACAAGTTCAGCGCGCTCGCGGGACACGACGCGCTCGTCTTCTGTCACGGCGCGCTGAAGACCGTCGCCTGTGCGCTGATGAAGATCGCGAACGACGTGCGCTGGCTCGGCAGCGGCCCGCGCTCGGGGCTCGGCGAGCTGAAGCTGCCCGCCAACGAACCCGGCTCGTCGATCATGCCCGGCAAGGTCAACCCGACCCAGTGCGAGGCGCTGACGATGGTCTGCGCGCAGGTGCTCGGCAACGACGCCGCCGTCGCCGTCGCGGGCAGCCAGGGCAACTTCGAGCTGAACGTCTACAAGCCCGTGATGATCCACAACGTCCTCGAGTCGATCCGACTGCTCGCGGACGGTGCGGACTCGTTCGGCGAGAACTGCGTGCGCGGTCTCGACGTCGACCGCGAGCGCATCGACACGCTGATGAAGCAGTCGC
>JBCCSK010000055.1:0-21506 GCA_039200205.1 Planctomycetota bacterium
CCGGGTCGAAGCACGGGATCGGTCGAGCCGCGGTACACGCGCTTGAGCACGGGCAGCACGCGGTCCGAATGTCCCATGCGGATCGCGCGATCCGCGGCGTACAGCCGCTCGTACGGGGAGAGCGTCTCGTCGTCGACGATGGCGATGAGCGCGTCGACCGACGCATCGATCGACTCCGGCTCGATGTCCTGCCAGACGAACGAGATCAGGTCGAGCCGCTTGAGAGGATCGGTCTCGACCTCCAGCCGCTCGCGTATGACGGCGCGCGCCTCGGGGCCCGCGTTGTACGCCTGGCCGACGCACCAGCGGAACGCCGAGAGACCGCCGATCGTGTTGGCGCCGATCAGGTCGCCGGCGTCGAGCAGGAACTCGCCGGTCGCGCGTCCGGGGATCGAACCGAGGGCCTGCAGCACGTTGGTGAGCTCGCTGGAGCGACGCGACGCATCGAGCTCCTCCTCCCACTCCTCGACGAGCACCGTACGCGCCTGATCGGCGACCTCCGGCCAGTCGTCGAGCGACTCGCGCGCCGCGCGGAGCGCGACGCCGCGATCCTGGATCGTGCCGTCGAGCAGCATCATCAGCGCGCTCCGACCCTCTTCGTCCTTGCGGCGAAGGAGGCCGCGCAACGCGACCTCGCGAACGCCGGGGTCCTCGTCGCTGAGCGCAGCGCGCGCCCAGTCGATGACTTCCTGCCGGCGCTCCGGCGAGCGCGCGGGATCGTGGATGGGATCGAGGATCTGCGCGAGCGTCTCCGCGCGCTCCTCGGGGTCGAGCGACGTCGCCGCGAGCACGTAGGTCTCGTCGACGAGGCCCGCCGCGTACAGGGCCGAGGTCGCGTGATGGCGGGGCTTCTTCAGCTCGTGCGCGAGCGTGTCGGTGAGCTCCTGGCGGGCCTCGGCGTCACCCAGACGCGCCTTCGGCGCGATCAGATACAGGCGGTGACGGATCAGAAGACCCTCCGCCGCGTCCGCCGCATCGGCGAGGAGCTCGGCGACTTCGGGGTCTTCGGTACCGGCCACGAGCGGGGCGGCCGTGTCGAGGAGCGGCGACTGGATGTAGCCGTCGGTCTCCCCGGCTTTCTCGATCCACCCGGGCACCTCGCGGGCGAAGCGCGCGGGATCGCAGGCGTTCATGGCCTTCAGGCAGCGCTCGATGTTGACGTCGTGGCCGAACCCGCGGAGCACCGCCTCCAGGCGGTCGTAGTACTCCGGCGACGGGTGCCGCTCGAGCACGATCGCAGCATCCGCCCGCAGGGTCTCACGGGGACTTCGAAGCGCCTCCAGCGCGATCGGCACGCCCCAGTCCCCCTCCGCGAGGCTACACACGGTGAGAACGTTCCTCGCGACGCCTTCGTGCCACTGCTGCTTCGACGCGCGTTGGAAGAGCCGCATCAGGGGCTCCGCGACCTCGGCGCCCATCGCCGCGAGGTCGGTCTTCGCGCGGCGCTGGGGGTCGAGCTGGGCGCCCTCGTCGAGCTTGGAGACGAGGATTTGCGCGAGGTCGGTCGTGTCCGCCTCGAACGCAGCGCCGAACCCACAGTCGGCGAGCAGCGGAACGAGGCGCTCGTCGACCTGGTAGCGCTCCTCCAGGGTCATGCCCCCGAGATCGACGTCCGACCGCGACCCGCGCCAAGCGAAGAACAGCACCGCACCGAGAAGAACGACGGCGACGATGACGCCGACCCGTCCGGTGCGGGGGGTCGACTCGCCAGCCAGTCGGACTCGTGTCATCGTCTCGCGATCCGTTCGGTCTCTCATCGATCAGTTGCGATTGGGGTCGGGCACTTCCCCGAGCACGCCCTGCGCGCGCCGCAGTGCAACGAGGCTCTTCGCGTACTCCATCCGCGCGACCGTGCGGCTCACCGCCGACTCGATCGCGGTCTGCTGGAACTGGAGAACTTCGAACGTGGTGGTCAGGTCGGCTTCGAAGCGCTGCTGCTCGGCCTCGAGCTGACGGCGAGCGAGCGCGAAGCTCTGCTCGGCGGCGCGCACCGCCTCCGCGCGGAACCGAAGGTCGCGGATCGCCTGCCGGACGTCGGCCAGCGCCATGACCTCGGCCTCCTCGAGTGCCACCTGAGTTCCGCGGAGCCTCTGGCGCGCGGCGTACTCGGCGTTCGAGGCCGTCCGGTTCTGGAGCGGCATGTTGTAGACGAGCGTCGCGGCATAGCGCGGGAAGCGGAAGTTCGCCGAGTCCTCGACGGCGTCCGGAAACTCGACGTCGAAGGCGCCGGCCGCAGCGGTCAGCTCGAGGTCGAGGCCGTACAGCCGCTCGGACTGGGCGCGCGTGAGCCGAATCCGCGAGACGTCGACGTCGAGACGAGCCGTCCGCAGGTCCGCTCGACGACCGAGCGCGACCTGGTAAGCGTCCGCCCAGTTGGGGAGGACGAGGTCGTCGGGGTTCGCCTCGGGGAGCGGGGTCGTCGGCTCGATGCGCTGCGTCCAGAGCGCGGCCACCTCGTCGCGGACGAGGAGTCGCTTCAGGTCGTCACTGCGCTGGGCCACGTCGTTCTCCGCCTGCAGGAGGGCCTGCGTCCGCGTGGCGACCTCGGTCTGCGCCTGGAGGACATCAACCTCCGTGCCATCGCCGGCCCGCAGCCGGGCGTTCTCTCGCTGGACCTGCTCGCGACCGAGCTCCAGAGCCGCTCGCGAGACGCGCAGCTGCTCCATCGCCGAGACGAGCTCCCAGTACGCGACTTCGACGTCCTGGATGAGCTGTTGACGCGCGTCCCGTCGCTCTTCGAAGCGACGCTGCTGGGTGATCTCGGCCTCGCGCTGCTGGGCGGTGTTGTACTCCTGCCACGCCCCGCGCAGCAGCGGCTGAACGTAGGTGAGGCTGATTCCGCTCTGATAGAGCTCGGGGTCGTTCGCGAAGACGTTGTCCGTCTGCGTGTACTGCGAGTCGAAGTGGAAGACGAACCGTCCGCCGGTCGTCAGCGGACGCGTGAGGTCGAGGTCGACCCGCCCTCTCTGCGTCGTCACGACTTCACCGCCGAACAGCTGGTCGCCGCCTTCCTGCTCGGAGTCGCTGTACGTACCGGTCGCGTCGAAGACCCAGTCGAACGCCCCCCAGGTCGAGAGAGCGTCGAAGCGCGCGGCCTCGCTCTCGATCCGAGCGCGCTCGAGCCCGAGGTTGTTCGTCAGCGCGAGAGCGAGTGAATCCTCGAGAGAGAGCGGACGCAGCTCGCCCTGGGCCATGTCGTCCTCGACGGGCTCCTGAACGGGCCCGACGACGCTGTCGTCCTGGGGCGCCTCACCGTCCGGATGAGCGAGTGCACTCGCAGCACACGGGGCAGCGACGAGGACGAGGCGGAGGGCGCTGGAGAGGACCATCGAGAGGAGAAGATACGAGCCGACGGTCCACTGTTGGACCGCGCGGCGTGCGCTTCCCAGCCGAGGTTCTCGATCAGGTTCCGCTACAGCGCTCGAACAGCGGAAACCCAGGAGGCGACGTAGGGATCGCCGCCGGCCGCGGGTTCCACCAGGTCGGCGACGGCTCGGAGCCACGTCAGGGCGTCGAGGGGGGCTTCGTCGCCGTCTTCTGCGGCTTCGGACTCCGCGGGGACGGCCAGCCCGAGGTGCCGGGCGTGCGAGAACGCTCGCACGGCGAGCGCGCGTTCGCGCGCCGAGCGGTTCTCGTCGCCCACGAGAGCTGCGAGCTGGTCGAGGGCCTCGGGGAGTCCGACCCACGTGCCGCCGTCACCGAGCTGGGACAGCCCAGCCTCCACGCGGACGAGCGCGCCCACGAACGACTCGTCGAGCTCCGTCCGGAGCGTCCCGCTCTGCGCCCTTCCCGCCGCGAGACTCGCGAGATCGCGGCCGATCGCCGTCCTCGGGAGCGGTGTGCGGGTGCGCTCCAGGCGATCGGCGATTCCGCGCAGCGCGCCCCTCGACTCGTCCAGGCTCTCCTGGAAGCGGAGCATCGCGAGGCGGCCGCCGAGGCTCGACGACTCGGAGCCGCCGACGACCTCGAGCGCCTCCTCCTCGGAGGGAGCTTCGTTCTCGAAGTCGGGAGCCGCTGGCTCGAGCCGCGCCTGGAATCCATCGGGCTCGGGTGTCCGCAGAAGCTGCCAGGCGACGAGCGGCACGAGCGTCAGCTGGACGATCACCATCGCCGCAGCGAGCCGCAGCAGCGCGGAGTCGCGCAGACGATCGCCCACGAACTCGACGAGGAGGCCGAGGTCGCCGCGCCGACCGAGGTCCTCACGGGTCGTCCGCTGGAGGACGCGACGTGCGACGCGCGCCTCGCGCAGGGCCTCGGACGCTCGCTCTCCCCCGTCCGAGGGCTCCAGCGCCGCGCGCCACGAAGCGCGCATCGACCGAAGCTCTTCGATCTCGTCGAGCAGTGCATCGTTCGAAGGCTGGCCCGTCGGACCACCGTCGAAGAGAGCGTCGATCGCGTCGCGCTCCAGGCCCTCGTCTCGTTCGGTCATCGCGACGGTCCCCTACGCGCGCTCGCGCGAGTGCGAATCGCCTCCTGAACTCGGTCCTTCTCCTCGAGCGCGCGACGAACTCGACCGACGGCCGTGTGCATGCGCGACTTGACCGTCCCCACCGGAATGTCGAGGGATTCGGCGATCTCGGCGTACGGGAGCTCCTCGATCACCGCGAGCTCGAACACGACGCGGTGCGACTCCGGGAGCGCCGCGACCGCGCGGCGGATCCGCTGCGAGGCCTCGTCGCGCATCGCGCTCTCGTCCGGCCGCTCTGCCCGCGCGTCGGCCGGACCCGGATCCGCCTCGCCCTCAACGGGCTCCGGAGCGGTCCGCCGGTCGGACGACCCCCTGCGGACGCGGTCGATCCAGACGTTGCGCGCGACGCGGAACGCGTACCCGCGGAACTGTCCGCGGGCGTCGTAGGCGGCGTCGGTCGACTGCGCGATCTGTGCGCTGGAGCGGAACAACTTGAGGAAGGTCTCTTGGGCGAGGTCCTCGGCCTCGGAGCGAGAGGCGCCGAGGCGAGCGAAGTAGCGGAGAAAGGTCGCGGTCTCGGAGGTCACGAAGGCCTCGAACGGGCCGGAGCGGCCAGCCCGCAGCGCCGCGAGGGGGTCCTCCGCGCCGTCCCACGAGTCCTTCAACGCCCGGGGAACGCGGGGGCCGCGGTCGAGTTCACCGAATCCGAGATCACCGCAGCGCGTCCCCTTCGCGGGCGCCCGGGGGCAGTGGGACGGCCTTGACGAGGTCCGCCAGGGCCTCGCCACCCTCCCCCACGACGGACAGGTCGATCGCCCGCTCTTCCGGGCTGCGGTGGGCGAGGCGCACGGAAAGGCGAGGCGCGGGCAGCCAGTCGGCCACTTGGTCGGCCCACTCGACCACGGCGACGCCGTCCCGCCCGAGGAACTCGTCGGCTCCGTCGGCGAGGAGAGCCTTCTCCCGGCCCTCCATCCAGGCATCGAAGTGATAGAGGGGCAGGCGGCCGCCCTCGTGGGCCTGCATCAGCGTGTAGGTCGGACTCGCGACGCCCCGCTCGAGCCCGAGTCCGCGGGCCAGCCCGCGTACGAAGGTCGTCTTCCCGCTCCCGAGGTCACCGTCGAGCGTGACGACGCTGCCGGCCTCCAGCGCGCGCCCGAGGGCCTCGGCGAAGGCCTCCGTCGCGTCCGGGTCGCTCGTGACGATCGTCCGTCGCATGCACTCATCCTGGGGTCGCATCGCCCTGCGCACCACCGTGCGTCCAGCCGCCGCGGTCGGGCCTCCACTCACGAGAGCCGGCCGGGCCGAGGAGGGCGAGCCCCTCGCCCTCCTCGACGCGGCCGAGGTCGATGCATCCCCCGGGGACCTCGCCCGCGAGGGTCGCGACGAGCTCGTGGTCCTCGCCGTCGTGGAGCGCGTGGTCGAGGGCGGTACGCCCGGACTCCCCGGCGGCGAGGTCCGCGTCGGCGTGGATCGGGACGTGGTCCTCCTGGATCACGATGCGCACGTTGGACGAGCGCGCGATCCGGAAGAGGTCGAGGGCCAGCCCGTCGCTGACGTCCATCATCGCGGTCGCGCCTGCCTCAGCCAGCGTCGCGGCCGCGTCGAAGCGCGGGACCGGCCGAAGCTGCCTCCCGCCCGCGAGGCTTCCACCGAGGGGTCCGGTCACGACGACGCGCTGCCCCGGCCGGGCGCGGTCGCGGCCAACGGGTGCCCGCGTCGCATCGACCTCGCCGAGCGCCGCCACGACGATCGACGCGGGCCCGGGCCCGGCTGCGAGGTCGCCCGCGACCAGCTCCGCGCCGTGGGCGACCGCCGCCTCGCGCGCCGCGGTGATCGCGGCCCGGAGCCAGTCCTCGTCACGCTCCGCCGGCGCGCGCACCGCGAGGGTGACGGCGCGTGCGCGCGCCGCCGTGGCGGCGAGGTCGGAGAGCGTTCGCAGGACGGCCTTCCTCCCCACGACGTCGCCGGGAGCGTCCGGCGGGACGTGGACGCCCTCGATGCACTGGTCCGTGCAGATCGCCGCCAGCTGATCGGATCGATCGAGGACCGCGGCGTCGTGCCCGCGCGAGCCGGCCAGTCCGACCGGCCAGTCGAGCGTGGCGAGCCAGCGGTGCAGCCGGTCCTCGCTCCATCCGGACCCGTCGCGCCCCACGTTCAAAAGTTCCACGCGAGCAGGACGCGTCCGACGACGGCGTCGGTCGAGACCCAGCCGCTCTCCTCGGACGAGAATCCCGGACAGTCGGAGACGTCGGGCGCGCACCAGAGCGCGCCGTCCGACGCGCGTCGCTCGAGGACCGTGGTCAGGTGCATCGTGCCGGCCTGGTCGCGCACGAACACCGCGTCCCCCGCCGCGAGCCCGGAGGTACGACGGTCGACGACGACGCGGTCGCCGGGCGCGTACGCCGCGACGGGCGAGCAGCCCTCCGCGGGAAGCGAGACGAGGTCGAAGCGCGCGACGAGGTAGACGAGGCCGCCGATCGCGACGAGCAGCGTCACGCGACGGATGCTGCGAAGGAGGGCGGGCTGCGAGATCATCGCCGCACTTCCCCGAACGCCTCGTGCGCCGCTGCGTCGAGCGCTCGCGATCGCGCTTCGATCCCGTCGAGATCCGCGAGCGGGCCGGGGTCGATCGCCAGCGGCTCGGGCCCGGTTCCCCAGACCCCGCCGATCGCCGCGGCACCGGCGACGCCGGCCCCTGCGAGGCGGGGGACGCGCTCCGCCGTGACCCCGCCGAGGGCCCAGACGGGAACCTCGCACGTCGACGTGAACGCCGCGAGCCCATCGCGCCCCAGCTCCGGGCCCGGGGCCTCCTTCGAGCACGGCGCGAAGACCGGCGCGTGGAACGTCGCATCGGCTCCGGACCAGACCGCAGGCCCGTCGCCGGCGTGGGTCGACACGGACAGGCAGACGTCGCTGCCGACGACCGCTCGGGCCGCACCGACCGGGAGCGAGCGCCCCCCGACGTGCGCACCGTCCGCTCCGGCGGCGTCGACCAGGTGGACGCGGTCGTGAAGGCCGAGCCAGCCGCCCTCGAACACGCGACGCAGGGCTCGGGCGAGGTCGAGGAACGCGCGGTCGGCCAGACCCGGCTCGCGCAGCAGGAGTCCGCGAAGGCCTCCCTTCCAGGCCGCCCGCGCAGCGCGCTCGAACGCCGCCCTCGCCGCCGCGCCAGGAACCTCTTCGAGCGTTCCCGGGGACAGGGCGACGAGCGTCGGCGGCAAACGCATCAGGCCCCGTCCTCCAGTTCGACGAGGTATCCGAGGTCGCGGAAGAGGGTGCGGTAGCGCGCTCGACTCGTGCGCGTCTTCAGCTGGACGGACGTCTCGTCGAGGGTCGACTTGATGAAGGGCCGAACGCCCGCGTCGCGCGCGAACTTCGTCATCGCGGTTCCGTCCTGCGCGCGGACGACGTGGTCGTCGCCGAGCACGAGGAGGCCGGCCTGGAACGCCCAGCCGCGCAGCGACTGCAGGACGTTCTTCGGCACCGGCGTCCGCGCGTTGAGGGTCAGCACCTCGCGCATCCGCGCCAGCGTCATGCCCTCGACGAGGCCGCGGTGCACCGAGCGGTCGCTCAGGCGGAACTGGCGCAGCGTGCCGTCCTTGACGCGATCGGCGAACCGGTCGAGATCGTGCGTCAGGTCCGCGTCGTCGCCGCTCGTGAAGAGCACGACCTCGAAGTCCGGCGTGACGACGAGGCGGCCGAGGCTCGTGGCCTCGGGCTCCGAATCGTCGACGCCGAGGACGCGCGCCCCGAGCCTCGTGAGGCGCATGGCGACCGGGTGACCCTGGCGGTCGTACCCGAGGTCGACGATGCCGAGCAGGTAGAGCCGCTTGCGGACCCAGCCGACGAGGTTCCAGGCGAGGCGCTGGAGGTCCTCGGACGCGCCTGCGCCGAGCGCGCCGCGCGCCGCGATCTGATCGTCGACGCGCAGCGCGTCGAGCTGCGCGAGGTACGCGTTGCGCGCGAGGAACGGCAGGTACATGACGTCGTACCAGACGCCGACCTCCAGCCGCTTCATCATCTTGGTCAGGATCCGACGCATCGCGGGGTGATGGACGGACTCCTGGGTCTCCTCCAGGTCGAAGGTGACGTGCTCGAAGAGCGCCTTCATCTTCGCGTCGAGGTCCTGGCTCTCCCAGTCGCGGCCCGACGAGTTCAGCTTGAACGTGCGTTCGCCCGTGACCTCGATCAGGCCGTTCGCGCGCGCGAAGCGGAAGATGAACTGCAGGACCTCCGCGCGCTCGAGCTCACGACCGGGATTCGGGATCAGCTCGGTCAGGATCCGCTTCTCGGTGGTCTTGAAGATCTCACCCTTGACCGTGAAGCGCACCGAGTGCTCGACCAGGTACGCGAGGAAGCGCGAGATGTTCGCGACGAGGTCGACGCCGAGCGACGCCTCGTCGTGCGGCGCGTCCGGGTCGGACGGAACCGCGACGCGCTTGAACCACGCGAGCGTCACCTCGTTGAACACGACCAGCGTGTCGTCGTCGTGGTGGATCCCGTAGCGGTCGAGCTCCATGCGCTCGACCGTTCCGACGAGCGACTCTTCGAGGATCTTGGCCCAGCGCCGCTGGTTCCAGTGCGGCAGCTCGGTCTCCATGCGCTCGAAGAAGCGCCGCGGGAGGAGGCCGCCGAACTCCAGCACGGTCTTACCGACGAGGTCGCGAAGCCCCTCGGGAAGGCGTTCGATCCGCGCGACGGCCGCCGGCTCGTTCGCGTACATCTTGAACATCTCGCGCAGGCGCGACGGCGACATCGGGCGCTCCGCCTCGGGGCCGGCGTAGCGCCGGTCGAGGTGCCCCTTGAGCGTCAGCGTCGAGAACGTCGCGCGAGACTGCTCGGCGATCGCGTGCACGAGGAGCGTGTCGGCCAGCTCGGCGGGGACCACCCACGCGACCTCGGACGCCGACGTCGCGTCCGATTCGTCGCGATAGACGATCCCGGCGCGCGCGAGCGCGCTCACCGCGCCGCTCTCCGCGTCCTCGTCCACGACGCTCTGGAGGTCGCTCGCGGTCCTTCGGTTGCGGGGCGCCGAGAGCAGGGCCTCCAGCACCGTTCGCTCGGCCGCTTCGAGGCGCCCTGCGCGATCGGCGACGCGCGCAGGATCGATCATCCAGGACGCCAGGAGCTCGCGCGCTTCGCCCACCTTCGCGGGGAAGCCGACGGAGTCGTCGCCCGCCCAGAACGCGAACGGTGCGCGGAGGTCGGCCTTGCGCAGGCTCTTGAGGGCCGCTGCGACGGAGAGGTCGCTGCGAGTCGTCGAGCGCTGGCCGGCGATCTTGGGGTTGGCGGGGCGTCCCTGGCGAAGCGTCTTGCGACGCGTCGAGCTCTTCGCGTTCGGATCGCGGGGAGTCGTCGTCACTCTGGTCCTCCTGCGGAGTCCTTCATGGCGGAAGCGGATCGTTGCGACGGGGCCTTGGCACCCGCGTCGACGTCGGCCCGGACGTGCTCGCCCGACCCGTGCTCGAGGACGTCGTCCGCGTGGACGATGTCGTAGGCGTAGCCCTGCTCCGTCAGGAACAGCTGGCGCTTCTCCGCGAAGTCCTGGTCGCGAGAGGCCAGGGTCACGACGGAGTAGAAGGTCGCGCCGCTGCCGTTCGACTTGGGGCGCAGGACGCGGCCGAGGCGCTGGGCCTCCTCCTGCCGCGAGCCGAACGTGCCCGAGACCTGGATCGCGACGGCGGCGTCGGGGAGGTCGACCGCGAAGTTCCCCACCTTCGACAGGATCAGCACGTCGACCTCGCCCGCGCGGAACGCTCCGTACAGGCGCTCGCGCTCCGCGTTGGGCGTCCGCCCCGTCAACAGCGGCGCGTCGAGGGCCTTGGCGAGCGCACGGAGCTGGTCGAGGTACTGCCCGATCACGAGCACGCGCTCGTCCGCGTGCCTCTCGACGAGCGCACGAACGACGTCGGTCTTCGACGGGTTCTCGGACGCGATCCGGAACTTCTGACGCGTCGGAGCCGCAGCGTAGCGGCGACGCTCGTCCTCCGGGAACGGGACGCGCACCTCGACGCACCGCGCCTCCGCGATGAACCCCTGGCCCTCCAGGACCTTCCACGGCACGTCGTAGCGCTTCGGGCCGATGAGGCAGAAGACCTCGTCCTCCTTGCCGTCCTCGCGCACGAGCGTCGCGGTCAGGCCCAGTCGGCGACGGGCCTGCAGCTCGGCCGTCACGCGGAAGATCGGCGCCGGAAGGAGGTGCACCTCGTCGTACACGACGAGTCCCCAGTTCTCGCGACGGAAGACCTCGAAGTGCTCGAACTCCGACGTCTTCGTCCGTCGCCAGGTGAGCATCTGGTACGTCGTGATCGTCACCGGTCGCAGGTCCTTCGACTCGCCCGTGTACTCGCCGACGTCTTCCTCGGTCAGCTCCGTCTTGTCGAGCAGCTCGTCGCGCCACTGCCGCACCGCGATCGTGTTCGTCGTCAGCACCAGAGTCTTGGCGCCGACGAGGCTCATCACCGCCATGCCGGTGACCGTCTTCCCCGCGCCGCAGGGCAGGACGACGACGCCGCTCCCCCCCAGCACGGTCCCGCCCGCGTGGAAGGCCGCGGCCGCGCCCTCCTGGTACGGACGCAGAGCGAAGGAGCTGCCCTCGCGCGTGGTCGATCGCAGCGGGATCTCGAACGGGTCCCCGTCGACGTAGCCGCCGCGGTCATCGACCGGATAGCCAATACGGATCAGGTGCTGCTTGAGTTCGCCGCGCGACAGGTCGTCGAGGAACGCGCGCGGACGCGGCCCGCTGCGATCGACCTCGCACAGTCCGGCGACGGTCTTGTGGCCCAGGACGTCGTCGAGCACGTCGTCGTCGCCCGCGACCAGCTCGAACGGACGCGGCCCGGTCTCGGAGCGCTCGATCCGCAGGAGCCCGTAGCGCTCGATCCAGCCGTTGACCTCCGTGAGCAGGGCCGGAGGCACCGGCACGCACGAGTACTCGTGCAGCGTCCGCGCGATGTCCTCCGCGGTCACGCCGACGGCGGCCGCGTTCCAGATGGACACGGGCGTGATGCGGTAGGTGTGCAGGTAGTCGGGGCTCTTCTCCAGCTCCGCGAAGGTGCCGAGGGCATCCCGGGCGTCGGCGAAGAGCGGGTGCTCCTCGGTGACAGGGTTCCCGTCGGCGTCCCGGACAGGCTGCCCCGACGCGTCCACCTGGGCCCGCACCGTGTGCAGCATCAGCGTCCGATCGCTCTGGACGATCAGCGGGTTCGTCGGCAGCGGCGGCGGGGGTGCCGCCGGCGGGATCTCGCTCGCGGTCATCGCGCGGCCCTCCGCGTCGCGGCCTTCTTCGTCGTCTTCTTGGCCTTCTTCTTGGCGGTCTTCGCCTTCGACCGAGATTGCCGCGTCGGCGTCGCGCGGGGACGCGTCGCCTTCGGTGCGCGCCGCTTCCCGCCGTCCGGCGAGGTGAACAGCCAGCGCCCGGTCACGGACGAGCGGTTCTTCGCGAGCTCGGCCGGCGTGCCGCTGGCGACGATCCGGCCGCCGGCCTCGCCGCCCTCGGGCCCGAGCTCGACGAGGCGCTCGCAGATCTCCAGCAGCTCGGTGTGGTGCTCGATCACGACGACGGCATTCCCGCGCCGAGCGAGGCGTCCGAGGCAGCGCGCGAGGTGCTCGACGTCCGTCGCCGCGAGGCCGGTGCTGGGCTCGTCGAGAACGAGGACGCTGCGCAGGAGCGCGCCGCCGGCCTCCGCCCGCCACAGCTCGGACGCGAGCTTGATCCGCTGCGCCTCGCCGCCGGACAGCGTCGTCGAGGACTGTCCGAGCGCCATGTAGCCGAGGCCGACGTCGCTGAGCGTCGAAAGGATGCGCTCGATCGCGGGCTGGGCTTCGAAGAACGCGAGCGCCTCGTCGACGCTCATCTCCAGCACGTCGGCGATCGACTTGCCGCGGTACCGCACCTCGAGGACCTCGGGCTTGTACCGCCGCCCGTCGCACTCCTCGCAGGTCAGCCACAGGTCCGACAGGAACTGCATCTCGACCAGCGTCGCGCCGCGTCCGTCGCACGCGGGGCAGCGCCCCTTCGTCGAATTGAACGAGAAGTAGGACGGCGTGTAGCCCTTCATCCGGGCCTCGGGCGTCTTAGCGAAGAGCTCGCGCAGGTGAGGCATCAGCTCGACGTAGGTCGCGGGGACGCTGTGCGGCGTCCGGCCGATCGGCGATGCGTCGACGACCGCGAGCCGCGTTCCTTCCGGAACGTCGGCGCTCTTCCAGCGACCCCTGGACGTCTCGCCGGCGATCGCCGGGACGAGCGTGTCGAGAACGAGCGTCGACTTCCCGCTGCCGGAGGGCCCGCAGACTCCGAGGAGCTCGCCGAACCGGACGTCGAGGTCGACGCCGCGCAGGTTGTTGGCCGATGCACCGCGCAGGCGGATCGTGTCCCCCGCGTCGGCGTACGCCTCGGCGAGGGCCTCCGCGCGCTGCTCCTCCGCCTCGCGGTCGTTCGACTCCGCGTCCCGCGCGAGAAGGGCCGCGAGGTCGATCTCGCCGCGCATGTAGCGGGCCGTGCCGGACTCGGGGTGCGCGCGCACGTCGTCAGGGGTCCCGCTCGCGACGACGCGACCACCGCGGACGCCCGCGCCAGGACCCATGTCGACGATGTGGTCGGCGCGGCCCATCAGCTCGGCGTCGTGCTCGACGACGATGACGGTGTTCCCCGCGTCCCGGAGGGCCTCCAGGGCGCCCGCGAGCCGATCGATGTCGCGCGGGTGGAGGCCGACGGTCGGCTCGTCGAGCACGTAGCACACGCCCACGAGCTCGGAGCCGAGGCTCGCCGAAAGCCGAACGCGGCGCGCCTCGCCTCCGGAGAGAGTCGCCGTCGCGCGGTCGAGCGTGAGGTAGCCCAGCCCGACGCGCTCGAGCAGCGCGAGACGCGAGCGGAGCTCGGCGAGGACCTGCTCCATCGCCTCCGCGACGGCCTTGCGCAGCTTCAGCTTTGACGTCCAGGCGAGCCCCTCCTCGACCGTCATCGAGAGGACCTCCGGGATGCGCTTGCGTCCGACGTAGACGTGTCGGTACGCGGGCTCGAGGCGCTCGCCGTGACAGTCGGGGCAGATCTGGCGCGTCATGACGCGCTCGAGGATGCCCGCCCACTCCGGGTCGTCGGTCTTCGCGTGCCAGGCGTCGATGTGTCCGCAGAGTCCGTTCCACTCCGACGAGTACTCCTGGTCGAAGTCGAAGTTCCTCATCTGCTTCGACACCTTGACCTCGTACTTGTCGCGGGCCCCGACGCCGCGCATGAGCAGCGCCTGCTGCTTCTCGGTCAGCGCCTCGAACGGCTTGCGGAGGTCGACCCGATGCGACTTCGCGACCGTGCGCAGGAGGACCTCGTAGTACCCCTTGCCCTTCACCAGGTAACGGCCGAGCTTGCCGCCGATCGCGCCGTCGGTGATCGGCTGCGACGGATCGGTGATGAGCTTCGCGGGATCGGCGCGGAAGATCGAGCCGATCCCGTCGCACGTCTTGCAGGCGCCGACGTGCGTGTTGAACGAGAAGTGCCGCGGCTCCAGCGGCGCGGCGAGCTGGAACCCGCAGATCGTGCAGGCGCCGTGCGTGCTGTACTCGACGCGCGGACCGCCCTTGACGAGGATCGAGACGCGGCCGTGCGACGCCGTCGCCGCCTGCTCGACGGCGTCGGCGATGCGCGCGCGCGACGCGCTGGAGAACGAGACGCGATCGACGACGAGGTCCACGGACTCCGCGTCGTCGAACGGCAGATCGCCGGCATCGAGGCGATGCTCCTTCCCGTCGATCATGACGCGCACGAAGCCCGCGGCAGTCCAGCTGGGCACGAGCGCGCGTAGGCGGTCGCCCAGTGACTCCTCGGTGTTCGTGACGCGGACCGAGTGCCCGTGGAGCGGCGCAAGGATCCAGCCCTTGGGCGATCCCTCCAGCTCGGCGGTCGCCTTGAGGATCTTGCGCGTGACCTTGCTCGGATCGGCCGGCTCCAGCGGCTCGCCGTGGTAGGGGCAGCGCGCCTCGCCGGCGCGCGCGAAGAGCACGCGCAGCTGGTCGTGGATCTCGGTCGTCGTCGCGACGGTCGAGCGCGGGTGTCCGCGCACGGTCGAGGCCTCGACGGCCACGGAGGGGCCGAGGCCTTCGATCCGCTCGACCGGCGGCTTGTCCTTCGTCCCGAGGAACTGGCGCGCGTACGTCGACAGCGACTCGACGAAGCGGCGACGGCCCTCGGTGTAGATCGTGTCGAGGGCGAGCGACGACTTTCCCGAGCCCGACGGGCCCGTGACGACCGTGAGCGACCCGCGCGGGATCGACACGTCGACGTCGGTCAGGTTGTGGGTCTGCGCGCCCTCGACCGTCAGCGCGTCCGGCTGGACGACGTCCTTGGTGCGCGGCAGCGGCCTGGTCTTCAGGCGCCGCCGATCGTCGACCGAGCGGAGCGCCACTCCGGTCGGCGTGTCAGCCGCCGCGATCTCCTCCGGCGTTCCCGTCGCGAGGATACGTCCGCCGCCCTCGCCGCCCTCGGGGCCCAGGTCGATCACATGGTCGGCGGCCTGGACGAGCTCCAGGTTGTGCTCGATCACGAGCACCGAGTGCCCCTTGTCGACGAGCCGCTGCAGCGCACCCACGAGACGACCGACGTCCTCCATGTGGAGGCCGGTCGTCGGCTCGTCGAGCAGGAACAGCGTGTGTCCGCTCGGGCGCTTGGCGAGGTACGTGACGAGCTTGATGCGCTGGGCCTCGCCGCCGGACAGCGTCGGCGACGGCTGCCCGAGCGTCAGGTAGCCGAGGCCGACGTCGACCATCAGCTGGAGCGGACGCACGATCAGCGGGTGGTCGTGGAAGAGCTCGACGGCGTCCTCGACGGTCATCGCCAGCACGTCGGCGATCGAGTGCTCGCGGTAGCGGACGTCGAGCGTCTCCTCCTGGAAGCGCCGACCGCCGCACTCGTCGCACGGCACGGTGACCGGGCTCAGGAACTGGAGCTCCATCACCTTGACGCCCGCGCCGAGGCACTCCTCGCAGCGGCCGCCGGCGACGTTGAAGCTGAAGCGCGACTTCGTGTAGCCGCGCATCTTCGCCTCCGGCAGGCTCGCGAAGAGCTCGCGGATCGGACCGAAGACCTTGGTGTACGTCGCAGGATTCGAGCGCGGCGTGCGCCCGATCGGCGCCGCCGTGATCGCGACGAGGTCGTCGACGTGCTCGAGGCCCGCGATCGCATCGTGCGGGCCGGGGTCGGGCGTCTCGCGCTCCAGGTGGCGCAGGAGCGCGCGCTTGAGCGTGCGGTCGACGAGCGTCGACTTGCCCGAGCCGGAGACGCCGGTCACGGCGGTGAGGGTGCCGAGCGGGATCCGCACGTCGACGCCCTTCAGGTTGAACGCGCTCGCACCGCGGACCTCGATGAATTCGCCACTCCCCTCCCGGCGCGACTCCGGCGCCGGCATGTGGATCTCGCCGCGCAGGAGGCGGCCAGTCGGCGTGTCCACGCCCGACCGCGCGACCTCGGCCGGCGGACCGCTGGAGACGATCTCGCCGCCGTGCCTGCCGGCGGCCGGCCCGACGTCGATCAGCCAGTCGGCGCTGCGCAGCGTCGTCTCGTCGTGCTCGACGACGACGACCGAGTTGCCCGCGTCCCGCAGCCGTGCGAGCGCCCCGAGGAGACGCTCGTGGTCGCGCGCGTGCAGTCCGATCGACGGCTCGTCGAGCACGTACAGCACTCCCTGGAGCCCGGCGCCGAGCTGGGCGGCGAGCCGGATGCGCTGGGCCTCGCCGCCGGACAGCGTGTCGGCGCCGCGGTCGAGCGTCAGGTAGCCGAGCCCCACCTCGACGAGGAACTGCGCGCGCCGCTCGATCTCCTGCAGGAGGTCGCGCGCGATGCGCGCCTGGCGGTCGGTGAGCTGGAGGGCCCGCAGCTTCGGGACGAGCGCCTCGACCGGGCCGGACGTCAGCTCCTGGATGCGGACGTCCCCGAGCCGGACGAAGCGCGCGAACTCGTTCAGGCGCGAGCCCCCGCAGTCCGGGCAGACCTGTTCGGACAGGAAGCGGTCGACCATCTTCCGGCGCGACCCGCGCTCCCACGCGCGTCGCAGGTTGCCCAGCACGCCGCGGTAGATCCGGTTCCAGTTGCCCGTGCCCTTCGAGCGGGCGCCGTTCCACTTGAACGAGTCGCGGTAGCGCTTCGACCCCGTGCCCTCCAGTACGAGGCGACGCTGCTTGCGCGTCATGTCCTTCCACGGCGTGTCGAGGTCGAAGCCCGCCTCGTTGCCGACCCGCTCGAGGAATTCGAAGTCGACGTTCGGGAACAGGAGGCCGTTCCCTGCCGCCTTGGTGACCGCGAGCGCGCCCTCTCGAATCGTGAGGGACGGGTCGCGCACGACCGCGGCCTCCGACGGCGCCTTGAGCACGCCGAGCCCGTCGCAGGTCGTGCAGGCCCCGTGGGGCGAGTTGAACGAGAAGAGGCGCGGCTCCAGCGGCGGCAGCTCGTTCCCGGTCTCGGGACAGACGCGCTGGGTCGACCAGGTGCGCTCGGAGGACTCGCCGATCGCGACGAGCTCGCCCTCGCCGAGTTCCAGCGCCTGCTCGACCGCGTCGCGCAGTCGCGACGGGTTCTCGGGGTCGGGCTTGAGGCGGTCGACGACCACCTCGATCGAGTGCTGCTTGTAGCGCTCGAGCTCGGGCGCCTCCTCCAGACGGACGATCTCACCGTCGACGCGCGCCCGGACGAAGCCGCGGCGCTGGAGGTCCTGGAAGAGCGCGCGGAAGCTGCCCTTGCGGTCCTTCACCAGCGGCGCGGCGACGACGAGCCGGGCGCCGGCGTGGGCGTCGAGGAGCTCCTGAACGACCGCCTCGGGCGTCCGCGACTCGACCGGGAGGTCGCACCACGGCGAGTAGGCGACGCCCGCGCGGGCGAAGAGCACCCGCAGGTGGTCGACGATCTCGGTGAGCGTCCCGACCGTCGAGCGGTTGCCGCGCGCGATGCTCTTCTGGTCGACGGCGATCGCCGGCGAGAGCCCCTCGATCGAATCGACCTCCGGCTTCTGGAGCCCTCCCAGGAACTGCCGCGCGTACGCGGAGAGCGTCTCCAGGAAGCGCCGCTGGCCCTCGCGGAAGAGGGTGTCGAAGGCGAGTGAGGACTTGCCCGAGCCTGAGATCCCCGTGACCGCGACGAGCGCGTTCCGCGGGAGGGTCACGTCCACCGACCTCAGGTTGTTCTGCCGCGCGCCGCGGATCGCGATGGCGGTCGCGTCCGACCCGTCCTGGCCCCGCGCCTTCGCTCGCCCCTTCTTGGGGGTCGATCCGTTGCGTTGAGTGGCCATGGATCCTGGAAGCGGTGTCGGCGGGCCCCCGAGGCGCCCCCTGCGGGAGCGGCTCCGGAGAGCCTGGGCAAGAATTGCCCAGGCGAACAGCGCACCCGCGTTCGCGGGTGCGCCAGCAAGATCAGCTCACGGCCTGGGCAGCACGATCGGAGACTGCTGCCCAGGCTGTGAGAGTTCGAGCGGGCCCGAGTCAACCGAACAGGATACCGGCAATCGGCGCCGGGCTGAATGCCCAAGGCGACCCCGGGGCGGGACTTCGCGTGTCAGATCGGCGCATACGCGCGCGAGGCCCGCGCCGCGGTCGCGGCACGGGCCACGCGCTCGGTCGGGGAGCCCCCGGGGCGCCCCGGCACGGCTCCCGATCAGAGGGAGGAGGCGTGCTCCTTGAGGTACTCCTTGACCCCTTCGGGCGTCGCCTTCATCGCCGCCTTGCCGGGCTGCCAGTTGGCCGGGCAGACCTCGCCGTTCTCCTCGTGGAACTGGAGTGCGTCGACCATCCGGACGAGCTCCTCCATGTTGCGGCCGAGCGGGAGGTTGTTGTGGACCGCGCTCTGGACGACGCCGTCCTTGTCGATCAGGAAGGTCGCGCGGTAGCTGAGGCCGGAGTCCTGGTGGACGACGTCGAAGGCCTCGGAGACCTTCTTCGCGTCGTCCGCGATGAGGGCGTAGTTGAGGGCGCCGATGCCGCCGTCCTCGATCGCCGTGTCACGCCACTTCGCGTGGGTCTCGGCGTCGTCCATGCTGACGCCGAGGATCACGACGCCGCGCTTCTCGAGCTCCGAGACCTTGTGGTCGAGGGCGATGAGCTCGGACGGGCAGACGAAGGTGAAGTCCTTCGGGTAGAAGACGAGCGCGACGTACTTGCCGGCGTAGTCCGACATGCTGACGTCCTTCGTGCTTCCGTCGGGCATCACGGCGGGAGCGGTGAAGGCGGGCGCCTTCTTGTTGATGAGCGAAGCCATGGTCGTGTCCTGAGGGTTCGTGAGCGGGGATCCTGAATGCGGTACGGGGCGGCCGGGCCCCGACCGGGGCGGCGCTGGAGGACCGCGCTGGCTGCGCGATCCTGTCGCGAAGTCTCGTCGCCGATCCGGCCCGGCTCAACCGGTGCTGCGGCGGAATGACGGAGCGAAAGGCGGACCTTATCGCTGTCATGAGCCGTCTCGGGCCGCCGAGGAGCCGCGGGAGACGATCCGACCCCGCATGTCCTCAATCAGCCCGGCTCCGGCGGCCACGATCTCCCCGCCGCGAAGCCAGTCGTCGCCTCCGAGCGCATCGGTCACCTCGCCGCCCGCCTCCTGGACGAGCAGCGCCCCCGCAGCGACGTCGTAGGGCGACAGGTGGAGCTCCCAGAACCCGTCGAGGCGCCCGGCGGCCACGTACGCGAGGTCCAGCGCGGCAGAGCCCATCCTCCGGAGGCCGCGCACGTCGTGGAAGAAGCGCTGGAAGTTCTCCAGGTTCGAGTGCTCGACCTCCCCGCGGAGATACGGGAAGCCCGTCGCGAGGATCGCGTCGGCGAGCTCGGACGTCGGCGAAACGCGCAGGCGCCGCGGACGGTCGACGCCGGTCTCCACGAGCCAGGCCCCGGCCCCCGCCGCGGCGACGAACGTCTCCCCGAGGCGCGGTGCGTGGACGACTCCGAAGAGTGGACGACGGCCGCGGTACAGCGCGAGGGAGACGGCGAAGAGCGGCAGCTCGTGGACGAAATTCACCGTCCCGTCGAGCGGGTCGAGGAACCAGCGCGGGCGGTCGTCCCGCGCGTCGACGGTCTCCTCCTCCGCCTCGATCGCGTGGCTCGGCGCGGCGGCGCGCAGGGCCTCGACGACGAGCCGCTCGGCCTCGACGTCCGCCTCCGTGACGAGGTCGCGGCGCGACGACTTGGTCTCGACGGCTCCGCCGAGGCGACCGAGCAGCCGAAGGTGCAGCTCGCCGGCGCGAACGACCGCGTCGATCGCAGGGACGCCGAGCGCGGCGTCGACCTCGTCCGGCACGCTGCCGCCGGCCTCGAGCGCGGACCAGGCGGCGCGCGCGACGGCGTCCACGCTCACCGGCCGGCCTCGAACGTGCCCGACTCGACGAGCGCGACGCAGATCTCGTCCTGCATCGGCTTCCACGCCGCGTTGTTCAGGCCGCCGGCGCGCGGGTAGCGGACGAGGATCGAGAAGACGATGTCGCGGCCGTCGAGCGATTCAGCGATTCCGGAAAGGCCGCTCGCACCCATGACCCAGCCCGTCTTGGCGCGGACCCGCCCCTCCGCGGGCGTACCGCGCATGCGCTTGGAGAGGCTCCCGCTCGTCGCCGCGACAGGCAGGTTGCCGACGATCGCGTCCCTCGTGTCACCGCCGCCGCGAACGACGGCGGTCACGAGATTCGCGAGCTGCTCGGCGGTCACGCGGTTCGCCTTCGAGAGGCCCGAACCGTCGACCTGGACGAGCGAATTGGCCTCGACCTGGAGCGCGCGGAGCGCACGTCGAACCGCCTCGGCCCCGCTCTCTCGCGTGCCCGCGCCGGCGATCGACGCGCCGGAAGCGAGGAAGAGCTGGTCGGCGACCGGGTTGTTCGAGTCGAGCAGGATCGCGTCGAGCACGGACGTGATCGGCGTTCGCATGACGTGAAGCGTCCGGGCGTCCTGGAGCGCGACGTCGCGCGAGCGCGCGAAGCCGCCGGCGACGAGGATGCCTCGGTCCATGAGACCACCCACGATCGAGTGCCCGAAGAGATCGACGGGATCCGGATGGCTGAACTCCGCCACGTAGAGCGGATTCGAGGCCGGCAGGCTCCCACCGACCGTCACGCCGGCGCGGGTCGCGCCGATTCGGATGTCGAGCGTCTTGCCCTCCGTCACGACTCGTCCGTTCCGCGTCAGTCCGTGGTGACGCGGGCGAAGGACCGTCCTGGCCTCGGCCCCGGGCGACGTCGGCGTGATCGTCGCGCGGAAGCAGCTGCCGTTTGCGCTGAAGGCGCCGGAAAACGCGCAGTAGTCCGTCCAGAACTGCGACGGTGCGGGCCACTCGGGTCCCGGGCCCGGGACGAGCCAGCCGCCCTCGTCGAGCGTGATCGTGCCCGCGATCCGTTCGATTCCCGCGTCGCGCAGCCCCGCCGCGAGAGGGTCGAGCCACGCATCGAGCGAGCCGTCGCCCTCGCGACGGTAGAGCGGATCGCCGCCGGCTCGAACGACGAGATCGCCCTCGAGCACGCCGCCCTCCACGCGCGCGTCGGTCTCGAAGCGAGTGACGAACTCGCCCGCCGAGCCGAGGGTCACCAGCGCGGCGGCGGCCGTCAGGAGCTTCAGGTTCGACGCGGGGACCAGCGGGACGTCCGCCGAGCGATCGAGCAGCACGCGACCTGAGGTCGCGTCGACCGCGTACACCGAGACGACGACGTCGCGCGCCGTGACCTTTCCCTCGCTCTTCTTGCGGGCGCGCTCGACCGCGTTGGCCACCGCCGTCTCGACGCGCCCCGTGAGGGCGCGGTCGATCGAGCGCTGGAGGCCCGGGAGCGGCGCCGACGCCTCGGTCGGCTCGGCGAGGCTCGGCGAGGACTGCGAGGCGGGCTCGTCGCTCCGGCGACGGCGATCGACGTCGCCGAAGGCGATCGGGGGCGAGTCGAGCGTCTCGCGACGATCGGGAGGCGGCGTGGGCTCCGCTTGACGCGGGCCGCAGGACGAGAGCGCGAGGAGAGGCGTGAGAGCCAGCGCTGCGATCGAGAGCCGGTCGCGCATCGGCGCATTGTGCACGACAGAGCGACTCGAGTCCCGCGCGGGCTTCGGGCGAGTCAACGTGGCACGACCTCGCGGAACAGCGCGAGTGACGCCGCGACGAGCGGAACGGAGC
>JBCCSK010000056.1:0-21475 GCA_039200205.1 Planctomycetota bacterium
CGGCGAACGGGTTGGACACCTGCCTCTGCTCCTCGGGAGCGCTCTCGGTCGAAGACTCCGCCTCGGCTTCGTCCACGCTCTTCTGCATCGCCGCAACGGCGAGCGCAGCGCCGACGATGACGACGAGAGCGACGAAGACCGGGAGCAGACTGGGACCCGACGCGGATTGAGACCGTCTGGACATGACCGCCGGGGAGGTTAACCGACGGACCGATTCCGCCCGGTTCTATACTCGCGCGGATGGGTGAGGATTCTCGGGATCTACACGAGGGTCCGGAGAGCCTGCCGTTCGGGGAAGCGACGCGCGTGCTGCGACGCGCGGCATGCGGCGACGACGCCGACCGCCGGCGGCTCTTCGAGATGGTCGAGTCCGAGCTCCGCGAGCTCGCAGGGCGGGCGATGGCGGGGGAAACGCCCTCTCACACGCTGCAGCCCACGGCGCTCGTCGCCGAGCTGTGGCTCAAGCTGTTCGGCGGCGAGGCGCAGGACTTCGAGGATCGAGGGCACTTCCAGGCCGTCGCGGCGCGAGCGATGCGTCAGATCCTCGTCGACCACGCGCGAGCGCGAGAACGCGTGAAGCGCGGAGGCGGCTGGCAGCGCGTTGCGATCGAGGACGTCGAGCACGCGTCCGATCGCGAGTCGCAGCAGATCGTCGACGTGCTCGACCTCGACGCGATCCTCGACGAGCTGAGAGAGCTGTCCGAGCGCCAGGCCGACGTGGTCGAACTGCGGTTCTTCGCAGGACTCGAGGTCGCAGAGATTGCGGAGGCCCTCGGAACCTCCGAGCGGACGGTGGCACGCGAGTGGCGCTTCGCACGCGCGTGGCTGATGAAGCGCCTCGAGGAGAAGGAATGAGCGAGGGGAGTGGACGCTTCGAGCGGGCGTTCGAGCTGTTCGATCGCCTCTGCGACCTCGCGGACGCGGAGAGGCAAAGAGAGCTCGAAGCCGTCGCACGCGACGAGCCCGAGCTCGCGGCGGAGGTGGCTCGACTCCTCGAGCTCGACGAATCGGGCGCATCGCTCGAGCGCGCCGCGGACGAGATGGTCGCGGAACTCGACTCCGTCCATGGAGCGGCGGTCCCCGGGACGATCGGCGAGTTCGAAGTCGTCCGCGTCCTCGGGGAAGGCGGCATGGGAATCGTCTACGAGGCGCTCCAGCACCACCCTCGCCGCAGCGTCGCGCTCAAGATCATCCGTCCGGGCCTGTTCTCCTCGGGCCAGCTGAGTCGCTTTCGGCGCGAAGCCGAGGTTCTCGCCTGGCTGAACCACCCCGGTATCGCCAAGGTCTTCGCGGCTGGAACCGCCGACACGCCCGCCGGGCCCCAGCCGTACATCGCGATGGAGCTCGTCCGCGGCGAGCGCATCGACCGCTACGTCGAGTCGGAGGGCCTCGACCGACGGGCGCGGCTCGAACTCCTGGCCGAGGTCTGCGATGCGATCCAGCACGCGCACGAGCGGGGAGTCGTCCACCGCGACCTGAAGCCCGCGAACGTCATCGTCGACACCGAATCGAAGCGCCCGAAGGTGCTCGACTTCGGAATCGCTCGGATCACGGATGCCGACGTGACGCGGATGACGGCCGGCACGGCGGTCGGTGAGATCCTCGGCACGCTCCCGTACATGAGCCCCGAGCAGGTGAACGCGGACGCAGCGTCCGTCGACGCTCGATCCGACGTCTACGCGCTCGGAGTGATGGCGTACCGGATCCTGGCCGGCGTCGTCCCGCTCGACGTCGAGCAGCGGAGCCTCGCCGAGGCGGCGCGCATCATCGTCCACGACGAGCCGACGGCGCTCGGTCGGCGGGATCCCGCGCTCCGCGGCGACGTCGAGCAGATCGTCGGCAAGGCGCTCGCCAAGGAGAAGGACGAGCGGTACCTGTCCGCGCACGCGCTCGGCGACGACCTGCGCCGCCACCTGCGGGACGAGGCGATCACCGCGCGTCCGCCGACGTCGCTCGAGCAGCTGCGCCGATTCGCCCGCCGCAATCGAGCCCTCGTGGCCGGGCTCGGAGGGACGTTCGTCGCGCTGCTCGTCGGCGCGATCGTCGCGACCGTCCTCCTCGTCCGGACGTCTCGTCTGCTGGAGGAGCGCGATCGCGAGGTCGTTGCAGCGAACGAGGCGATCACGTTCCTCGAGGGGCTGTTCGCTCAGACCGATCCGATCGCGAACCAGGACGTCCGGCTCTCCGAGCTCGCGCGCTCGGCGGCAAGTCGCTTCGACACGGAGCTGCGGGACCGCCCCGCGCTGCGCGCGCGTCTGCTCGACGCGATCGCGAAGACGTTCCTCGATCTCGGGCTTCCGGCGGACGCTGCCCCGCTCCTGGACGAGTCGCTCCAGATACGCCGCGAGGTGAACGGAACGAACTCGGTGGAGTACGCGAAGACCCTCGAGCGGATGGGCCGCGTCGACGAACTCGAGGGGCGCTTCGATCCAGCCGTCGAAAAGCAGCGCGAGGTCGTCAGGATTCGGATGAGTGAGCTCGGCGACTCGGTCCCGACCGCCAACGCTCTGAACAACCTCGGCCTGAAGCTCATGACGATCGGGCTCTACGACGAAGCCGAACAGTCGATGGACCGAGCCATCGCGATGCTGGCGGACCTCGTCGAGGACGACGATCCTGCGCTGGTCGCATCGAAGAGCCACCGTGCCGCGATCTGGACGAGGGCGGGGCGTTCGCGAGAAGCGGAGACGCTCCTCCTCCAGCTCCTCCCGCAGACGAGGGAGGCCCAGCGGATCGAGGTCCTCACGGATCTCGCCTGGGTCCTTCGGCTCGACGAGCGCTACGCCGAGGCGCTCCCGTACGCCTCGGAGGCGTACGAACTCTCGCTCAGCCGGTACGGGAGCGAAGCCTCGGTCGTCGCCCACATCGTCGGCCTGAAGGGCACGATCCTGACGGGCCTCGGCAGGACGCGCGAAGCCGTCGACCTCCAGCGACTGTTCCGGGACGAGCTCATCGCCGAGGCGGGCGCGGACTCACTCGCGGTCGGTTCAGCGACGCACGATCTCGCGTTCGCCGTCCACGACCTTCCGGTCCCCGACTGCGAAGAGGCGCTCGGTCTTTACGACGAGGCCAGGGAGACCTTCGCGCGATGGGTCGGTGATCCGAGCGCGCAGACGGCGCGGTGCGACCACAACAGCGCGCTCCTGCTGGAGAAGCTCGGCCTCGTCGAGGAGGCGGAGGGGCTCCTGCGGGAGGTCATCGAGGTCCGCACCGACCTTCTCGGTCCCGACGATCAGGAGACGCTCGTGTCGCTGCGCGGGCTCGCGCTCCTGCTCGGCTCGGCGGGTGATCTCGAGGCGGCGGTGGCCACGCACACCGAGTACATCGAGCGCGCCTCGCAGGCGGTCGAACCGGGGTCGGCGCTGGTCCAGCGCGCGCGGATCGACGTCGTGGAGTGGCTCCAGAGGCTCGGTCGTCCGGACGACGCGCGCGAGGTGCTGGACGACGTCGAAGCGGAGCTCGAGCAGACGAACGAGGTCGAGCGCGAGCGCCTCGTCGAGCAGATCGCGGGACTGCGAGCGACGCTGGGCCAGTGAGCCCGATGGTTCAGTTCGAGGGCGCGCGGATGCGCGCCGCGTAGCCGCCGTCCGCGGGACCGCCGTCGTCCAGTGATCGCGGGAGGCTCCGGGCCTCTTCCTCGAGCGTCCAGCCGGGATGGTCGTCGAGGAACGCGCGGACGATCTGCTCGTTCTCCTCGGGCTCGAGGCTGCACGTCGAATGGACGAGCGCGCCGGCCGTCGCCACGACCCGTGCCGCCCCGGCGAGCAGCGCCCGCTGGATCTCGACGAGCGACGCCTGGCTCTGCGGACCGTACCGCCAGCGCGCGTTCGGGCGCTGGGCGAGGACTCCCGTGTTGCTGCACGGCGCGTCGACGAGGACCGCGTCGAAGCGCGCACCGCCCGCGAAGCTCGTCGCCCCGTCCATCACCGCGAGCGCCGGAGGATCGAGACGCAGCCTCTGGAAGCCGTCGCGCACGCGGGCCAGACGCGGCGTCGCGTGATCGACGGCCACGAGCGACCGCGCGCCGCGTTCGCGGAGCACCGCGGTCTTTCCACCCGGCGCCGAACAGACGTCGAGGACGGATTTCTCGGAGACGTCGCCGACGAGCTCGGCGGCGCGCAGCGCGTGCTCGCCCTGGACCGTCAGCGCTCCGCTGGCGAAGAGCTCCGAGCGCAGGACGGTCGGCGCGAGGTCCGGCGGCGCGAGGAGGACGGCGGGGTGGTGTCCGGGCGTCGTTGGCACGTCGAGTGCCTGGAGCGCTCGCTGCAGCTCGTCCCTCGGGCGACCGCCGACGGCGCGGAGCGACAGCGGGGGCTCGTCCAGCGCGAGGCGCGCGAGCTCGTCAGCGACGTCGCGGCCGTGTCGCGCCGACCAGCGCTTGTGCAGCGCGGCGGGCACGGAGAGAGCGTCCTCGGCCCACAGGTGCGGATGCTCCGCCGGGTCGCGGAAGACGGGAAAGTCGAACCGCAGGTCGCGGCCGACGACGTCGCGGGTCGGGTCGCCGGACCGACCGGAATGGAGCGACCGCTGGAGCTCGCGCAGGATGCCGTTGACGATGCGACCCTTCGCGAGCCCGAGCGTGTCGGTCGTCGCCCGCACGGTCTCCGAGATCGCCGCGTGGTCGGGCACGCGGTCGAGGAACATGAGCTGGGCGGCGCCGAGCCTCAGGAACGTCGCGAGGTCGGCCTTGGGGCGCTGGTGCGCGAACGCCGCCACCACCGCACGGAGGGTGCCGCGGCGACGGATCTCGGTCCCGACGAGTCGTCGCGCCAGCGCGGTATCGCGCTCGTCGAGCCCGGCCTGGGCCGCGAAACGGTCGACGGATCGCAGCGGCGCGGGCGAGCTGCCGCGGAGGCATCGATGGGCGACGTGGCGAATCACGGCGGGAGATCCTACTCCCCCGAACGAAGTGCGCCCCGCCCCGGAGGGGGCTCCGGGACGGGACGCGTTTCTCAGGTCCGTACCCACGGGCACTCACCAACGCCCATGGTCGGTCTCATGGCGGGGGCGACCATCGCCGCCCCCGCCTTCACGGTCAGTAGAAGAGCACGCGTACGCCGTCCGTCAGGTTGGACGTGACGCTCGGATTCGCGTCGCGGAACCAGGCCTGCCAGTGGTACGTCGTGCCGGCGCTCATCCCGATCGATCCGGTCGGGGTCGGGACCGCGCCGAGGTCGAGGTTCAGCGAGAACCGCCCGGCCGCGCCCGAGTTCAGAACCGTCGCCGAGTAGCGCCCGACGGCCCCGCTCAGGCAGAGGTTGCCCTGGCTCCCGCCGGGGTTCGCGACGAAGCCGGACCCCGGCGCCGCGAGGAAGAAGCCGACCGTGTTCGTCGGGAGGCGATCCGCCTCGACGCGCAGGTCGTTCTCCGACGCGTCGTCGCTGCCGAACGCGCTGATGCGCGCCCTCTGTCCCGACGAGTTCGCGTTCGTCGAGCAGTAGTTCGTTCCGCACTCGTTCACGATCGTGAACGGGCCGAAGTGCGCCACGTCGCTCGACCAGTTGCCCGCGACGTCGACGGTCCGCACGTGCAGGTACCACGTGCCTGCGCCGAGGTTCGCCGTCGTCTGGGGCGAGGTCTCGTCGAGGACCTGCCCCGGCGTGCTCATCGGGCTGTTCGTCCAGAAGATGCCGTAGCCCTCGATGCCCGAGTGGACGTCCGACGCGCCGTTCCAGCGCACCGTCAGGGTGTCCTCGCAGCGCGTCGATCCGACGGGGTGCGTCGACGAGGTGACGCCGGTCGGCGCCGACGGCAGCGTGACGTCGATGAAGTACGGGCCGGCCGAAGCGAACTGAGCGTCCCAGTTGTCGGCGTTGTCGACGGAGCGGATGTTGAAGTAGCGTCCGGCCGTCGAGCTGCTGTAGGCGCCGCTCGTGAACGAGGTCACCGGACCGATGTCGAGCACGGTCCCGGGGATCGACGCGCTCGTCGTCTCGAAGATCCCGTAGCCCTGGACGCCGCTGAGCGAGTCACTCGCCGCGCTCCAGGTCCATGAGATCGTCGGGTCGTTGGACCACTGTCCGACGGTGTGCGACGGCGACGAGAGACTCGAGACGAGGCTCGGATCCGTCCCGTCGACGACGATGCTCACCGACGCGCTCTTGTCGACCATGTTGTCCGAGCGCGCGTTGACCGAGAGCGTCTTCACGCCCTCGCTCGAGTACCGCACGGTCCACGTCCCGGAGCGTCGGAAGATGTCCGAGACGTCGCCGAGCACGATGTCGTTTCCTCCGGACGTGTTGTCCGTGAGGTCCGTCACGATGCCGTCGCGCAGCGTCGTGGTCGCATCGACCACCGCGTGGAACGACCCGCCCTTGTCGAGGACGACCGCCGAAGCGACGTAGTCGTCGACGTCCAGCTCCGCCTCGACGTCCACCTCTGCGTTCGGCTGGACGAACGAGTCCGAGGCCGTGACGGTGAGCGTGCTGTCCGGAGTCGTGTCGTCGACGATGAAGTAGATCGTCACGCCGATCTTCGTGCGCGACGTCACGCTGTCCGGGTAGACCTTCCAGCGCCAGGGTCCGGGGTTCGGGTTGTTCAGGATCCGGATCTCGCTGTTGTCGATCTGGCTCTGCTGGAACGACCACTCGCCGGTGTTCCCCGCGGGATCGATCGGGTCCTGGTCGAGGTAGAAGTCGTAGTCGTTGACGAGGGCGGTGGACGCGCCCGCCGAGGGCGACTCCTCCATGCACGTCATGACGGCGACGAGGCGCGTGCAGCCGGCCGGGACCGTGAAGTCTGCGAAGGTCCAGCCTCCGTCGAGCTCGAAGCCCCAGTTCGACCACGTGTTGCCGCCGAGGTCGTACATCGCCTTGTAGACGTTGACCCGGCCCGCGCCGTACGTGTCGAGGTGCGACGTCGTGGGCGAGCTGATCGCGACGTTGTCCTTCGTCATCGCCGTCGCCATCAGCTGCGCGGCGAGGCGCTCCGGCGCGTAGCGCATGAAGCTGTACGCGTCGACGAGCAGCGCCGCGGCGCCGGTCACGTGCGGCGCCGCCATCGACGTCCCCGAGAACCCGACGTATCCGTCGTTGTCGTTCGCGCGGCAGCTGCGGATCCAGCGGCCGGGCGCCACGACGTTCGGCTTCCACCGGTTGTCAGCGGTCGGACCGCGGCTGGAGCCCGTCCAGAGCTCGCCGGGGTCACCGAGCGCGCCGTCGACGTAGTCGATGACGTTGCCGACCGTGAACGAGTTCTTCGCGCTCGCCTCGATGCGGAGCGTGCTGGCCCCCGAGCCCTCGTTGCCCGCGGCCCAGACCCAGAGCTGGTCGCTGTCGTACGTCGCGTCGTCCACGACGCGGGCGTTGAACTCCGTCCCCGTGGGCACGGTGCCGTCGAGGTAGAACGAGCCCCACGAGTTGTTGATCACGTGCGGTCGCTGCGTGACGGTGCCGGCGCCGTCGGTGAACGCGCTTCCGAACGTCCCCGTGATCGAGTCGAGACTCGCGCTGCACGGGCTCGGGTAGCGGCGGTAGTTGAACATCCGCAGATCGCCGAACGCAGCGAGCCCCGGGGCGTTGCCGGTCGCATCGATCTCGGTGACACCGCGGCCGAAGATCGTGCCCGCGACGTGCGTCCCGTGGCCGTTGCCGCCGTTGTCCGTGTCGTCCCAGGGCGACGACTGGGACGTGCAGTTCCAGCCGACGCCGAAGACGTTGAGGTCCGTGTGGGACGTCTCGACGCCGGAGTCGACGATGCCGACCACCGCGACCTGGTTCGTGCCGCCGTCGATCGAGCCGCGCACCGCGTCGCTCATGATCATCGGCGTCGACTCGTCGTGCGGGAGCGGCGCAGCCGTCGTCTCGCTGACCGGCACGGGCTCGACGAACTGGACGAAGTCGCGCTCGGCGATCGCCTCGATCCGGTCGACGTCGACGAGGATCTGGAACGTGCTCTGGCGCGGGGCGTAGGAGACGATCTCGGCGCCGAGCTCCTGGAGCGCGTACTGCATCCAGCCGTTCGACTGCCACACGCGCGTGCGTCGAGCGTCCGGTCCGGCGCCGACGCCGTCGGGGCCAACGGTCTCGACGGTGCCGATCTCGTCGAACGTCGATTCGTCGCCCATGTCCGACTCGAACGTCGACACGAACAGGTGCGCTCGCTCGCCGGGGGCGAGCTCGGCGAGAGTGCCTCCCATCGCGGGATGGAGCTTGAGCTCCGTCGGCGCGACGCCGACCCAGCGCACGAAGTCGAGGACCGACACGTCGCCGATGCGATCGACCGGCACGGCGACCTTCATCGTGTAGTGCGGGTGGAACCCGAGAACGCGGCAGCCGAGCTCTTCGAGGACCTGCCGGCGGTCCGGCGTGATGCGCTTCGAGAACATCACGAAGCCGTACGTCATCGGCTCGGGCCGCAGATCGACGATCGGCTGACCGGCCGCGGCGACGAGCGCCGGGTCGAGGATCTCCTCCTCGGTCGGACGGTGCTCGCCACCGGCGAAGCCGAGGAAGAACGGGTCTCCGCTCGCCGGCGCGATCACCTCGTCGCCGCTCGCCGTCGGGCGAATTACCGCGGGGATCGGGAGCGGGATCGAGTCGTTGAGGAGCGCGTCCTGGATCACGACCGGCGAGGTGCGGTTCTCGACGAGCTGGGGCTCGAGCTCGATCGGCCGGGCGTCCTGCGCTTCACCGCGTGCTGCGTCCACGGAGGACGCGTCGACGGCCGTGACGGGCGTGACGGAGGGAGGGGAGTCCGGGACCGGTTCGGCCCGCTGAGCCGCGACGGGAATCGCGAGCGCAGAGCCGAGAAGGACGGAGAAGGGAAGGGAGACCATGGCTTGGAAAGGGCAGTGTCGATCGCAGCGACCCGTCAGCCCGCGACAGAACGGGCTGGTGAGCGGGTCGGTCTGAGGCGTCAACTGGCGGCCGGAGCCGATCGAAAACGCACTTTCCGAGAAGAACTTCCCGGCCCGGTTCGCAACAGGCGATCGCCGGCCCGATCTCGTCAGCCGAGCCGCGTCCCCGCCTCGAGGCGGGCTCCGCGCAGGAAGTCGCTCCCGCCCATCGCTCCCTTTCCGGCGGGCTTCACGCGAACGAGTCGCACCGCGCCATCGCCCGTCGCGACGATCCCCTCACCCGCATCGAGGAGCGTTCCGGGCGAACCGCGCTCCTCCGACTCCTCGCCCACCTCGACCTCCAGCACGACCAGGTCTCGCCCGTCGGGCAGTCGCGTGCGAGCGCCGGGCCACGTCGTCATCGCGCGGACGTGACGATCGACCTCGTCGCTGGAGCGGTCGAAGTCGATCCACCCGTCGTCCTTCGTGAGCTTCGGTGCGAGCGTGACCGCGGCTTCGTCCTGGGGCTCGAACGAGGCCGTGCCGGCCTCGAGCGCATCGAGCGCCTCGACGATGGCCTCGCCGCCGAGGAGCGCGAGGCGGTCGAAGAGCTCGGCGGCCGTCTCGCGCGCGCCGATCGGCGTCTCGTGCCGCGAGAGCACGTCCCCCGCGTCGAGCGCCAGGACCATGCGCTGGATCGTGATCCCCGTCGTCGCGTCGCCCGCGGCGATCGCGCGCTGGATCGGCGACGCGCCCCGCCAGCGCGGCAGGAGCGAAGCGTGCACGTTGAGCGCGCCGTGGGGACAGAGTTCCAGCACGTCTCGGCGCAGGATCTCGCCGTAGCTCGCGACGACGAGGACGTCGGCTTCCAGCGCGGCGAGCTCCGCGACGAACGCGGGATCCTTGGTCGTCGTCGGGCGGATCAGCGGGAGGCCGCTCGCCTCCGCGCGCCGCGCGAGCTCCGACACCACGACAGCACGCCCCCGGCCGCGCGGGCGGTCCGGGGGCGTGACGAGTCCGCAGACGTCGTGTGGACTCGCGAGGAGCCGTTCGAAGATCGGGGTCGCGAACGGCGGCGAGCCCAGGAAGACGAGGCGCACGATGTCCGTCGCCGCAGGCGGCGATCAGACGTGCGGGTCGATGAAGCCCTTGAGCGCGTCGTAGCGCTGGGAGCCGATCACCTGCTCCTGGACCTCACCGTTCTTGATCAGCATGAACGTCGGGATCGACGTGATGCCGTACTTCGCGGGGATCTCCAGGTTGTCCTGGGTGTTCAGCTTCACGACCTTCACGCGGCCGGCGTACTCCTCGGCGAGCTTCTCCACGAAGGGAAGCATGCTCTTGCAGGGGCCGCACCAGGGTGCCCAGAAGTCCACGAACACGGGTTCATCGCTGCTGAGGACATCGGTCTCCCAGCTGGAGTCGGTCACGTCGTTCAAAGTGCTCATCGTTCGGTCGGGGTGGCGCGGCCCTCCGGGGGCCGCCGATCTTGGCCGCACCTCTTCGGGGGCAGACGGCCTGCGCTCAAGGGGCGCAGGTGCGTCAGAGCGATGCGCAGAGCTTATCAGTCGGCGGGGCTGGCCACGTCGGCCTCGTCGCCCTGGGGCGCCTCGGCCTCCGGCGACGGCCCTCTGCCGCCCCCCAGGGCCTCATCGAGGTCCTCGGAGTCCTCGTCCATGAAGCGCGACGCCTTGATGAGGTCCTCGATGTCCTCGTCGTTCTCGTCCGTGGCGGCCCACTTCAGGAGGATCTCGTCCTCCTGACGGGTCTGCTCGGCCGAGATCAGGCCGATCTTCATCAGCTCCAGGAGCGCGCAGAACGCTCCGACGATCCCCTCGCGCGTCGGCACGCCCCCGAGGCTCTCGACGAGTCCCCGAAGCGTCGTCCCCGACGGGTCGCGGCGCACGGCGGTCCCGATCTCGCGGACGTACCAGCGAAGGGGCCGCGGATCCGCCCGCACGGTGTGGGGTCGCCCCGCCGCCGTCTCGCGCATGAGGCGAGAGAACGTCGCGAGGAGGTCCCAGGCCGTGACCTCGCCGAGGTCGAAGGTCCGCTCTGGCTCGTTGTCCCGGACCTCGCCCCGGTAGCCGCGCGCATACTCGAGCGTGCGGCGGTGGAAGCGGTCCTCGAGGTCGTCGGCGGCGCCCTTGAAGCGCCGGTATTCGATCAGCCGCTGGATCAGCTCGTCCTGGGGGTCGAGGTCGTCCTCGAGCTCGACCTCCTCGCGCGGAAGGAGCGAGCGCGACTTGATCGCCATCAGCGTCGCGGCGATCACCAGGTACTCGCCGGCGAGCTCGATGTCGAGGTCGCGAAGAGCGCGGACGTGCTCCATGTACGCCTGGGCGACGTTCGCGAGGCGAACGTCCTGGATCGCGAGCTCCTGCTCCTTCACGAGGTGCAGGAGGAGGTCGAGCGGGCCCTGGAAGACCTCCTCCAGTCGGACGGTGAACTCGTCCGACTGCTGGCCGCGCTCGTCGCGCGTTGCGGCGGATTCTGCGGGGGCGGACTCTTTCGTCGTCATCCTCGTCAGCCGGATCCGAACAGGGCGAAGAGGCCTTCGACCGCCCCGGCCATCCAATCGTAGACACGCCCCATCCAGTCGAACAGGACATCCTGTCCTCCCGGAACGAAGAACAGGAGCGCGATCAGGAGCGGGACCCCGAGCGGCGTCAGCGCCAGGTAGACGCTGCGCAGCGGCCCCGGCAGCGCGTACGTCATGACCCGCGAGCCGTCGAGCGGCGGGATCGGGATCATGTTGAACACGGTCAGCAGCACGTTGAACTGCACCGACCCGCGCAGGATCTTCGCGCCGAGGTCGTCCGGCTCGACGACGTCCGCCACCAGGAGGCCCTTGAGCAGCACCATCGAGGCGGCCGCCAGGACGAAGTTGGTCGCGGGCCCCGCCAGCGCGACCCACATCATGTCGCGGTACGGGTGCCGCAGGTTGCTCGGAACGACGGGCACCGGCTTCGCTCCGCCGAAGATCAGGGGCGGCGTACCGAGCACCCGCGGGAGGACGAAGAAGAGCAGCGCGGGCAGGATGATCGTCAGGAACGGATCGATGCTCTTGATCGGGTTGAGCGTGATCCGCCCGAGGTCCTTCGCGGTGTCGTCGCCGCACCAGTGCGCGACGAGGGCGTGGGCCGCCTCGTGGAGGGCGAGGGCGAAGACGAGGATCGCGACGAGCGCGGCCCCGAGGAGGAAGGTCTCGCTGGGCACGGCCGGATCCTAGCCCGATCACCGGGCCCGCCCCAGCGCCCGATTCCCGCGCGCCCCCGCCGGCCGAGTTCGGTAGCGTCATGGACGTGCAGCCCCAGAGCATCGCCCTCGCCACCTCCGAGCGCCTGGTCCAGGCCCTCGCGAGCGCCGACTGCTACGACCACCCTGTCGCGGGCGTCGAGGTGATCGAGACGCACATCTCGTGGGTGCTTCTGACCGGGGAGTTCGCGTACAAGATCAAGAAGCCTCTGAAGCTGCCCTTCGCGGACTTCAGCACGCTCGAGCTCCGCCGCGAGCTCTGCGAGGAGGAGGTTCGACTGAACCGTCGACTCGCCCCCGACCTCTACCTCGGCGTCGTTCCCATCGGCGGCACCTACTCCCATCCGCGGGTCGATCGTGAGGCAGCGATCGAGTACGCGGTGAAGATGCGGCAGTTCCCGTCGTCGGAGCGACTCGATCGCGTCCTCGAGCGGAACGAGATCGACAAGGCGTCGATCCGCGCTCTCGGCGAGACGATCGCGCTCTTCCACGCGGGCCTCGAGGCCGACCGGGCCAGTCCGAGCCTCGGCGGTGCGAAGTCGATCCTCTCCGCGGCGCTCGAGAACTTCGACGAGCTCGACTCGCTGCTCGGCAATCGTTCGAGCCTCCTCGAGTCCGTCGCCCGCTGGACGAGGACCGAGTGCGAGCGCCTGGCCCTCGTCTTCGCGGCGCGCAAGCGCGACGGGCACGTCGTCGAAGGTCATGGCGACCTGCACACCGAGAACGTCGTCCGTCGAGGCGAGGCCCTCGTCCCCTTCGACGCGCTCGAGTTCAACGCCGAGCTGCGCTGGACGGACACGATGGCCGAGCTCGGGTTCTTCGCGATGGACCTCTGCGCTCGCGGCCGCACCGATCTCGGCTACGAGTTCCTCGACCGCGCGCTGGAGGTCAGCGGCGACTACGACGGACTGCGCGTGCTGCGCTTCTACATGGTCTACCGCGCCGTCGTCCGCCTCAAGGTGGCCGCGATCGCGGGGGACCAGCACGGCGGCGCCGCGATCGAGGAGTCGCATCCCCACCTCGCGTTCGCCCGGGCTGGCGTCCTGACGAGCGTCCCGGCGCTCGTGATCACGCACGGACTGTCGGGGAGCGGCAAGTCGACGGTCGCGGCCGCACTCGTCGGTCGCCTGCCCGCGATCCGCATCCGCTCCGACGTCGAACGCAAGCGCCTGCACGGGCTCGAGGCGAACGCGACGAGCGACTCCGCGCTGGGGGGCGGCCTCTACTCGCCGTCCTCGTCGCGCGACACCTACGGCGTCCTGGAGCGCGCCGCGGACGCGGCCCTCGACGCCGGCTTCTCCGTCGTCGTCGACGCGGCGTTCCTCGGGCGCGAGGAGCGCGCCGCCTTCCGGGCGATCGCCGAGCACCGCTGGGCGCGCTTCGTGATCCTGCACTGCATGGCGCCCGACGACGTGCTCCGCGAGCGCGTCGAGACGCGCGCGGCGACGGGCAGCGACCCCTCCGAGGCGACGCTCGCGGTGCTGGAGCACCAGATGGGCTCGTTCCACACCCTGACGCCCGACGAGCAGCGGAGCGCCGTCGTCGTCGACACGAGCGAGGCGTTCGACATCGACGCCGTTGCGGCCGAGGTGCGGGGACCGACCGCGCCAGGTGCGTGAGCCGGATCGGTCGAGCGTTCGGTCGTCTCCCTCGCCCGCTGCGGTGGCTGGCGTACGTCGTCGCCGCGATCGCGCTCTTCGGCCTGCTCTACCAGGCGTCCGCGGAGATCGGCGAGCGCATTCCCGTGAACGCCGACGCCGAGCCGCTCGCCGGGGACATCGACGTCTACCTCGTGACCAACGGAGTGCACGTCGACATCTGGGTCCGCGCCGCGCGACCGGAGCGCGACTGGGTCGCGTGGCTGCCGGACGAGGTCCCCGCCCGCTCGTTCGGCTACGTCGCCTTCGGCTGGGGCGACGAGGCCTTCTATCTCGAGGTGCCGACGTGGGACGATCTCACCGTCGGCGTCGCGCTGCGCGGCGCCCTCCTGCCCACGCGCTCCGCGATGCACGTGAAGGCGTTCGTCGGGCCGCCGCGCCGAGGGGACAGCGTTCACCTCGTCCGTCTGACGAGCGAGGAGTACGGCGCTCTCGTCGAGTACATCGACGCGGGCTTCGCGCTCGACGAGGCCGGACGTCCGGTCCTCCTCGACCATCCGGGGTACAAGGACTACGACCGCTTCTTCCGCGGGAGCGGGCACTACCACCTCTTCGGCACGTGCAACACGTGGACGAACGGGGCCGTCAAGGCGATGGGCCGCCGCGCCGCGCTCTGGACTCCGTACGAGCGCGGCGTGCGGCGTCACCTCCCCAAGAACGGCGGCCGCGGCTGACGCGGGGCGTCACGCGAGGATGTCGCGAACGACCTCGCCGTGGACGTCGGTCAGGCGGAACTCGCGGCCGGCGTACGGGTACGTGAGTCGCTCGTGGTCGAGCCCGAGCAGGTGCAGGATCGTCGCGTGCCAGTCGTGGATCGACGTGCGTCCCTCGACGGCCTCGATTCCGTTCTCGTCCGTGGCGCCGTAGGAGGTGCCGCCCTTGACGCCGCCCCCGGCCATCCACGTCGTGAAGCCGCGGTTGTTGTGGTCGCGTCCGTCGCCGTTCTGCGCGTAGGGCGTTCGGCCGAACTCGCCGCCCCAGATGACGAGCGTCTCGTCGAGCAGACCGGACCTCTTGAGATCGGCGAGCAGGGCCGCGATCGGTCGGTCGATCTCGCGGCACTTCGCGGGCAGGTCCTCGCGCAGCCGTCGGTGGTGGTCCCAGCCGCCCATGCCGACCTCGATGAAGCGGACGCCCGCCTCGGCCATGCGCCGCGCGATCAGGCACTGGCGTCCGAACTGGTCCGTCTCGTCGTCCCCGATCCCGTACGCGTCGAGCGTCTTCTTGGACTCGCTGCCGAGGTCGAGCAGATCGGGGAGGTCGGACTGCATGCGGAACGCGAGCTCGTACGACTGGATCACGGCCTCGACGTCGTCGTTCCCGCCCTCGCGCCGCGCGTGCTCGCGCTGGAGCTTCTCGAGCAGGTCGAGCTGGGCGCGCTGCTGCTCGCGCGTCATCCGCGGATTCCGGATGTCGTCCACCGGTCCGCTGCCGTCGCCCGAGCGGCGCCGCCCGCTGCGCTGCAGCCCGATCGGAAGTCCCTGGTAGGTCGCAGGCAGGAACGCGCTCCCGTAGTTCTGCGCGCCGCCGTTCCGGCTCGGCGGGTTCAGCGTCACGAAGCCCGGCAGGTTCTCGTTCTCCGTCCCGAGTCCGTAGAGCGACCACGATCCGAGGGACGGGCGCACGAACTGGAAGCTGCCCGTGTGGAGCTTCGCGAACGCCTGCGGATGGGCGGGGACGTCGGTGTACATCCCGCGCAGGAGGCACATCTCGTCAGCCTGTTCGCGGAGGGCCGGGAACAGCTCGCTGATCATCAGCCCGCTCTTCCCGCTCGGCAGGAACTTCCACGGCGACGCCATCAGCTTCGCGCCGCGTCGGTAGCCGGAGAGCGTCGCGCCGTCGCGCTTCACGAGCCCCGGTTTGTGGTCGAACGTGTCGACGTGCGACGGCGCGCCGGACATGCACAGGAAGACGACGCGCTTCGCGCGCGCGGCCGCCTTCGGCGCGAGCGGCGACGTCTGCGGGGCAGCGCCCGCGATCCCGCGAAGGGCGAGCATCCCGAAGCCGGACGAGAGGAGCCGGAGCGCGTCGCGTCGGCTGGGTCGGATCGATTCGTGCATCGTTCGGTCTGGCTCGGGATCAGCCGATCGCGCGGAACTCCGCGCTCTGGAACAGGGTCTGGGCGAACGCGGACCAGGCCGCGTGCTCGACGGTCTTCGGCCGCGCGAGCTCGCTCTCGCGCGCGCGCCGCCTGCCGCGTCGGGACGAGCTGGTGGAGCTCTTCGACGGCTCCAGCTTCTTGAAATCCGCGAGGAAGCGGCTGACCGCCTTCTTCTCGCGCCGGCTCGGTTCGCGCCCGACCGCGAGCTCGAACGCGCGCTCGATCCGCGCGCGCTCCGAGTCGGCCTCGCGCATGACGCGCTCGGCGAACGCGTCGGCGAGCCGCACGACGTCCGCGTCGTTCATCAGGTACAGCGCCTGCGTCGCGACGCTCGTCTCCTCGCGGTCTCCGCAGACGAACGCCGAGTCCGGGGCGTCGAACACGTCGAGCGCGTCGACGAGGTGCCCGCGGAGGCTCGGGAGGTAGATCGACCGGACGGGCCGCTCGCGCGTCAGGTAGTCGGCGAGCTCTTCGCGGCGGATCGTCCCCTCGATCGCGCCCGTGGGAGAGCCGACGGGGCGCTCGGGGTCGAGCGTGCCGGAGACGACGAGCATCGCGTCGCGGATCGCTTCGGCCTCCAGCCTTCGGTCGGGCATGCGCCAGCGCGTCACCGCCTCGGGGTCGACCGCCGCGCTCGATTCGTCGTCCGAGCTCGCCAGGCGATAGGCGTGGGTCAGCACGAGCTCGCGGACGAGCGACTTCGTCGACCAGCCGCCCGCGACGAAGTCGTGCGCGAGCCGATCGAGCAGCTCCGGGTGGTCGGGGGCCATGCCGCCCGCGCCGAAGTTGTCAGGCGTGCGGACGATGCCGGCGCCGAACAGGTGCAGCCACACGCGGTTCACCCAGACCCGCGCCGTGAGCGGATGCTGCGGGTCGGTGATCCACTCGGAGAGTTCGAGGCGACCGCTGCCGCTCTCGATCTCCGGGGCCCACTCGCCGTCGAGCACCTGGGGAAAGCCGCGCGGGACGACGTCTCCCGGCCGATCGAGCTCGCCGCGCTCGAGGACGGCGATGTCGCGCGCGATGCCGTCGACCGCGCCCATCGCGAGGCGGTTCTTCGCGTTCGCGCGGCCGCTCTCGTCGAAGCGCTCCAGGAGGTCGCCGATCACGTCGATCTGGTCGTTCTCGACGCGCTTCTTCAGGCGGTCGAGCGGCTCGTCGCCGCTCGTCTTCGGCGACATCTCCTGCGATCGGTTCAACCGCCGCCGCGTGCGATCCAGGAACCGGCGCAGCTCGGAGTCCATCGTCGGTCCGAAGGCGACGTCCGCGCCTTCGGGGAGATCGATCAGGTCAGCGGCGCGACGGTTTCCGAGGGTGGCCCTGGTTCCGAAGCGGGTCTCCGTGCTCATGAAGATCCCGGCGAGCGCGTAGTAGTCCTCGATCGGAACCGGATCGAACTTGTGGTCGTGGCAGCGGGCGCACGACAGCGTCAGGCCGATGACGCCCTGGGACATGGCGTCGATCTGCTCGTCGACGAGGTCGACGGCGAACTGCCTCGGGTCGCGCTCGTTGTGGCTCTTCGGGCCGATCGCCAGGTACCCGGTCGCGACGAGGTTCTCCGCGCGTTCGTCCGCGTCCTCCGCCTCGAGCAGGTCGCCCGCGATCTGCTTCCGGAGGAACTCGTCGTAGGGCATGTCCGCGTTCACGGCGTCGATGACGAAGTCGCGGTACCGCCACGCGTGGGGGTAGACGATGTTCGTCTGCTTGCCGCTCGACTCGCCGTACCGGGCGACGTCCAGCCAGTGCCGTCCGAAGCGCTCCCCGACCGCGGGCGACGCGAGGAGGCGATCGACGACGCGCTCGTAGGCGCCCTCGGCCCCGTCGCCGACGAACGCGTCGATCTCCTCGGGGGTCGGGGGGAGGCCGGTGAGGTCGAAGGTGACGCGGCGCAGCCAGGTGCGTCGGTCGGCGTCCTCGACCGGCTCGACGCCCCGTTCCTCCATCGCCGCGAGCAGGAACCGGTCGACGTCCGTCCAGGCCCAGTCCGCGTCCGCCACGTCCGGCGCCTCGTGGGGCGTCGGCGTCTGGAACGACCAGGCCTGCCGGCCCTCCTCGAGGTCGATCTCACGGTCGAGCGCCGGGCTGCCCGCGAGGTCCTCGACGACCTGGGCCTCCGTCCCGTGGACGTCGTCCGCCGCCGAGGGCCAGGGCGCGCCCATCTCGACCCAGCGCTCCAGGTCGCGCACGGCCTCGTCCGGGAGCGCCTCGCGCGGCGGCATCGCGAAGATCGGGTCCTCGTACCGGACGGCCTCGATCAGGAGCGACGCGTCGAGGTCGCCCGGGACGATCGCCGGCCCGGTCGCGCCGCCCGCGAGGAGGCTCGCGCGCGAGTCCACGCGGAGGTCTCCTTTGAGGCGCCTGGTGCCGCTCGAGTGGCAGGAGTAGCACTCCTTCTCGAGGATGGGCAGCACGCGCTCCTCGAAGAACGCGGCGTCGGCGTCGCTCGCGGCCCCGCCGGCTTCGTCCCCGGGTGCGGCGCCCGTCGACGGGTCCCTCGGGGCGAAGTCCGCCCTCGTCAAAGCGCCGTCGCGGTCGCGGTCGAGCCTGCGGAAGGCTCGCCGGCTGCGGGGGAACTCCTCCTCGCTGATCGTCCCGTCGAGATCGAGGTCGTAGCGGCGCAGGAGCCTCTCGAGGACCTGCTGGCGATCGCGCTCCTGTGCGAGCGGGGCGGGCGCTGCCGCGGCGAGCCCCAGACCGGCCGTCAGCGTCACTCCGACGAGGGTGAGGGAGAGGGATCGTTGCATCATCGAGATTCGCGTCAGCCGGATGCGGTCCTCATCGGCGCGAGGACCGTCGGACTACGTGGAACCCGCAGGATCGCTGAGGGTTCCGGCGCGGCTTGTTCCGGCTCTCGTCCCATCCTTAGAATCCGGGGCTCCGATCGCCGGCGACCCGCACGAGCGCCCGTCGGACCGCCCCATGACGGACGAGCATCACCAGGCACCGTCCGAGCGCGGCGCAGAAGTGCTTCGCCTCGAGGCAGCGGCGATCGCGCGCCTGGCCGAGTCGCTCGCCGAGCCCGCGCGAGCCGCCGCCTTCGAAGAAGCGGTCGGGCTCGTCCTCGGGACCGAGGGACAGGTCGTCGTGACCGGGATGGGCAAGGCCGGGCTGGTCGGTCAGAAGACGTCGGCGACGCTCGCGAGCACCGGGACGCCCTCGGTCTTCCTGCACTCGGCCGAGGCGCTCCACGGCGACCTCGGTCGCGTCCGCTCGGCCGACCTCGTGCTGGCGATGTCGAACTCCGGGGAGACCGCCGAGGTCAACATGGTGATGGGGGCCGCGCGCAAGATCGGCGTCCCGCTCATCGGCATGACCGGCCGCCCCGATTCGACGCTGGGGCGCTACGCCGACTGCGTGCTCGACATCGGCCGCATCGAGGAAGCGTGCCCGATGCAGCTCGCCCCCACGGCGAGCACGACGGCGATGCTCGCGCTCGGCGACGCGCTCGCGATGGCCGTTCTGGAGGCGCGCGAATTCGGCCCGCGCGACTACGCGCGCTTCCACCCCGCCGGCAGCCTCGGGCGTCGGCTCATGACCGTCGACGAGGTGATGCGCAAGGGGGAGGCGCTGCCGCTCGTCCGCGTCGGCACGAGCGTCGTCGACGCACTGATCCTCACGTCGAAGACCAAGGGCCGGCCGGGGGCGTCGCTCGTGGTCGACGAGGACGGACACCTCGCGGGGATCTTCACCGACGGCGACCTCCGCCGACTCCTCGAGGACGGCGCCTACGACCGACTCGCGCGACCGATCGACGACTTCATGGCTCGCGAGCCCAAGGTCCTTCGTCCGGAGGACCTCGCGGCCGACGCGCACCGCCTGCTTCGCGAGCACCGGATCGACAACGCGCCGGTGATCGATGCCGAGCGGCGTCCGATCGGACTGCTCGACGTCCAGGACCTCATCGAGGTCGGGATCTAGCTCTTCGGTGAGGCGGTTCCTCATCATGGCCGTCGTCCTGGGCGTCGGCGGCGCGCTGCTCTGGTACTTCGAAGCCGAGCGCAGACGCGACGGATCGCGCGGCGACGACGTGCGCGTCGTCGAGCGGCGCGAGAGCACGATCGACTCCGGTCCGATCGATCCCGCGAACGACCCCGCGTTCGAGGCCGACCTCGACGGGTCCGAGCAGCGAGGATCCGACGGCGCGGAAGGCTCGGACGACGACGATCGGAATCGCCGGTATCCGGGCGAGCGCGGCGTCTTCGGCGGCGAGGTGAGTTACGACCTGAACGCGCGGGAAGACGGCGGACCGCGCGTCCTGATCACGGCCGAGGATACGCGTCCGATGGACGAGATCGGTTCGCGCTACGAGCTGATCAAGGTGGAGATCAGCTCGTTCGAGGTCGACGGTTCCCCGCGGCGCGACGAGCCCCAGCGCAGCCGCATCCAGGCGGACACCGCCGTCGTCGACGCGCAGATGGACGAGCTCGGCCTGGCGGACTTCGACGAGGAGGTCGCGGCGCGACTCTACGGCGTGGTCGTCGAGCAGTTCCGCGGCACGCCCCTCGCGCCGCTCAAGCTGCGGGCGCCGCGCCTCGACGCGTTCTTCGTCACCGAGGAGCTTCGTTCGGTCGACGACGACCTCGTTCGCTTCCTCTCGCGCGACATACGAGGCTCGGGCCGCGGGCTCATCGCCCTGACCCAGCCGAGCCGGCTGACGTTCGGCGACGGCGCCGATGTCTCGATCGCACTCGGAGGCGGACGCGAGGCGCGCATCACCACGACGAGCTCCGGCGCGCTGCGCATCGACGACGTCACGCCCACGGAGGGGCGCGACGAGAGCGGACCGCGGCTCGTTCGCGTGCAGGCGGAGGACGGCGTCCAGGTCCTTCTCCAGTCCTCGACCGAACTCGACGAGGACGACGAGCGACGCGGGCCGACCACGATCGATGCCGCGAGCATCGACGTCGTCCTGGAGCTGTTCGAGGGCTCCGAGCGGCCGCTCGTCCGGAGCGCGCGCGCCGACGGCGCCGTCACGATCCGTCAGGGACGCGAGCGCTACACGGGGGACACGGCCCGCATCTTCTTCGAGGGTGGGACGCCGGTCCGCGCGGTGCTGGAGGAGGACCCGCGGCTCGTCTACATCATCCGCGAGCCCGACGGCACGGAGCTCGAGCTCGAGGTGACCGGTGACGGTCCGGTCACCGCGTACTTCACGGGCACCGCGGAGGCCGGGGACGAGCCCGCGGACGACGGCCGCCTGCGCTTCGTCTTCGCCGGCCCGGGCCGGATCGAGGCCCCCGACCGTGGCGGTGTCGTGACCTTCGGGAACGAAGCGCGCGGACTCGGCCTCGAAGATCGATCCGAGGCGACGGTGTTCCTCTCGGGCGGCGTCCGGGTTCGCGCGCGGGAGGGGACGCTCGACTCCGAGTCGCTGGTCGTCACGTACCGCGCCGAGGAGGTGATGCGGTTCGCCGCCGAGGGTCCGACGCGGATCGTCACGACGCCGGCCGACGAGGGCGAGGCGTACCGCGCGACCGCGGGCGGCGGCCTCGTCGCGCGTCTCGTCGAGGACAGCTGGTACGTCGAGAGCGCCGAGGACTTCCACGCCGAGTCGCTCGGGTCGGATCCGCACCGGCTCGACGCGCGAACGGTGCGCGACCTCGACATCACGGCTCGCACGCTCGAGGCGACCGGGGACATTCGCTACCAGTCGCTGTGGGGCGAGGTCACGAGCGCGGAGGC
>JBCCSK010000057.1:0-21432 GCA_039200205.1 Planctomycetota bacterium
CAGCAGGAAGAAGTACACGGCGTCCGAGAGGTCGAGGACACCGCGCGCCGCGCTCCCGAGGAAGTGGGACGTCGGGCTCGTCGCCTCCAGCGGCGCCGCGAGCCCTCCCGGCAGCACGCGCACGAACAGGGGCAGCGCCCAGAGGAGCCCGAGCACGAGGGCGCCGAGGAGGAACGCGACGAGCTGCTCGGCGCTCAGCCCCGAGAGGAACTGGGCGATCGCGACGTACGCCGCGGCCAGCCAGGTGGCGCCGAGAAGTCCGACCCAGACCGTGTTCCAGTCGAGGTCGCCGAGCCGCGACACCGTGATCGCGGCGGCGAGCACGGCGAGCGTGACCATCACGATCGTCAGCAGCCAGGTCGCGAGAAACTTGCCGAGGACGACGGAGCCGACGCGGACTGGGTAGGTCAGGAGAAGCTCCTCGGTCCCCGAGCGACGCTCCTCGGCCCACGTCCCCATCGAGAGGGCCGGAACCACGAACGCGAGCAGCAGCGGCAGCCAGTGGAACAGGACGATGAGGCTCGCCTGGCCGCCCTCCCACAGCCCGGGGAGCGGCGTCCGCCCGACCGGGTAGCCGAGGAAGAAGAACAGTGCCGGGAGCAGGACGACGAAGAGCCCGATCGCGACGTACGCGACCGGGGACTCGAACGCGCTCATCAGCTCCCGCTTCGCGAAGGGCAGCACGCGCATCACGCATCCCCCTCGGCGGCGCCAGCGTCGATCGAGCGCGTCCGGGCGAGGAAGACGCGCTCCAGGGTCGTCGCGTCGTGACGCAGCTCGAGGAGCGGCCAGCCCCGCTCGTGAACGACGGCCGCAACCCTCTCGGCGACCTCGAACCGATCGTCCTCGACGCGCAGCGTCACGCGCGCGCGACTGCCGCCGTGCGAGGCGGCGACGTGCGCGTCGGCGACGCCGGCGAGCGAATCGAACGCCTCGCCGCAGTCCGCGGGAGCCGCGCCGACGAGGAGCGAGATCGCGTCGCCGCCCTCCTCGACCAGCTCGTCGAGCGTGCCGTCGGCCACGAGGCGCCCGCCGGCGATGATCAGGACCCGGCGACAGATCTCCTCGACCTCGGACAGCACGTGCGTCGAGAGCAGGATCGTCTTCGTCCGCGCGAGGCCGGTGACGAGGTCGCGGATGCGGACGATCTCGGCCGGGTCGAGGCCGCTCGTCGGCTCGTCGAGCACGAGCACGTCCGGATCGGCGAACAGCGCCTGGGCGAGCCCGACCCGCTGGCGGTAGCCCTTCGAGAGCGTCTCGATCCGGCGGCCCGTGTAGCCGGTCAGATCGCAGGCGTCGACGACGCGCTCCAGCGCGTCCGCGCGCTCCCGCCCGGACATGCCGTGCACCTCGCCGACGAACTCCAGGTAGCGCCAGACGCGCATCTCGCGGTAGAGCGGCGTGTGCTCGGGCAGGTAGCCGACGGCGGCGCGCGCCCCGAGAGTGCGACCGTCGAGCGGCTCACCCGCGATCCAGGCGCGCCCAGTGTCCGGCAGGAGCGAGCCCGTCAGCATCTTCATCGTCGTCGACTTGCCGGCGCCGTTCGGCCCGAGGAAGCCGACGAGTTCACCGCGCGCCACGTCGAACGAAACGCCGCGAACGGCCCGGACCGGCCCGAACGACTTCGACAGCTCCGCGGCGCGAATCATCGACTCCGCGCCGGCGCGCGGGTCCTGGACGCCCGCGTTCGTCCCGCTCTCCTGCATCGAGCGTCGACGTCAGGCTTCGGGATCGACCGTGAACCGCTCGAGGAAGTCGTCGGTCTTCTCGACGTCGTCGAGCCGCGTGATGAGCAGCTCGGCCGCCTCCGCGAAGTGCATCCGCGCCAGGACGCGTCGCAGCACGTGGATGAGCTTGAGCCGCCGGAGTCCGACGAGCTTCTCCTCCTTGCGCGTGCCCGACTTCTCGATGTCGATCGCCGGGAAGATCCGGCGGTCGGCGAGCTTGCGGTTCAGGACGAGCTCCATGTTGCCCGTGCCCTTGAACTCCTCGAAGACGAGCTGGTCCATGCGGCTGCCCGTCTCGACGAGCGTCGTGCCGATGATCGTCAGGCTGCCCGCTTCGACGGTGTTCCGCGCCGAGCCGAAGATCTTCCGCGGGCGCTCCATCGCGCGGCTGTCGAGGCCGCCGGACATCGTGCGTCCCGAGCCGGCCTGGTTGTTGTAGGCCCGCGCGAGGCGCGTGATCGAGTCGAGCAGAAGCACGACGTCCTCGCCCATCTCGACCATCCGCATCGCGCGCTTCCACACGATCTCGGCCACCTGGATGTGGTGCTTCGAGGTCTCGTCGGCGGTCGAGACGAAGACCTCGCCCCGCTCGACGCTGCGCTTCCACTCGGTCGCCTCCTCGGGCCGCTCGTCGATGAGCAGCACCATCAAGTGCACGTCCGGATAGCCGTCCTCGATGCCCTTCGCGAACTGGCGCAGGAGCGTCGTCTTGCCCGTGCGGGGCGGAGCGACGAGCAGTCCGCGCTGCCCGCGCCCGATCGGCGAGATCAGGTCCACGACGCGCATCGACACGTCGTCGACGATGTCGCCGACCGCGTAGTGGAAGTCGGGGTCGACGCTCGTGAGGTTCTTGAAGAGCGGCTTGTTCGCCCAGTACTTGGGCGGGTGCCCGTCGATCTCCCGAACGTCGTCGAGCTGGTGCTTGTGCTTGTAGCCGCGACTGATCGGGCCCGTGCACATCATCCCGTCGCGCAGCTTGTAGCGCTGGACGAGCTTCTTCGGCACGTAGATGTCGTCCTTCGACGCGAGGTAGCCGTTCTCCGCGAGACGGAGGACGGAGACGTTCCCCTTGTCGAGCACGAACATGCCGGTGCCCGTGGCGGGAGTCTTCTCCTCGCGGGTCCGCTCACCGCCGCCGTCGTCGGTCCTCTCGGCACCGTCGTCCGTGAGCGAGGTCTGGCCGCCGCCGTCGCCCGGCTTCTTCCCACGTCGACGCCGACGGCGACGGGGTCGACCGCCTCCGTCGCCCTCGTCCGAGGGAGCGCTCTGGCCGCCCTCGGGCGCGTCCGTCGCCGGCTGACTCGAGCGAGCCTCGGCGCCCTCGGTCCCCCCCTCGGGATGGTCTCCATCGCGCGAGCGGCGCTTCCTACGACCGCGGCGGGTCCGGCGGCGCTTCGAGGGGGCGCCGTCTTCCGTCGACCCCTCCGTCGCTTCAGGCGGTCCCTCCGAGCTGGGCGCGGGCGAGCTAGGTCCGGGCTGGGCAGCCGACGCCGCCTCGGCGTCCTTCTCGGCTCGCGGAGCCTTCTTCCGGACGGTCTTCTTCTTCCGCGCCGGCTTCTTCTTCGCCGTCTTGCTGGAGGCGGAGCTGCCGTCGGGGAGCGCACCGAAGGGGAGCTGCTGCTGCGCTTCGTCGGTGCTGGAGGTTTCTTTGGAGGTCACTGGATCCGTCGTACTGGACGTGTCGACCCGGCCCCGTGCCCGTGGGGCGACGGAGCGATGGGAGGCGGCCGAAGGCCGCGCGGATGCCGGCGTTTCAGAGGCCGGAGGCGCCGGCACGGAGCCGGCGGAGAGGCGTTCTCCGACGGCGCGAGAGGCCGTGGGAGGTCCGGGTCACAGGGTGCGAGACCGCTGCTGGCGACCGATGGAGAGGGACTCGCGTCCCGTCGGCTGGCGAGGTCCTTCCAACGGGACCGGGCCCTCGCCCGAGCAGGATCAGCGCCAGGGATCGCCCGGGAGGGGCTCCTTGGCGGTGCCCAAAGTCTGGGGGGCTCCGAGCCCCGATGCAAGGGCGTGTCCCGGCGGATCGGGGGATTCACCCTACCCGGACAGTGCCGCCAGCCCCCCCTGGGGCCAGGGGAGAGGGGTGGTCGGGGTGAGAGGATTCGAACCTCCGACCTCTGCGTCCCGAACGCAGCGCTCTACCAAGCTGAGCCACACCCCGACAGCGGCCGAGCAATCTAGGCGCGAAGGGCCGGGCCGTCAACCTTGGCGGGCGGTCGATCGGGCTACTTGCCTAGGTCGACGAAGACGCCTCCGTTTCGCTCCGCGAGCATGCGCATGAAGCTCTTCTCGAAGTTCCCGATCGCGATCGTGTGCAGGACGATCTTCCGGAGATCGTTGCCCTCCGTCACGCGGTCGAGGATGTCCTTGGTCTCGATGAACTCCCCGTGGGTCGGCCGGCCGTCCGAGAGGAAGAAGACCGTGTCGACGTCGCCGAGGTAGTCCTCCTTCGCGCCCTTCCGCTCGCTCTCGAGCCCGAGGGCCTGCGAGAGCGCGCCGTAGGTGTTCGTCTTCCCCGCCTCGAGATTGGCGGCCCCGGTCAGGCCGGCCCGAGCGAGGTCGGCCTTGCTGTTCCCGCCGATCGGCTCCAGTCGCTTGACGAAGTCCAGCGCGCTGGACTTGTTGACGACGTTCGCGGGCACGAGCCGCTTCTTCCACCGCTTCGTGTCGGTCGCGAACGAGATGATCCCGAACTGCACGTAGGACTCGAGATTCTCGATGGTGCGCGCGAGCTCGGTCTTGACGATGTCCATCCGCGCCCAGGAGGGATACTCGCCGCCGGCGAAGCGGTCGCGCTCGACGACGAGGTTCTCCATCGAGCCCGAGACGTCGATGACGAACAGGATCGAGCGGCTCGGCGTGTCGACGCCCACGAACGACGATGCGCCCTGGATCGAGTACTTCTCGTTCGACTTCTTCTGCGCCTCGCGCAGCGCGGCGAGCTCCTCGTCGGTCGGAATCTCGAAGCGGTCGCCGTAGGTGTCCCAGAAGCGCTTCCAGAGCTCGACGCGAGTGCCGTACGTCTTCGTCGTCAGGTTCGTCAGTGACTCGGCGATGTCGACCCGCAGTCGCCCCTCTTCGTGGTCGAAGCGCTCGATCAGGAGCGGAACGGACGCGGTCACGCGTACCCGGCCGAGCGCCTGGACCGCGGAAGCGCGCACCTGCCACACCTCGTCCGTGAGGCGCTTGGACGCGATGGGCACGACCTCCTGGGCCCCGATCGCAGACAGCTGGTCGAGGACGGCGCAGCGCACGGCGGGCTCGTCGTCCTCGCCGAGTGCGGCGACGGGCGCAACGGTGGTCGCGTCGCCGGATGCGCACAGGGCGAGCACGGCGTGACGGCGCACGGCCCAGCTCTTGTCCTGGAGCGCTTCGACGACGGGCTCCCCCAGCGAGCCGTAGCCGCCGGCGCGCATGGCCTCCAGGAGCCCGATCCGGACGGCCTCCTTGCGCTCGCCCTCGAACTCCGCGAGGAGCCGATCGACGGGCGGCCGCGTCTCGAAGCCCGCGAGGACGCGAGCCGCGGCGCGGGCGACCTCGGGGTCGTCGTCGGAGAGCACCGGCACGAGCACGTCGACGACGGCCGGAACCTCGGCGCCCTCCAGCGCGAGGATCGCCTCGACGCGGGCCGCGGTGTCCTTGTACTTGCGGAAGTACTTCTTGAACTCGCGGACGATCTCGTCGTCCTGCGCCGGCGCGAGAGGCGCCGCGGCATCGATCGAAGGCGCAGCGTCAGGGGCGGCGAACGCGATGCTGCACGGAAGGCACAGCGGGAGGATCGAGAGGCTCGGGGCGCGCATTGTGGGGTCGGATCGGTGGAAGCCCCCCCGATCCTATACCGACCCCGCTCGCCCGCGCTCTACTGCTTTCCGGGGTCGATCCTGCGCAGCCGCGTGCTTCCGGCGACCTCGGACACGTCGTCGCTCTCGAGGGTGATCTTGAAGCCCTCGTCCAGGAGCAGGGTGACCTTGCCCTCGCCCTCGGAGACGAGGAAGCCGTAGAACGTGCCGCCCTTCGCCCTGACCCGAACCCGCTTCAGGCCCGCGGTCGAGCCCGTCTGCGACGGCGAGCGAAGCGTGCGCGTCGCACCGGTGAGGCGATCGACGCGCTCGGTGCGTCGCGCGTCGAGCGTCATCCGACCCATCTTCGTGTCGACGACGATCTTGTTCTGACCGACCGCGTGCAGGCGGCCGTCGATCGTCTCGCCGCCGTGAAAGACGACGCGGACCGACCCGACGTTCGGTGTCATGACCATGCGCTGCGCGTCGAACTTGCCCTTCGGCACGCTCTTGTGCTGCCAGTAGATGTCCTCGTCCGCGCGGACGAGAACGCCGCCGCGCTTCTTGCGCGGTCCCTCGCCCGCGATGCTCGAGCGGACCTCGACCTCGACGGGCTCCGCCTCGACGAGGAGCGGCTCGGCGGCTGGCTCCTCCGCCGCGACGACGTCCTCTGCGGGCACGATCGACTCCGGCTCCTCGGGAAGCGGCGGCAGGGCCATGGCCGGACCGAAGGGAGAGGCGGGGCCCGCCTGGGCCACGTCGACCGCGTCGGGCTCGGCCGGCAGCTCGTCGACCGTCGTCGCCGTCGCGACGTCGCCGGCGTCGAAGTTCTTCGCTTCGACGGTCTCGGGCTCGACGGGCTCCGCCTCGGTGGGCTGGGGCTCGACGGCATCGGACGCGTCGACCTCGGGAGCCGCTTCGGCCAGCAGATCGGCACTGGCGCCGCCGAGTGACATCGCGACGACCTCGGCTTCGTCCGGTCGATCGACCTGTGCAACCTCGTCGAACGGGGCCGGCTCATCGTCGCTCTCGATCGCATCTTCGGGCGCGCTCATCGCGTCGAGCGATCCGAAGATGGCGTCGAGGCGGGCGCGGGCCGCGGCCTCGTCGACCGCAACCACTTCACCGCTGACGTCCTCTTCGGGCCCGGGGTCGATCGCGGCGAGCGTTCCGTCGACCTCGCCGTCGATCGGCGAATCGCTCTCGTCGTCGAACGGCGATTCGATCTCCTCGTCGACCGGCGAGCCGCCGATCTCCTCGAGCGCGGCAGCGAGCGCGTCGAGGTCGTCCTCGTCCGCGCCGAGCTCGTCGAACGCGTCCGTGTCCTCGACCTCGTCGGCCGCCTCGTCGTCGATGACGAGGTCGTCGAGTGCAGCGACGTCGAGCGCGTCGTCCTCGTCGATCGTGTCGGACTGGACGAGCTCGGAGTCGATCGACTCGGACTCGGACGTCTCGGCCTCGTCCTGAGGAGCGCTTTCGACGGGCGGCACGATCTCCTCCACCTCGGTGTCGGCGAAGTCCACCGCGTCGTCCATCGGCGGCTCCGGCGCCGCAACATCGCTCGGCGACGCGGCGTCAGGAGCGAGCTCGCCGGGTTCGCGCGGCGTGTCGACGGTTGCGGAGCGTCCGATCGACGGAGCCGTCTGGCCCGCAACCGGAACGGTCGAGCCGTCGCCGCGAACCTCCATGCGGCCTCCGGGGCGGGTCGTGCGCACGGTGCCGTCGGGATCGGCGAGCTGGACGCGCCCGCGATTGCCCTTGGCGTTCTCCGGCATGACCGTGGCCATCTCGACGTCCTCGTCGTTGGGCTCGGGCGTCTTCAGCGACGACCACAGCGCGATGCCGCCGAAGGAGAGCAGCAGCGCCGCAGCTCCGGGCATGATCGCGCGGACGTACGGCCGCGAGGGCGGCTCGGGCTCGACGTAGGACGTCGCTCCCAGGCCCATCCCGTCGTCGACGTACTCTTCGATCGATTCGTCGAACTCGGAGTCGAGCAGCTCGGGCTCGGGCTCGGGCTCGGGCGCGATCTCCTCCTCCGCACGCGACGCGAGCCAGCCGGTCTCCTCCCGGTTCTTGGCCTCGGCGAGGTCATCCGGCAGGGCCTGGACCGCTTCGTACGGAAGCGGTTCGAGCACGGGGTCAGGGCCGTCGTCGAGCAGCCAGGACTGGTCCTCCTGGGGCGCTCCGAAGTCGCCGCCGAGCCCGCCGTTCGGATCGGCGGGGTTCGACTGGCCGTAAGGATCGTCCCCATGGGACGGCGGCTGAGGGTGCATCGGGACGTCGGACATCGCGGCGAGGCGTCAGGCGTGAATACGGAGGACGGGTCGGCCGGCGAAGATGCGTCTCCGGCGGGGACCCGTCGCGGTATCGACGGGCGACGACGCGCATCCTTTGGCGAACGCGTCGATTCCCCGCGCGCGGCGATCCCGGTCCGAGATCCGCGCGTGCATCGATCGGCGACACCGCGCGCCGAGTCGGAGCGTGGACGCGCGCGAACGCCTATCGGCGCTTCAGAACGCGACGGCCAGCCTGCCGCAGCGTGAGCCCCTCGGCGTCGAGATGCTCCAAGATCGGGATCAGGAACTTGCGCGTCGTCTGCAGGGCGTCGCGCAGCTCGGGAATCTCCAGGTGTCCGTTCCGCTCGCAGTTGGCGACCACGGCAGCGCGCGCCTCGTCGAGCACGGCGGCCGAGACGTAGAGGTCGCCGCCGACGTGCTCGATCGACCGCTCGTCGACGCAAAGGCGGAGCACGGCGTCGACGGCGTCGGCGCTCGCGCCCAGCTCCTCGACGAGCTCGTCCGCGCTCGGCGGCTGGAAGCGCGCCGATCGCATCCGCTCGACGACCTTCTCCATCAGCCTGCGCGTCTCGTCGTCGAGGGCCACCTCGCGGCCCTGGAGCCCGATGTGTCCGCCCGCCTCCAGCACCACCCGACCGTCGTCCCGCTCGCGCTCCAGGAGGACCCCGAGGAGCGCCGGATCGAGGTCGACGCGACCGCGGAGGTCGCGCACGTCCATCCGCGACCGCAGCGGATGCTCCGCGAACCACTCGTCGAGGCCGTCGCGCAGCATCGAGAGGCAGAGCTGAAGCGTCTCCCGGTGCATCCACCGACCGGCGGGTCCGAGCGGAACGGCCTGATCGCGGCTCGCGAGGCCCGTGAGCAGTCCTTCCGTCTCGGCCTTGGAACGCTTGAGCGCGCGCGAGAGGTCCTCGATCGACGCCCAGCGCTCCGGAGCGCGGGCGAGGTGCGCCTCCAGCAGCGACTCGGTCGATCCGAGGCTCGCCGACTGCCGCTCGAGCTCGTCGATGACGAAGCGCTTGAAGCGCTTCAGCCGATAGCGGCTCTCCTCCAGGATCGTGCCGCCGCCGAGCGTGATGACGGGCGACGCCAGCCGCAGGACGAACCGATCACCCGGCGCGCAAACGAGCGGGTGCTGCATGCGGAACTGCACGAGCCCCTCGCTCCCCGGCTCGATCTCGTCCCTGTCGAGGAGGACCACCTCTCCCACGGCGTCCGCCGTCCCGGTGTGGACGCGGACCGGCATCCGGTTGACGATCGGACGATCGGCGGAGGGCAGCGACACGAGCCGCGCGCCGACCATCGTCTGCGGCGTGAAGTAGCCGGGGGTCGCGACGACGTGGCCGCGCTCGACCGCGTGGTGATCGACGTCGGCGACGTTGAGCGCGCTGGAGTGTCCAGCGCGCGCCGTCTGCGACGACTCGTGGTAGGCCTGGATCCCGCGGATCTTGCCCTTCTGTCCCGACGGCTGGACCTCGACGACGTCGCCGACGCTCGCCGTCCCCGAGATCGGGATCCCCGTGAGGACCGTTCCGAAGCCTCGCGAGCTGAACACCCGCTGGATCGGCATCCGGAAGACCCCGTCCGCGGAACGCGGCTTGGCCTCGGCGGCCATCGTCACGAGCAGGTCGCGCAGCGCGTCCATCCCCTCGCCGCTCACCGCCGACACGCGGAGGATCGGCGCGTCCTCCAGGAACGTTCCGGCGACCGCGTCCCGCACGTCCTCCTCGGCGAGGTCGACCATCTCCGCGTCGACGACGTCGACCTTGGTCAGGGCGACGAAGCCGCGCTCGACGCCGAGGAGCTGCATGATGGCCAGGTGCTCCAGCGTCTGCGGCATGACCGCGTCGTCCGCCGCCACGACGAGGATGACGAGGTCGATTCCCGTCGCCCCGGCCACCATGTTGCGGACGAACCGCTCGTGCCCTGGGACGTCGACGAGGCCGACCCGCCGGCCGTCCGGCAGCTCGAAGCGCGCGAAGCCCAGGTCGATCGTCATCCCGCGCTCCTTCTCCTCCGCCCAGCGGTCGGGGTCGATGCCGGTGAGCGCGTTGACGAGCGTGGACTTGCCGTGGTCGATGTGACCGGCCGTCCCGATGACGATGGGCTGGATCTCCAAGGGCGGTGGTGCCTCGCGGCGCTGTGATGCTATCCACTCGGCGCGCAGCGCGTAGCATCGCGCCCGATGCAAGCCGAAGAGTTCCCCTTCCGCACACTCGCGCCGTGGCTGCGCGAGCGGTTCGGGCGCCCCGTCCACCGGGTCGCGCTCGACGCCGGCTCGACGTGCCCGAACCGGGATGGCACCAAGGGCTTCGGCGGCTGCACCTACTGCGACATCGAGGGTTCGGGGACGGGGGCGCTGAAGACGGGGGCGAGCCTCGTCGAGCAGCTCGAGCGCGGCCTCGCGCGCGTCGCCCGGCGCGGGGACGACGTCGGCGCGATCGCCTATCTGCAGAGCTACACGAACACGTACGTGGACGGCCAGCGCTTCGAGGAGGTGCTCGACGCGATCCGCCCGTACGTCGAAGGGGACCGCGGCGACGTCCCGGTCGTGGCTCTGGCCGTCGCCACGCGCCCCGACTGCCTCCCGGACGAGACGCTCCGTTCCCTGGAAAGGCTGCGCTCCGTCACCGAGGTCTGGCTGGAGCTCGGCCTCGAGTCTGCGAACGACGACGTGCTCCTCGCGATCAACCGGCTCCACACGGTCGCCGAATTCGAGGACGCCGCGGCGCGCGCGCGCGAGGCGGGCCTCCTGACCGTCGGGCACGCGATCCTCGGGCTTCCGGGGGACGGACGGGATGGCGCGCGAGCGACCGCGGAAGCGCTCGCGGCCGCCGGCGTCGAAGGCGTCAAGATCCACCACCTGATGGTGCTGGAGAAGACGCAGATGGCGAGCCAGTACCGCAAGGGCGAGCTCGACGTGCTGGCGCCCGAGACCTACGTCGACTGGCTCGCGGACGCGGTCGAGCGCCTGCGCCCGTCCCAGGTCCTCCACCGGATCACCGGCGACGCGCCGCAGCCGAAGCTGATCGCGCCCCGCTGGGACGTCGCCAAGAACCGCGTCCGCGAGCTGCTCGCCGCCGAGCTCGAGCGGCGCGGGACGCGCCAGGGCGCGCTCGCGAAGGGCTGATCAGCGCGCGCGCGACCGGGCCGAGAGGAGGCGCCACGCGTCGATCCAGGGCGCGGCAGCGACCGCCAGACTCGCGGTCCCCGTCCACGGGAAGTACGAGACGCAGGCGAGCAGCGTGCGCTGGACGCTCTTCCGGGGCAGCACGATCGACTCCTCGACGCCGAGAGCGAAGCCCGAGATGTCGGCGAGGAGCCGCCCGCGTTCGAAGGCGCGGATCGCGCGTCGAAGCTCGGCCTGCCGCGGGTCGTCCGCGGGAAGGCGTCCGGCGGCGAACCGGAGCTGAGCGGCGTCCGAGTCCCGCGTGCGGGTACGGACGGCGGCGAGCGCGTGGAGCGCCGAGGTCAGGGGATCGCCAGGGTCGCGGCTGTCCATGAGCGTCAGGAGGGTCCACGACGCGGGGCTCACGGGCTCTGCGCTCGCGCGCAGCTCGTCCCAGATCGACTCGAGGATCGCGGGCCTCTCCAGCTCGGCGACGAGATCCCGTCCCCCGATCGGCGCGGACGACAGCTCGCGCTCGGCGATCCAGTCGGCCGTCGTCATCGTGTTCCAGATGCGCACCGTCTCGTCGGACGAGACGGTTGCGAGGTGACCGGTCGCATCGCAGCGCTTGACGCGCATCGCCCAGATCTCATGGCCGCGGAGGTCGATGAGGTGCTCGAACCCATCGACCGAGAAGACGCTCAGGAGTCCGCTGGTCGTCGTCGCAAGGACGCGCTCGCCGTCGGGCGAGAAGTTGACGCCCATCAGTCGCTCGCCGATGCCGCCGTCCGGGCCGCGGTCCTCGATCTCACCGACGATCCGGCCGTCGTCCGCGCGGTAGAGCACGGCCCCCCATCCGACCGTGGCGTAGGCGGCGAGGCCGGCCGCCGGCCCCGCTTCGGGAGCGAGCGCCATCCCGAGGCCCACGGGCGGCCGCTCGTGATCGACTCGGTAGACGACGCGCCCGGTCGCACAGTCGATCGCGAAGACGCTGCCGTCGCTGAGCACGCCGAGGATCCGGTCCCGCCTCACGTCGAGCTCGATGTTCGAGACGCCCTCGCCCTGGATCCAGTCGCCGAGGCCGTCGAGGCTGCGCGAGAAGACCCTGAGGCCGTCCTCGCACGCGACGTAGACCGCGTCGCGATCCGGGTGGGCCGCAACGTCGTGGACGAGGCCGCCCTCGAGCTCGACCAAGCGCAGGAGTCGGTCCGACGCCAGCGACCAGAGGTGGAGCGCGCCCATCGAAGCGGCACCGACGAGCTTCGTGTCGTCGTCGACGAAAGCGACCGTGCCGACGGGACCTGCCGGACCGGTGAAGCGGTGGATCGGAGTGCATGTCCGGGTGTCCCAGACGATCACCTGTCCGTCGCGGCCGCCGGTCGCGAGGCGGCTCCCCTCGGCGTCGAACGCGATCCCGTTGACGTCGTGAACGTGTCCGTGGAGGCCGACGCCGCCGCCGGCGACGCGGCGCGGCCAGCGGCGAAGGACGCCGTCGCCGTCCACGGAGAGGATCGCGTCGCCGCTCGGGACGAACGCGACGTCGCGGAGTCCTACGGGAGTGCCGCTCAGCGCACGGATCGAGCGCCGGGAGCGCACGTCGACCACGTGGACGAGACGATCGCGGCCAACGACCACCGCCTCGCGGCCGTCGTAGGCGACCGAGTTCAGGCCGCCGTCGACGCCATGGACGCGGCGCGTGCCGGGACCGTCGAACGTGAACGAAAGCACCGCGCCGCCGTTGGTCACGCAGACCCCGTCCATCCCGTCGGGGGCGAGCGCCGCGTCGCGCAGGTCCTCTCCCGCGAGATCGAGGTCGATGCGCGACTCGATCGATCGGCGCCCGAGGGCGAGACTCCCGCGGTTCGTCACGGCCCACCAGCGACCTGGCCGCTCGTCGCCGACGGAATCGAGCACGCCGATCGTGCGCGTCGCGCCAACGAGGGTCCCCGCGCGGCGTCGGACGGCGCGCTCTCGATCGATGACCCAGATCTCTCCGCCGTCCCCGCCGATGACCAGGAGCTCGTCGACGAACGCGGCCGCCATGGGTCGCCCGAGATCCTCGTAGCGCTCGACTTCTCGGAAAGCGCCGTCGTCGCCGCGTCCGAACACCACGACGTGCGAGTCGTCGAAGACGCCGGCGAGATGATCGCCGCGACGGTCCCAGGCGACGAACCGTCCCTTGGGCTCGATCAGCTCGTCGACGATCGTCGCATCCGCGATCCGGACCAGGCTGATGCCCTGCGCGGAGCTCGCGGCGACGAGTTCGCCGGAGGGGTGCACGGCGAGCTGAACGAAGCCGCGGGATCCGAGCCGGTCCGAGCGAATCGCCTGGTCGACGCGCGCTGCGAGGTAGTCCCACTCCCACGCGCGCCACCGCTCGGGGGCGTCCGCGAGGCGCTCCTTGGCCCGGTCGATCGACCCTTCGCGCAGGGCCGCCTCGGCCGCGATGATCCCGCCGACGTACGCGCGACGCTCGCTCTCGAGTCCGCTGGCCCGGAGGTCGCGGACGTAGAGCGCGCCGAGGCCCGCGAACATCAGAGCGGCGACCGCGGTGACCGCCGATGCGACGCGGTGCCGACTCAGGAACAGCCGCGCGAGGTAGAGCGCCCTCGGAGGACGCGCCTGGATCGGGCGGTCCTCCAGGAACGCGCGAAGGTCGCGCGCGAACGCCGCCGCGCTGGGGTAGCGCTCCTCGGGCAGCTTGGCCGTCGCCTTCTGCACGATCGTCTCCACGTCGCGCGGGACGTCGGGGCGCAGGCGCCTCACGCGCGGCGGCGAGACGTGGAGCACGTCGTGGATGAGGCGCGCGCGGTGCGTCGTGTCGAAGGCCGGGCGGCCGGTGAGAACCTCGAACAGGACCAGCCCGAGCGCGTACACGTCGCTTCGCTCCTCGGCGGCGCCCTCGACCTGCTCGGGCGCCATGTAGCGCAGCGTCCCCACGACGGCGCCGTCGCTCGTGAGGCTCCCCGCTTCCTCGATCCGGCAGAGCCCGAAGTCGGTCACCCACGCGTGGCCCTCGGCGTCGAGCAGGATGTTCCCGGGCTTGATGTCGCGATGGAGGACGCCGGATACGTGCGCGTGTTCGAGCGCTTCCGCGACCTGCAGCGCAAGCCGCACGGACGACCGCACGCTAACGCGCGACGGCACGGTGCGCGCTTCGTCGCCGCGCTCGCGCGCTCGCAGCGTCTCGACGATGCGGCCGACCTCGCTGGGTCGGCCGCTCGCCTCGCGGCGCTCCCGTCCGGCGCCCGAGCTGGGAGCGTCCCCGGCGAGGTCGCGCATCGCGCGCAGGACGTCGTCGAGCGAGCGGCCGTCGACGTAGCGCATCGCGTAGTAGCTCCGCCCCTCCGCGCGCCCCACCCCGTAGACGGGAACGATGTGCGGATGCGTGAGCCGCGCCGCGACGCGCGCCTCGCGCCGGAAGCGCTCGAGGAAGGCGCTGTCCTGGTCGACGTTCGTCGGAAGGACCTTGAGTGCGACGAGCCGGCCGAGCGAGCCCTGCCGCGCGAGGTAGACGACCCCCATCCCGCCGCGTCCGAGTCGTCCCTCGATCTCGTACTCCCCGATGGAGGTCGGCAGCGGCTCGTCGCGTGCGGCGCTCTCGATCGACGAGGTCGCGTACCCGGCCACGCTCTCGATCAGAACCACGCCCGGGAGGAGCGCGCGGAGGGCGTCCGCGAAGCGCGGATTGCGCGCGACCCAGTCCTCGACGCTCGGTGGACCGACGGCGCGGCGCGCCTCCTGGAACGCCTCGACGATCTCGGCGAGCTCGAGCTCGTCGGACGGCTCGACGTGCGTTCCATCGCCGCTGGTCATCGGCTCGCGGGCCCACTGGCGCGCCAGGACATCATTCGCCGGGTTGGAAGGCCACACCGAGCTCGGCGAGCGCCCGCTGCAGTCGTCCGAGCGCGCGCAGGTGCCGGAGACTCGCCCCCGGGGCGGAGAGACCGAGGAGCTCCGCGATCTCCTTGTTCGACAGCTGCTCGAAGTGGCGCAGGAAGAGGACCTCGCGATCCTGCGCCGACAGGGAGTCGAGGGCCTTCCGCAGGAGCTCTCGCTGTTCGTCGACCGCGGCGGCGCCGGACGGCGAGATCCCGCTCGCGACGAGAGCGCTCGCGAAGAGCAGCGAGCTCGCCTCGGGCAGGGCGCCACCGGCGCGCCCGGCCAGGTCGACCTCGCGCCTGGCGTCGCGGACCGCGGCGCCGAGGTGGCGGCGATGGAGCTCTTGGAGCGACTGCGCCGCGATGAAGCGGACCCAGAGGAAGAAGGGCATCGGTCCCTCGCGCTCCTCCGTCGGCGCGGTTCGTGCTGCGTTCCACTCGTCGAGGTATGAAGGAAGCCGCCGCGCGACCTCGACGTAGGCCTCCTGGAGAACGTCGGACGCGCCCGCGCGGCCCGCGATGCGCGGGTCCATGCGCACGCGGATCATGCGCTCGATCCGCGCGCGGTACGCCTCGAGGACAGGACCGAGCGCATCGTGGCCGGGCTCGGTCGCAGCCGCCGTGAGCGCCGACTCGATCTCGCCGTCGTCCACGGCCTCAGGATACCAGCCGCGCGCAGGCGGCCAGGATCAACCGTACGTGTACAGGATCCTGTCGCAGGACGGACACTGGACCAGCTCGGTCCCGCGCGCCAGACGCACGAAGATGTTCTTCGGCAGGTTGACGAAGCAGCCCCCGCAGATGCCGTCGCCGAGCTCGGCGAGCGCCTCTCCGTCGCGCGTCTTCAGGAGGCCGCGGTACGTCTCCAGATCCGCCGGCGGGATGCCGTCGGACGAGCGCTGGCTCCGGTCGTCCTGCAGCTCTTGCAGGCGCCCCTGCGCGGCCGCCGTCTCGGACTCGACGTTCGCCTTGAACTCGGCGAAGTGCGTGTCTTCCTCCTCCAGCTGCGTCTGCATCTCGGCGATCTCGGTCTCGATCGCGTCGGCGCGCCCGACGCGCTTCAGACCGTCGTCCTCGGCCTGACTCACGTTGCGCTTGATGTTGCGCATCTCGTGCTGGTAGCTCGCGATGAGCGACGCATCGGCAGCGCCGGACGAAGACTCGTGCTCCAGCTTCTTCAGCCGCTGACGCAGGCCGGTCGTCGTGTGCTCGATCTCCTTGATCGACGTCCGCAGCTCGTGGAGCTCCTGGCGCTTGCCCTCGAGCTGGGCCTTTCGCCCCTCGAGGGTCTCCATGCGCTTGGCGAGTTCGGCCGGGAGCCGCTCAAGCTCCGACTCCACCTTGAAGATCTCTCGGTCGACTTCCTGGAGGTTCAAGAGGGCCTGGAGGACGGGATTCATCGAGCTGCGTGCGCGAGGGAGGAAAGGCCAGCGCTCAGCATGAGAGAACGCGGCCGGGGGCGCCGGAGGATAGCGCCCGCGGCCGCGCCTGGCCCGCTGAACTCGACAGGATGCGCGGTTGGCGCACCCCTGCGTCTTGTCGGCTCGCTACTCGTACTTCCCGTTGGCCTCGTACTCGGCGTCGTCGGGCACCTGGATGCCGTCGAGGAAGCTCGCGAGCTGCCGAGCGCGCACCGGGTGGCGGAGCTTGCGCACGGCCTTGGCTTCGATCTGCCGGACCCGCTCGCGGGTCACGCGGAAGATCCGGCCGACCTCCTCGAGCGTGTAGGTGTACCCGTCGCCGATGCCGTAGCGGAGCTTGATGATCTCGCGCTCGCGGAACGTCAGCGTCGAAAGGACGTCGTCGATGCGCTCCTTGAGCATCTCCTGGCCCGCGGCCTGGAGCGGGCTCTCGGCCGACTCGTCCTCGATGAAGTCACCGAAGTAGCTGTCGTCGGACTCGCCGATCGGACGGTCGAGGCTGATCGGGTGCTTGCTGATCTTCATGACCCGCTTCGCCTCCTCGACCGTGATCCCCGTCGCCTCGGCGACCTCCTCGACGCTAGGCTCGCGGCCCTTCGCCTGGACGAGCTTCTTGGTGACGTTCCGCAGCTTGCTCATCGTCTCGATCATGTGGACCGGGATGCGGATGGTCCGCGCCTGATCCGCGATCGAGCGGGTGATCGCCTGGCGGATCCACCAGGTCGCGTACGTCGAGAACTTGTAGCCGCGGCGGTACTCGTACTTCTCCACCGCCTTCATCAGGCCGGTGTTGCCCTCCTGGATGAGGTCGAGGAACGAGAGCCCGCGGTTGCGGTACTTCTTCGCGATCGAGACGACGAGACGAAGGTTGCCGCTGGAGAGCTGGCGCTTGGCCTCCTCGTATTCGGCGTAGTGCAGCCGGACCTGGTCGATCCGCTTCTTGAGCGCGGACATCGGCTCGAGCGCGACGAGCTCGAGGTCCTCCATCCGGCGACGGAGCTCCGCCGCGCCCTCGGAGTCGAGCTTGCCCGCCTTCTCGAACTGCTCCAGCTTGCGCTCGACCGACCGCATCTCGCGGTAGTGGTCTTCGAGCACCTCGATGTACGGGCGCACCTTCTTGATCTGGAGGTGGCACTCCTCGATCAGGATGACGAGCTTGCGGCGCAGGTTCTGAACGCGCGCGAGCGTGTCGGAGCGCTCCTGGCCCTCGAGGCCGCCGCCGATGAGCGGACGGTACTCGTCTCGGATCCGCGCCATCAGGCGCTCGATCGTCGCGACGTTGACCGGGAGTCGCTTCGCGAGGAATGCCTTGCCGAGCGTCTCGACGATCTTCGGATCGTCGTCCGGCTTCGGGTTGGGGTTGACCTTGAGGGTCCGGTCGAAGGCGAGGTTGCCCGCGAGAACCTCGTGCAGCGTCGCGAGGGACGCATCCATACAGATGCCGGAGCCCATGCACTTCTTGCGGAAGCGCTTGCGCGTGATCTCGATCGACTTGGCGAGGAAGATCTCCTGCGGACGCGTGAGCAGCGGGATCTCCCCCATCTGCGTCAGGTACATCCGGACCGGGTCGTCGATCTTCTCCGCGATCGCGGCCTTGCCTGCGTCCTGGAGGGCCTTGGCCGCCGTGGCGGCGACGGCGGCAGCGCTGCCCGCCTTGCTCGTCTCGGTCGACTTGAGCGTGACGTCGGAGCTGACCTCGACGTCGTTGTCGTCGACGACGTCGATCCCGGCGTCCTCGAGGCCGATGAACACCTGGTCCATCTTGTCCGGCGGGAGGAACTGGTCCTCCATGAGCCGGGACATCTCGGCGTAGGTCAGGAAGCCTTTGGTGCGCCCCTCCTCGACGAGGAGCTTGATCGTCTGATCGATCTTGTCGGTCATTTGCGGCGACTAGCGTGGATCCCGCACCCCGAGCGCAGCGGCGACGGGAACCCGTCGACGACGGGGCGGGAGGCGGTGGAGGAAACGGAGATCCCGCGGTGAGCGAATGCAGTCTCGCGCGTTCTTCGGGTCACCCGGCCGACGCGCAGATCGAGGAGCGCTGTCGAGCGACGGGCGGACCGGGTCGGCGCGGAAACACCGCGCTTCCTGGAACGCGCAATACGGCGAGCGGCGGGACTTGGGTGGGACGATGGCGCGGAGGCCAGGGGGACGAGGAAGGGGGGGAAGGACTAGGCCGGGCTCGTGCAGCGCCTCCGGAGCTCGAGGAGTCGCCCGAGGGCACGCCCGAGGTCGTCCGCGACGCTGGGGTCGTCCTCGGCGCGACGCTCGAGCGCCTCGATCTCCGCCTGGAGACGTTGGATCTCGGCCTGTTGTTCGTGTTGTTCGAGGAACTGTACCGCGCCTTCGAAGAGGCGCGCCGGGTGTTCAGCGCGACGGGCGTGCTCGATCATCCCTGCGACCCGATTACGGACGGGATGGTTCCCGAGGGTCCCGAGAACCAGAGGGACGGTGATTTCCGTCGTGACGTTCTCCCAAAGGTCCACGAGGGTCTGAAAAAGGTGACCCAGATCGCGATCGCCGCACCGCTCCACCCACGGCCGCAGCCTCGGAATGAGCCCGCCGTCCACGATCGCCGCGCCGGCCAGCTCAGCGTAGGCTCGGATCGCCACGGGGTCCAAGGGGGCCGGACCGCGATTTGTCGCGTCCTCGCCAGGACTTTTCCCGTCGCCCTGGGGGGCGGGACGCGACTCGGTTCGAGCACCGCGCCCCCGCCTCCGCTGCCGGAGGGACCCGAGCTGCTCCCGGATCGTGTCCCGCGGGAGCGACAGGCGATCCGCCAGCTCGCAGGCGGCGGCATCGACCTCGACGGGCCGCGAGAGGCGCGTGAACAGCTCGAGCGCGCGGTCGACCTCCTGGGCGAACGCGCGTCCGCCCTCCGCCCGCCGCTCCCCGACGGAGTCCGCGACGAACGTCAGCCACTCCACGCCCGTCTCGAGGCGCGCGGCGAAGCCCCGGGCCCCCGCCTCGCCGAGGAGGATGTCGGCCGGGTCGCAGCCCTCGGGCAGCGGGACGACCTCCAGCCGCAGGTCGAGCGGGAGGAGCCCCTCCAGGCCGCGCCACGCCGCACGGCGCCCCGCCTCGTCCCCGTCGAAGACCAGGCTGACCCTCCTCGTTCCCAGCCGCCGGATCAGCGCTGCGTGGTCCCCGGTCGTCGCCGTGCCCAGGACGGCCGCGACGTTCGGCATGCCCGCTGCGTGCGCGGCGATGACGTCCGTGTAGCCCTCGACGAGGACCAGGTGCCCGTCCCGGCGCACGGCCTCCGTCGCCCGGTCGAGGCCGTAGATCACGCGCCCCTTGTGGAAGAGCGGCGTGTCGCTGGTGTTGATGTACTTCGGGCCGTCCTCGTCGCCGACGAGGCGCGCCCCGAAGCCGACGGTCGTCCCCCGCTGATCGCGGATCGGAATCGTGCAGCGGCCGCGGAAGAACGCGTACAGCTCGCCCCGCCCCTCGTCCCGTCGCGCGAGCCCGGCGCCGATCAGCGCGCCGGGCTCGATCCCCTCCGACTTCGCCGCGGCGAGGAAGCGGCGGCCAGAGCGCGGCGCCCAGCCGAGGCCGAAGGCCTCGATCGCGCTCTCCCCGAACCCGCGGGAGGTGAGGTACCGGCGCGCGTCGCGCCCCTCCGAGCCGCCGAGCTCGCGCCTGAAGTACTCCTCGGCGAAGCGGAGCGCGGCGACGGCCGGATCGTCGCCGCGCCTCTCGCGGCGGCGTCGCGGCAGCTCGACGCCCGTCCGCGCGGCGAGGAGCTCGAGCGCGTCCATGAACGTCATGTTCCCGCGCTCCTGGACGTAGGAGATCACGTCCCCCCCCTTGCGGCAGGCCCCGAAGCAGTACCACGTCCCCTCGCGCGGGTCGATCTTGAACGACGGCGTGCGCTCCTCGTGAAAGGGGCAGCAGGCCCAGAGGAGGTTCCCTCTGGGCTTGAGCTCGACGGACTCCGCGACGATCTCCTCGATCGGCGCGCGGAGCTTGATCTCGTCGAGCGCGCGGCGGAACTCGTGGTCTGAGGTCAAGGGCGACGGTGCGGTGGACGTCGCACTATAGGCCCTTCGCCCGCGAAGCCTCCAGCGAGCGAAGCTCGTCGAGCGACAGCGTCTCCGCGCGCCGCATGGGATCCAGCTCCAGCGCGGCGAGGGCCTCCGTCGCGCGCGCGCCGCCGTCGAGGTCGGAGAGGACGCGCCTGAGGCTCTTGCGCCGCGCGCGCATGAGTTCGCGGTAGAACGCCGCGCGTCGACGGCGAAGGTCCGGCTCGGCGAGGCCCTTGCGCACGTCCGCGACGAACACGCGGCTGTCGACCCCGGGCCGCGGCCAGAACAGCCCGGGTGGCACGGGGCGGCCGAGGGCGACGTCGAAACTCTCCTGGAACACCGCGGACAGGGGCCCCCAGGCGGGGTCGCCCGGAGAGGCCGCGAGCCGCTCGGCGACCTCGCCCTGGACCAGGCAGCACACGCGCGCCGGCGGCCGATCGAGCAGCGCGATCGTCGCGAGGAACGGACCCGAGATCGAGTACGGCAGGTTGGCGCACAGCGTCCAGGGCCCCGCCGCCGGCAGGCGGGCAGCGACCTCGGCTGCGAGCGAGGACTTCGACGCCAGCACGTCGCACTCGATGACCTCGGCCGAGGGATAGGGCTCCAGGAAACGCCGGGCGATCGGGGCGAGTCGCGGGTCGATCTCGACGGCGAGCAGGCGGGCCCCGGCGTGGGCGAGGTGGACGGAGAGGAACCCGCACCCGGGTCCTACCTCCAGGACGAAGCGCCCGGGCTCGACGCCGGCGTCCGCGGCGATCGCGCGGGCCATGTTGTCGTCGAGCAGGAAGTTCTGCCCGAGCCGCTTCGACGGCCGGAAGCCAGCAGCGTCGAGGGCCGCCCGGAACTCCGACCAGGGGGGGCGGACGGGGCGGTTCGCGCCATCGTCGCCTCCGTCGCTCATCGCAGCGCGCCCTCGAGGAGAGCGGCGAGGAGCCCGCTCTCCGGCCGCCGTTCCAGCGCGGCCGAAAGCGAATTCGCGGCCGCCGACCCGAACCGGGCGCCCACGGCGACGAGCCGCGCCCGCGACGACGCGTCGATCGCGTCGACGTCGGGGAGCCCGTCGAGGTACGCCCAGGCCTCCGCGACGCAGCGCATCCCGACGTCGACGCCGCGGTGCTCCACGGTCGCCGCACGCGCGTCCACGACCCGATCGCGGGTGAAGAGAACGCGCTCGGGCGTCGCGAAGCTCC
>JBCCSK010000058.1:0-21292 GCA_039200205.1 Planctomycetota bacterium
CGACCGCGGTGCACTTCGAGCTGCGCGTCAACAGGGATCTCTACAGCCATTCCGAGACTCGTCCGATCGCCACGGCGCTACTCGAGCCTGGCGAGACGCGAGAGCTGGAGTGCGATGCGCGCGCGTCCATGCCGTCCCTCGTGCGCCTCTGGCCCGCCGGGTTCAGCAGTTTTCCGGACGACTGGAATCTGCTCTCGACCTACGCAGCGCCGGGGCGCGACGCCTCTTTGGGTCGAACGACTCGTGCTCCGGCCGGGGCGCCGATCGTCGGCCCAATGGTCGTCGAGCCGGGCCGCTGGTTCTTCGCGGTCCAGACGAGCAACTGGGCCGCGCTCGACGGTTCCCGCGTGTCCGTGCCGCCGGCCTCGCAGATCGACGTCGGGCTCGACCTGGAGCAGAACCTGATTCGTCGGACTCTCTACATCCATCGAGACGGCGAGCCGCTCGTCTCCAGCGAGATCGATGTACGGCTCGTCGAGGCCCAAAGCCGCTTCGAGTCCGCGAGCTTCCGGACCGATGACGTCGGACGCCTCGACGTCGCGCTGCCGCCGGGCGAGATCCAGGTCTTGGAGGGCGCGCTCCTACGGCCCGAAGACGCTGCAGAGGGGGTCACTCTCACCTGGCCGCCCGAGGACGGGGCGGTGATCGACCTCAGGTGACGAGATCAGCGCGCCGCGTCGGGCCCACCGCTCGAGCCTGACGCGGCGAGTCCTCTCGTCCCGAGCCAGAGCGCCGCGAGCCCGGAGAGCAGCAGTCCGCACGAGATTGCGGACTGCCCGAGCAGATCGCGCTCGCCGAAGTCCATCTCGAAGACGAGCGCTCCGACGCCGTTGACGCCGGCATGGAAGAGCGCGGCCGGCCAGATGCTCCCGGACCGGAGCGTCAGCCACGCGAGCCAGGCGGAGATCCCAACGGCCGCGATCGGAAAGAACACGAACGCACCGAGCACCGGCGTTCGCGGGTAGTTGAAGCCCGCGAGGATCAGCGGCGCGTGCCAAAGGGCCCAGACGACGCCGAGGAACACGACGCTCTTGAACAGCTCGTTCCGCTTCAGCAGCTCTGGCTGGAAGAAGCCGCGCCATCCGACCTCTTCACCGAGCGTGAGGACGGCAATGGGAAGCGACATCACCGCCCCGGTCACCACGACGTTCAGGGCGAGCCCGGCGAAGCTCATCGATTCGCTCGGGAGAAGCAGCGGGAGCTCGGTCGCGACGCGACCCGAGGCGTCGGTCCAGAACGCCGCCTGCCGCCCGAGACCGGTGCCCTCGAACAGCGCGAGCCCGGCGAGCGTCAGCAGGGCGGGGAGCGTCAGCGCGAGCGCGAGGTAGACGGGATGGCCGGGTCTCCACCCGATGCTCCGCCAGCCGCGACCCGCGCGACGCAGGTGGAGCAGGGCGAAGATCCCCGGAAGGAGCATCGACGCTCCGATCCAGAGCGGGAACTCGGAGCTCTCCTCTCCACCGCGAAGGATGGCGACGGCCTGCAGCAGGTAGGTGGCGGCGAACAGCTTCGCCAGGGTGCGCCAGACGTCGCGGTCGAGCTGGATCATGGGGGCCGGTGGTCCGGGTGACCCGGACCGGGGCCCGGAGAAAACGCCTGGGGTACTGAATCCGTCACCCGAAAGCGAGCGATCTATGCGTCGTTCAGATCATCTGAGCGATGTTCAGATCGGGCGGCAGTGGCCCCCGGGGGGAGCACGCTCGTCATCCACCGCTCCACATGCCTCCGTCTCAGCGCGTGCGACGCACCGTCGCGCTCGACCGCTTCGCCTGCGCGTGCCTGACCGCGCTCGCCGCCTCCTGTGCCAGCAGCGTGCCGTCGCTGTCCTCGGCGCTCGGGAGCCAGATCACCCCGGAGACACCCGCGGCTCCGCCCCGCGAGCCGGACCCGGACTCCGCGACGTCGCTGTTCGTCGTCGCCGGACCCGGGCTCAACCCGGCCTTCGAAGGCGCGGACACGTACCAGCCGATCCCGTTCACGGTCCTGCGCTTCGGGCGGCCGTCGTACGCGATCGAGACCGAGGGCCTCGACGGTCGCGTCGACGTCGTCCCGCGCGACTGGAACACGGGCTGGGGCTTCGGACCCTCGTTCGCGTTCCGCCTGGCGCGCGAGGACACGGACGACGCTGCCCTCGACCAACTCGAGACGATCGACACGGCCGTCGAGGTCGGCGGCTTCGTCCGGTACGTCGCGAAGCCGGGCTGGCTCGCACAGGACTCGCTGGAAACGCGACTGACCGTCAACGCCGACGTCACCGGCACGCACGACGGCGTCGTCGCGCAGCTCGAATCGGACTACGCGTGGTTCCCGAAGCAGAACATCCGCTACTCCGTCGGCCTTCGCGCGTCGTCCGCGTCGGGCGCGTTCATGGACACCTACTTCGGCGTCACGCCGGAGGGCTCGGCGGCGTCCGGCCTCGACGCCTTCGACCCGAGCGGCGGGATCCGCAGCGTCGGCGCCCAGGCGAGCGCACTCTTCCTGTTCAGCGAGAACCACGGCATCTTCGGACTGCTCCGCTACGACCGCCTGATCGGCGACGCGGCCGACAGCCCGATCGTTCAGGACGTGGGAAGCGAGGACCAGATCCTCGTCGGCGTCGGCTACACGTACCGGTTCTAGCCGGGTCGAGCGCGATCGCTCCGCTCCTCGCGGAGCCCGGACAGGACGCGCGCAAGAAGGGGTTCCGCTCGGTCGAGCGCCTCCTCGACGCCTGCGACGGCCACACCGGGGTGCGCGCTGTTGTCGAGGCACAGAAGCGCGTAACCGTGCACGGTCGACCAGGCGAAGAGCGCACGCTCTTCGAGGGCCGTCGAAGTCCGCCCCTCCGCCTCGTCGACGGCGGTGATCACGGTTTGGAGGAGCTCCAGCACGGGACGGTGCGTGCGCGCCGCGTGCCGCGTCGGCGACTCGGGCGCTTCCCCGAGCAGGCTCGAGGTGCCGCGACGCGCCATGACTCGAAAGTGCGCGGGGTACTCCAGCGCGGCGCGGACGTAGGCGCGTCCCACGGCGCAGAGCTGCGAGACCGGGTCCGGATCCGCGCGCTCTAGCTCGGCCCGGACGACGCCCTGCAGATTCTCGACGCCCTCGAGCGCGAACTCGTCGAGCACGCCCTGCTTGTCGCCGAAGTGGTACGCGGGCGCGCCGGGCGAGACCCCCGCGCGCCGCGCGCACTCGCGAAGAGAGAGCGCGTCGGGCCCCTTCTCGAGGATGATCTCGTGGACCGCGTCGAGCACCGCACGGCGCAGATCGCCGTGGTGGTAGCTCTTCGTGGACTCATCGGGGGACTTGCTCGGCATCGACGGGCTTGCGGTCCGAGGCACCGTCCGATCGGATCGGACGGCCGCGCGAACGAGTATACGCACAGCGGGTTCGGCTTCATCGCGAGCCTGCCCCGCCCGCCCGAGGAGACCCGAATCACCGCGAGACCGACGTGCCTCTCCTTCCGGCCCGTATGAAGGACGGGTCGGGCGGCTCGGATCGGTAACGAGACCAGACCGAGCACCTAGCCGTCAGTGCGCTACCGTACGGCCCCATTCCCCTTCCCCCACTCCGGGACGCCCGCGATGACTCGCACTGGCCTGGCCACTCCCGTCCTCCTCCTGTTCCTCGTCGTCACCGCGCTCGCGGGCGGAGCCATCGGCTTCGTGCTCGGGCGCACCGGAGGGGACTCGACCGTTCACGCCGCCACAGCGTCACTCGACCGCAAGGTCGAGCGCCGCGCGACCGAGACGACGATGCCCGCGTCGCTCGTCCGACCGGACGGGGAGGCCCGTACCGGCCGCGCGGTGCAGGCCGTGCGCACACTTCCCGCGGCCCAGGTCGACCCCGAGGATCTTGCGCGCTCGATCGCGTCGATGTCGCGCACGGTCGAGGTCGAATCGCCGACCGGTGACGGCGTGATCGAGGGGCGCGTCGCGACCGAGGCCGGCGATCCGCTCGGCGGCGTCGATCTCGTGCTCGTGCCTTCGAGCAAGGGCAGGGGAACGTCGCGAAGCAGCTCGAGCGGCGCGTTCGACGACGCGGCGCCCTCTCTCGACGAGGCGCTGGAGCGCGCGGCCGAGGAGTGGGCCAAGAAGAGCGGACGGTCGCTTCGGACCCGGACGGGTTCGGACGGGCGCTTCCGACTCGATGGCGTTCCCGACGAGCGCTACATCCTGCGCGCCGAGAAGGAGGGCTGGCGATTCCGCGTTCTCGGCCCCTCGGTCGTCGCTCCGGGTGACTCCATCGAGGTCGAGGCGGCGCAGGCCTACACGGTGCAGCTCGCGCTGACGGCCTCGGACGGATCGCCGATCGAAGAGGCGGTGCTCTACATCGACGGCGAACGGAAGGACGAGTGGGTCGACTGGAGCGCGGACGAGCCGAACCTGGTCGTCGCGGACCCTCTGGTCGGCGTCAGGGCGTACTCCGAGTTCATCGATGTGGCCGGGACGAACAGCCGTTCGCCCGCGCGGCTGATCTCGGACGAGCTTCCCCTCGACGCGGTCGCGGCCACGGGGTCGACCGTCTCGATCGAGCTGCACGCGCGCTGCATCGTCGTCGGCAGGCTCCTCGGGAATCCTCGGACGAGCACGGGCGGAAGCGTCTTCGCGTTGGCTCTTCGGCCGGGTGAGAACCTCGACCCGACGATGAAGCTGAACGACCCGGTCACACGCTACACGCGCGAAGGCGGCTTCGTCTTCGACAACCTGATGCCCGGCCGACATGCCATCGGCGTGGTCGGTCGGAGCCAGTACCCCGTCAACTTCCGGATCGTCGATCTCGTCGACGGCGTCAACGAGGTCGAGATCGAGCGAGAGCGCGTCGACCCGACCAACTGCATCGTCGTCCGATCGCTCGCTCCGAGCGGCCGTCGCCTGGAGAACGTCGACTACTCGGTCGAGTACATGAAGCCGGGGCAGGACCCCGACAACGCGTGGGTCCGCACCTACGAGAACGTCGACGGCGTCGACCTGCTCGATCTCGACGGGTTCGACGAGTTCGACTACGACAGCTGGCCGAGCGGAACGCGCATGTGGCTGCTCGGACGGTCGAGCGTCTACGGCTCGTGCCGCGTCGAGCTCACCGCCGGTCAGCGCGACGCGGAGCTGCGGTTCGAGACGCCCTGCGAGCTCGTCGTCACGATCGCGGACTTCTCGCCCGACGCGGGCTGCAACATCACGATCCACGACGTCTCGCTCGGCCAGGACGACCCGCCACGGATCGCGATGGCCCGCTCGGCAGCGCGCGGGTCGAACGTCCGCATCGACCGGACGGGCACGGCTCGCTTCGTCGGTCTCGCGCCAGGGCCGATCGTGGTCAAGCTCGGCCACGCCAGCCGCTGGTGGGGCAACGGGGCCGAGCTCGACAGCCAGGAGCTGACGCTCAGCGGAAAAGAGCATCGGATCGAGCTCCAATCCGTCCCGCTCTCCGACCTCTCGGTCGTGATCACGCCGGTCCAGGACGACGAGAGCTTCTACCTCCGCCGGAAGAACGAGGACGGTGAGTGGGACTACCTCGGCTGGGGCTCGACGACGGACGACGGAAGGCTGCGCTTCCGCTCGCTCCCTCCGGGCGCGTACCGCGTGGCGCTCGGCGAGAACGGCGCGCACCTCGACGTGACGCTGCCGACGAGCGAGGTCACCTGGGACATCTCGGACCACGTCACGAAGCTCATCGTGACGATCTCGAACGCCGACGGGATGATCGCGCAGTGGGGACTCGTCGCGGGCGACCGCATCGTGTCGGTCGACGGCGAGCCTGTCGAGGATCGCGAACAGCTCCTCGCGCGGCTCAACCTCGACGACGTGACGGTCACCGTCGAGCGCGGCGAGGAGACGCTGGAGATCGAGATCCCGCGCTACCCGAAGGAGACCAGGGCCGAGAACAAGCTCGGCGGCTGGATCAACCTCGACTCGGGCGACTGAGGCCGAGTCAGTCGCCCGGCGTCGACCCCCACAGGTAGCGCTCGAAGTGCTGTAGGAGCTTGCCGTACAGGTAGCGCGCGTAGTGCGGCGGCCCCGCCCACCCGTGCGTGCCTGCCGGCGCGAAGGCGAAGTCGAAGTCCTTGCCCTGGCGCATCAGCTCCTCGGCGAGGGCGACGGTCGTCTTGAACGGCACGACCTGGTCCTGCATCCCGTGGATGATCAGGAGGTGGTCCTCCAGGTTGCCCGCGTACTGGGCCGCGCCGCGAGCGAAGGCGTCCGGGTGCGACTCGGGCCGACGTACGATCGCGACGTCGTCGGTGCCGAAGAAGCGCGGGTCGACCGCCGCCGCGCCCGCAACGCCGGCGTGGAACAGCCCGGGCATCTTGAGGAGCGCGTAGACCGTGAGCGTTCCGCCGTAGCTGCTGCCCCAGATCCCGAAGCGGTCGGGGTCCGTGTACGGCAGCGCCTTCATCGCCTCGGCGACGCTCGCGAGGTCCTCCAGGTCCTTGCCCGCGAAGTCCATGAGGAACCCCTCGCGGAACGCCCGCCCGTACCCGGTGCTCCCGCGCACGTCGACCTGCACGACGATCGCGCCGCGGTCGACGAGCAGCTGCTGCAGGAGGCCCCAGCGGCCCCCCCAGCGGTTCCGGACGGTGTTCGAGTAGACCGGACCGAAGATGACCGGGTAGCGCATCGACGGGTCGAGGTCGTGCGGCTCGAGGATCCGGGCGTGCAGCGTGGCGCCGTCGACGCGGCTCTCGAACGTCTCGTAGCGCACCCGCGCCCACGCGCGCTGCTCGAACTCGGACGGCGTCGAGTGCGTGATCCGCTGCTCTGCGCCACCAGACTCGACGTCGACGAGGTAGAGCTCGGTCGGCGACCGATCGTCCGAGTGCAGGAGCGCGACGCTGGCGCCGTCCGGCGACGGATAGCCGCGGTTCTCGCCCGCGAGCCCGGTGAGCCGCACCGGCGGGCCGCCGTCCGCCGGCAGCCGGAAGACGTGGCGCTCGTACGGACTCGGCTCGTTGGACTGGAAGTCGATCGCGCCACTCGCCGACGGACGCGGCGGCGAGGTCACGTCGAACGCGGAGCTCGTCAGCCGACGCGGCGCGTCGAGCTCGGGCCCCCACAGGTACAGCCCGTATCGATCCTCGGCGTCGCTGACGAAGACGACGTGCTCGCCGTCCGGGTGCCAGGCGGACCCGGCCAGCGTGTAGACGCGACTCTCCCGCCGATCGGACCAGATCTCGCGTAGCTCGTTCGTCTCGGGATCGAAGACGTGCAGCCAGCGATCGACCGCGACGTCGGACTCGCGGTCGACCAGGAGCCGGCCGTCGGCCGACCAGTCGAAGTCGACGACGCGCACGCCGGTCGGATCGGGGAGGTCGAGGAACTGGAGCTCCCGGGTCTCGACGCGGAGGATCCCGACGCGCCGGGCCTCGTTCGGATCCCCCGGGTACCCGCGTCGGACGGCGTTGGGGTTCGTCTCGTCGCCGAGGTAGTCGGGGAACGGCACGGTCCGCATCTGCCGGCGATCGACGTGGTGGACGGCGACACTTCGGCCGTCCGGCGACCAGGCGTACCGCGGGCCTCCCCAGACGTACGCACCGATCTCGACCTCCGGCCGGCTGTAGCGCCCGATCGGCAGGCTGGAGATGGACGGCTCGCCGACGTCGGTGGCCTGCGTGAGCGTCCCGGTCGCAATCTCGAAGAGCCAGAGATCTCCGTCGCGCAGGAACGACGCGAAGCGGCCGTCCGGCGAGATCGCGAGGCTGGAGGCCGATCCGGCGGCCGAGGTGAGCCTCGTGCTCTCGCCTGCAATCGTCGACCGCCAGAGCGAACCAGAACGGAGATAGACGACGCCGCGCGCGTCCGGGAGCCACGCGAAGCCGCTCACGCTCGAGGCGTCTTCGGATTCGCCGGTGAGTCGCCGCAGGTCCGCCCCGTCCCTCTCGACGAGCCAGACCTCGCGCCGCGAGGCCCCGCTGTCGCTCCACAGGAACGCGAGCCGACGGCTGTCGGGCGACCACGCAGGCGACGAGGGCGAGGTGCCCGTCAGCGACGGACGGGCGAGCAGCCGATCGATCGTGAGGGCGTCGCGAGGGACGACGGGTGCGGCGACCGTCTCGTTGGCGGGAGGCGCGCTGCACGCGGCCACTGCGAGTGCGAGCGCGAGGAGCCGCGCGCTCACAGACGCTCTCCGGCGACGCGCGCCCGCGAAGAGAGCGCCGCCGACAGAACCTCGTCCCGCTCCCCCGTCATCTGCCAGCGGATCAGCGAGAACGGGATGCAGCCGGCCGCGTTCATCTCCTCGAAGAACGCCGAGAGCGAGAAGCGCCCGTCACGCTCCTCCGCCGCGCGACCGCAGTCGGCCAGCAGCCGCTCGAACAGGTACTTCCCGGTGATGTAGCTCGTCCCGTAGCCGGGCTGGCGGAGGTACAGGTGCTGCTCGAACTGCAGCAGCTCCGGCTCGGTCGTCATCCAGCCGCGCGGGGTCCACTCGACGTGAATGCGACTCGCCTCCTCCATCGTCATCTCGTTCGCGTGCGCGTAGAGCGAGCCGAGCCCGCGCGCCGCGCGCTGCGCGAGCATGATCCAGACGATCTCGCGCGCGCGGGGATTCGCGTCGTGCAGGCCCGCCTGCATGAACATCTCCTCCACTCCGGTCGCGACTCCCTCACAGCGGCTGTCGAAGATGTTGTAGAGCAGCGCCCCGCGCCGGATCGGGCTCGGGTGGGGCTCGTCGCGGATCTGCGCGTGGTCCCACCAGTGGTAGAAGTGGCAGTAGAGCGGCGTCGGATCGTAGTGGGCCGTGATCCAGAAGAAGTTCCGCCGGTCCTCGGGGACGAAGCTGCCGAGGTGCTCGCGCAGGGCGGGCTCCATGTTCGGCTTCACGCGCATCACGTCCTTCTCCTCGAGGAACGTCATCAGCTTGTCGGCGGCCGCGTCGGCCTTGCGGTCGTACTCCTCCGGACTCGCCGCAGCGACGAGCTCGGGGAGGTCCTCGTTCCGCGCCTCCTCCAGCCGCAGCGAGGACCACGCGCGCTCCAGCTCACGCGTCAAGAGGCGCACCTCGTCGTCCCACGTCATCGGGACGAGGTGCACGTTCTGCAGGTACCACGTGTAGTTGTCCTTGCCGATGCCGGAGGGCCCCGTCCTGGTGGGCGCCTCGCGCTCCAGCCACGCCACCAGGTCACGCGTCGCGTCCTGAGCGTCGTCGAGCGCAGCGACGAGCTCGTCGCTCGCACCCGGCTCGACGCGTTCCCTGATGGTCTCGAGATCGCTGACCTGTGTCCGGATCGTCTTGATCCCGGCAACGAAGAGATCCCGGGCGTTCCCGGTCAGGTTGCGCTGGGCCTGCGCGAGGAGCGGCGGAATCACCCGCAGATCGCCGATCATTCGCGCCTGTTCACTCGCCGTCAGCGGGAACTCGTACGTCCAGAGCTCCAGGAGCGCGTGGTGCGTCGGGCCCTCGTGCGCTGGAACGTCGCTCTGGTACGTCCAGACCGACTGGTAGAACGCGGGGTCGCGGGACCACGGCTGCAGGACGCGACAGTTGAAGTCGAATCCGTTCATCTCGGCCCGGACGATCTCCCAGTCGATCTGATCCTCGACCGGCCAACCCGACGGATCGATCGCATCGAGGCGGGCGAAGTACGTCGCGAGCTCGGCCTGTGCAGCGGCCATCCGCTCGGCCGTGTAGTCGGGCGCGCCGTTCTTCAGCGGCGGGCGCTCGAAGTCACGCCAGTCCTCGAAGAGGGCGACGAGGTCGTCGTACGACGTCGAAGGGGGCGGCGCGGGGACGGTCGGCGGCGCGGTGGCACAGCCCCCAAGACCCAGCGCACCAAGACCCAGCGCGACAGCCACCATGGCCGCGCAACGAGGACGGATCCGTGCGTCGATGGAGAGCATCTGATTCGGTGGGGTCCGTTGCATCGATGAGCCCGTGCCCTCACTCCGAGAGCAGGAACGAAAGGAGCGCGTAGCGCTGCCCCGCGGTCACCTCCGTGACTTCGTGGGCGAGCGAACAGGAGAAGACGAGCGCGGCGCCCGCGGGCGGGGCGTACTCCGCGCTCCCGTACTCGGGGAACACGAGGTTGCCCCCGCGGTACGCGCCCGTGTTGAGGTTGATCGTGATCGCGAAGCGCCGCTTCGCTGCGTCGGGTGTGACGTTGTCGCGGTGTCGTCGGAACCAGCCGGAGCCGGCGTCGTAGCGGACGACCGTAAACCACTCGAACCCCACAGCGGACGAGGCGAACGCCTGGCCGATCTCGGGCAGGACGGTGCGCGCGACTCGCTCGCCGAGCCAGTCGCGATCGGCCTGACCGTCGAGGACCAGATCCCGTCGCGCCTTGAGCTCCGGATCCGGACGCAGCTCGACGCGTCCGTCCTCGCCGACGCGATGGGAGACCGATTCAGCGTGGGCCCCTTCCTCGAAGCGATCGCACAAGGACGCGCACTCCTCGGGACTCAGCACGCGCGGAACGATGAGCACGGGCGCCTGAACCCCCGTCACGACATCGGGGTTATCGCAGGCACCGTCGGCCTCGCGTCGGGCGCGCGCGAGAGCCTTCACGACGGCGTCTTCGCCGCGCGCAATGGACTCGAGCCGCAGGTTGCGATCGAAGACCAGGAGCGTCGGCTCCCCGTCGGCGCAGTCCAGATGTCGACCGAGATCCCCGCCCGGATCGACGAGGCGCACGGCGCCATGATCCCCTTCCGTCGCAGACACAGCGCTGACCAGCACGCGGCGCGTCGCACGATCCGCACCGCCCTCGTCGACGGCGGCCACGAGCCTCTCGGACGGCTCTGCCGCGAGCACCAGGTGCAGCGGATCGCCGACGGACAGCGCGTACGCCATCTGCGGCTGACCCGACGGATCGGGAAGCACGAAGTTCGGGAGCCGCTCGCCGGGGATCATCGTCAGGGTACGAGTGCGTAGCGTAGCGCGGGCGAGCGGGCGTGCTCAGACCGGCCAGTTGAACCCGAACTCGTCTTCGACGGCCATGACGACCTCGACGTAGTCGAGCGAGTCGAGCCCGAGTTCACCGAGCTGCTCAACGTCGCCGGTGACGCGGATCACTTCGACGCCTGCCCTGGCGGCGATCAGCTCTCTGACTCGGACGACGATCTCGTCGGCGCGAGGAAGGTCGAGGCGGCGCGCGCCGCTCTCGTCCTTCGCGAACCAGATGAGGGAGCCGCACCGCGGGCAGACCGCGTCGCCGAACAGCAGCGTCGGCTCGACCTCGACGACAGCTGAACAGGACATGCAGCGCACCGAATCACCGCCGGGCGTGCGAGATGAGATGCCGGAGTCCCCCATGCTCGTTCCCGCTCAATCCCAATCGACGGTCAGCGCCTCGCCGTAGCGCGTCGCCCGCCACGCTCCGACGAGTGAGCGCAATCGCGTCCGAACGGTTGCGACGAGCTCGGCGGTGAGCCAGTCGGGCGGCACCTGATCCTGGGCGGCGAGCGACTCGACGATCCGGGCGTGCAGTGCGTCCGGACTCTCGTCGTGCTTCGCGAGGCTCTGCAGCATCGCGACGGCGCGCTCGACCTCCATCGCGGCCGGCGGGTACGGACGCCCCTCTCGCGCGTGATGGGCGATCTCGGCCATCGTCGCTCCACCCGCGAGCGCGACGAAGAAGCCGTCGCTTGCCTGCGACGCCTGCTCGACCGCGAGGTGCGTGAGGTCGTGGAACAGCGTGCTTCGCGTCTCGAGCTCGACGCGCTCGACGTCTCCGCCGCGCTCGATCTCGAGCGCGTGGCGCCGGTCGGTCAGCTTGACGAAGCGAACGAGCATGGACCGCTCCCGGACTCACTCCAGCGAATCCGCGACCGTCGCAAGCCCGCGCGCGACGAGGCCGCGAACGGCGGAGGCGGTGACGCCCATGACGTCGCCGATGTCCGCGTACTCCATCCCCATCACGCGCGACATCATGACCGCGTCGCGCTGGTTCTCGGGAAGCTCCGCGAGCGCGGCTTCGAAGCGCGCCAGCTCTTCCCTGGCGCTCGCGTGCCGGCTGGGCGTCGCGATCGTGCCGAGCGCGTCCATCAGGGACGGCGCATCGTCATCGCTCCCTGCTCCCGGAGAGACCTCCCGCCCGATGTCGCGGCGATCGCGACCGTAGTACCGGTTGCGGTCGAGGATCTTGCGCACCGCCTGCTGGTAGACCCAGCCGCGGAACGCCTCCTCGCCCCGGTACTCGAAGTCGTCGAGGTCCTCCAGGCCCTCGCGAAAGACCGACTGGGCGATGTCCGTCGCCGACTCCCGCGCGGCGAGCCGCGCGCCGAGCCTGGACCTGACGAAGGCGACGAGCCCGGGCATGTTCCGGGCGAAGATCGTCTCGAAGGCGGCCGCGTCGCCACCGGCGGCCTTGCGCAGGGTCTCGGGATCGGGCGTGCCGCTCACCCGTGCGAGGTTACCCGCTCGGGCGACCGCGGCACGCTCGAGGTCCGTCAGGAGGCCGCAGGCGCCGGGCTGGCCTGGGGCGCGGTGCCGCGCGTGAAGCGCCCGAGGACGAAGGCGGAGGCGACGAGGACCGCGATCTCGATGAGCCCGTAGCGCGTGAACCACGTCCGGATCTCGCCCTCGAGGCCGAACCCGAAGAGCGAGCAGGCGAGGCTCGCCGCGTACCAGGAGACGAGACCGAGCGCGACCGGGCGGGCCAATCTGGCCTTCGGCACGAACCGCGAGAGCCCGAAGGCGATCGCCGCGACGGCGAAGGCCTGCAGGATGACCTGCTGCCCCATGACGAGCGAACGCCAGCCGAACGTCGCGTTGACGATCGTCGGGATGACGAGGGCCGTCAGGCCGAGCCAGATCGCGGGGAGGAACGGGCGGGAGGTGACCTCTCCTCGGGCGGCAGCAGGAGCGGGACGGGACGAAGCCGCCGCCGCCGGCTGGGTTCCGTGCAGCTCCGGTGCGGCGGAGGCGAACTCCTCGACGTCCTTGAGGGTCCGCTTGAGCACCGGCGACATCAGGAGCGCCGGGAGGAGGCCGTTCAGCAGCACCATCCGCAGCATCGTCGAGGGCACCATCGGCGCGCAGCGCAGCTTGGCCTCGCCCTTCTTGCTCTTCAGCTTCACGCCGACGCCGACGAGTGCGCTCTTGCGAACGATGAAGTCGACGGCGGGAAGCGCGGAGCGGCGGACGTCGTAGCGCTGCGAGAGGCCGCGCTGGAAGACATCGAAGACCTGGTCGGCGGAGACGGAGGGGTTCTGGATCGCGATGTGGCCCATCGTTCTGGCGTCCTGGAGGACGCGGGGGAAGGCGCCGGGCGGTCGGGGCCGCGGCGGGTGGTTCGGCTGCCGTGGGCCGTCGGCGGCGCTCCCGGTGAGCACCCCGACGCCCGGCTGATCCGAGAAGCGACGCCCGTCGCCCCGCGTTCGCGGGCCGGCCGATTTCTCCGAAACACGCCCCCCATTTCGCGGAGACCGCAAACGACCTCGGTAGTCGTGCGTACCCTTGTCCACGCCGCCCGACCGAGGCGGCCCGCACGGACCGCGTCCCCCCCTCCTTTCTCCCCGCCGATGCTCCGACCCGCCTCGCTCCTCGCCCTGGCGCCCTTGGCCGCCCTCGCCCTGATCGACGACACGCCCCGCCTCGCCTACGACGAGGGGTCCGAGGTCACGCGCTCGTGGTCGGTCGACATCACCCGCTCGATCAACGAAGCCACGCTCGGGATCAACGGGGACGGACGCGACATCGGGAGCGACTCGACCCGCAGCGCGACGATCGAGATCCAGGTCATCGATCGCGTGGAAGGCGTCGCCGATGGCGCTCCGACCCTCTTCGTTCGCTCCTACGAGTCGATCGACACCAATACGGAGATCGACGGCCTCGAGGAATCGGAGGGAATGGAGGTGCGCTCGGACGACGGCGCGAGCGCGCTCGCCGGGAGCGATGTTCGCTTCGAGTACGACGCGGACGCCGAGGAGTGGTCACGCTCGTTCGACGAGGACTCGTCGGGCGACGACGAGTGGCTGGACGCGCTCGACCCCGACATGGACCTTGCGATGATCCTCCCGGACGACGAGGTCGAGGTGGGCGACGGCTGGGAGGTGCCCGTCGCCGTGGTCGACGCCCTGCTCCTCCCGGGCGGCGAGCTCGACGTCGATGAAGGAGGCGATGACGCACCCGAGGAGGGCGCGATCTCGATCGTCGTGCCGAACGCGGGCGACATCGGCCGCTGGTCCGAGCTGGACGGCAGCGTCGACGCGACGCTGAGCGAGATCGTCGACGAGGACGGCCGCCGCCTCGCCCGGATCGAGCTCGCGATCGACGTCGAGGGCGAGATCGACATCACCGACGACCTCGACGAGAAAGCCGAAGCACGCGGCGCGAGCGAGACCTACTCGGACGCGACGATCGAGCGGACCCTGGAGGGCAAGGTGAAGGTCGACTGGGACCTCGAGGCCGGCCGCTTCGTCACCGTCGAGGGAGAGCTGGTCGGCACCGCGAACCTCTTCACGTCGTCGATCATCGCCACCAGCGGGATCGAGCTGGAGATCGAGGTCGAGTCCGACGAGGAGATCGTGGTCGAGATCTCGGCGACGCAGGGGTGACCCGATGCGCCGCTAGCGGCGGGTCCGACGCGGTGTCCTCGCGCGATCGATGAGCGATTCGATGCGGTAGACGTCGGCGAACCCGGGGTCGGCCCCGACCATCGCGGCGTGCAGCGCCGCGCCGACGAGCGCGAAGTCGCCCGTCAGGTCGACGTCCGACCCGTTGAAGACGTGCGCGCCCGCGGGCACGGACTGCTCCAGCGTCTGGCTCCAGTCCGCGCCCGTCCATCCCAGGCGGTAGACGTGGACGGCGGTCCGGGTCGGATCGTCGCCCTCGCGGCTCGCCACCAGTGCGCGGCGCCCGTCGAGCGCGAGCGCTTCGCCGAAGAAGTCGAACGCGCTCGGGACGGGTGACCGGAACCGATCGACCTCGACCCAGGCCCCAGAAGCGCGGCTGAACGCGTGGACGGCCCCGGACATCGCCGGCCCGCCGACGACGTTCGACGAGGCGAGCAGCCGGTTCCCCGAGAGCGCCACGGTTCGACCGAACGATTCGCCGGCGGCGAGGCCCGGCGGGACGACGCGCGCATCGAGGCTCCACCCCGACGGCCCGCGGGAGTAGACGTACACGGCGCCCGCGTTGTCGCCGAACTCGTTGTCCTTGGCGGCGACTCCCACCGCGAACGAGTCGCCGTCGAGCGCGAGCGTCTCGCCGAAGCGGTCGCCGATGTCGAGGTCGGGGGCCGTGAAGCGCGTGCCGGCGTCCCATCCGGCGCCGTTCCGCTCGAAGACGTAGACCGCCCCGGCCTGGAAGAAGGACGGCGCGACGTCGACCGTGCGCGCCCCCACGACGATCACGTCGCCGCCGGCGGCGACCGCGGCGCCGAATCCGTCGTTCGGTGACGCGTCCGGCGCGAAGAGCTTCGCGTCCTCGGCCCATCCCGTCGCGGTCCGGCGGAAGACGTAGACGGCGCCGGCGCTCTGGCCCTGCGTGCTGTCGCCGAGCGCGGAGAGGACGACGATCTCCCCCGCATCGTCGATCGCGACGTCGGTCGCGCACATCGAGCCCGGGAAGCCGTCGGAGGGCGAGAGGATCGCCTCGTGAACGAGCTGGCCGCCCTCCCACCGATAAACGTCGGCGCCACCCGTGTTGCCGGCCCTGCGCCAGGCGCCAATCACCGCGCGCTCGCCGCCGGCTGCGACAGCGCGCCCGAACTGGTCGCCCCCTTCCGTCGCAGGAGCGTCGACGGCGTCGACCCACTCCAGATCGCCGGGGAGGCCGTTTGCGACAGGGGACTGGACGGCGGCGACGAGGAGCGGCAGTGCGAGGATCATCGGGCTTTGCGGCGGAGGTTGACAGAGGACGCTAGCTCTTCGCGAGGCGAGTCGAGGTCGATGCAGCAGGGTGTCACACCACGCCGCAGCCGAACGACTTGCCAACCGCCGCGCCGGACGTGCCGTAGTCTGTGGGCCCAGCTCGTGACGATCGGGCTCGCATTCCATGTCCGAACCGCGTGACGAGAGCGCGCTCGATTCACTGCTCGGCCGCTTCCTCGACGAAGGCCGCCCGCTGGACGCGGACGCGTTCCGGCACTGGCTCGACGAACGAGACGACGCGCAGCTCGCTCCCGACGAGGTCGCGCGAGCCGTCGAGCTGCTCGACAGATGCAAGGAGCTTGACGCGTTCTTCGATCTCGACGCGGCTCGCAGGAGCTCGACGCCCTCGACGCTGAGCGCTGCCGAAGCCGATCGGGCACCGCGCTTCCGAGCGATCGCAGCAGGGGCAGTCGTCGGGCCCTACCTCGTCCGCTCGTTCATCGCGAAGGGCGGCATGGGCGAGGTTTGGGCGGCCGAGGAGATCGAGCTCGGGCGCCCAGTCGCTCTGAAACTCGTCCTTCCCGATCGAGTCGACGCGCGTTCACTCGATCGGTTCGCGCGCGAGGCGAAGGCCGGAAGCCGCGTCCTTCATCCGGGAATCGTGACGACCCTCGCCCACGGAGAGAGCGAGGACCTCGCGTGGATCGCGCAGGAACTCGTCCCCGGCGCACGCACGCTCCGCGATCTCCTCGACGAGGTTCGGCGCGCGGAGTCCGTCTCGAAGGATCACTACCGCCGCAGCGCCGAGATCGTCCGCGACGCGGCCGCGGCGATCCAGGCGGCGCACGACGTCGGCGTCATCCACCGCGACCTCAAGCCGTCGAACATCCTCATGACGCTCGAGGGACGACCGAAGGTGGCCGACTTCGGTCTCGCCCGCGTCGTCGGAGACGCCTTCCTCTCGGTGACGGGCGAGGTCGCAGGGACGTGGCCTTACATGAGCCCCGAGCAGGTTCGCGCGCGGAAGAGCCAGCTCGACCATCGCACCGACATCTTCTCCCTCGGCGTCGTCCTGTACGAGCTGCTCACGCTACGTCGGGCGTTCGACGGAGATACGACGCAGCAGATCGCCGAGCGCGTGCTCCACCACGACCCCCCGGAGGCGACTCGGGTGCGCTCCCAGTGTCCGCGCGACCTCGCGGTGATCGCCGGGAAGTGCATGGAGAAGGACCCTGAGCGGCGCTACCCCAGCATGGCCGCGCTGAGCGACGACCTGGCTCGACACCTCGACAGTGAACCGATCATGGCGCGTCCGCCGAGCCGCGTGCGCAAGCTGGAGCTGTGGGCTCGGCGCAACCCGGCGAAGTCGCTCGTCGGGCTCGTCGCGTCCGCGGCGTTCGTCGCAATCTCCTTCCTCCTGGTCGAGAACGTCCGCGCGAACGAGTCTCTCGAGAACGAGCGCGGGCGACTCCGGACCGAGATCGCGTCGGTCAAGCGGCTCTCGGCCCTCCAGGACTACGACCGCCTGATCGAGCAGGCGGACCGACTCTGGCCGCCGCACCCCGCGCAGATCGAAGCGTACGAGGAGTGGATCGACCGGGCCCGGACGCTAGTCGCAGAGCTTCCGGAGCACCGCGAGAAGCTCGAGGAGCTGCGACGCGACGCGCTGCCCGAGAGCGACGTCGACGGCGCCCTGCAGGCCGACGATCCCTCGGCTCGCGCTCGCATCGCGGCTCTCGACTCCGAGATCGTCGCGCGCCGTGCCGCGCTGCTGCAGCGCCGGGACGGCAAGTCACGCGCGGTCCCCGAGCTATCCATCGAGTCGTTGCCGCGCGACGTCGACCAGCTCAACGACTGGGCGTGGCGGCTCGTTTCGCCGACGCGCACGTCGTACGGACGCGAGGCAGAGGGTCTCGCCGCGGCGCAGCTCGCGGTGTCACTCGCCGAGGACGCCGGGAACGACACGCAGGTCGCGTGGACCAGCATCACCGCTTCGCGCGCGCTCTTCGAACTCGGCCGCGACGACGAGGCGCTCGAGTTCGCGTCCGTCGCCGCACTCGTCGGACCGAAGGCGATCGAGAGGGACTGTCGCGAGAACCTCGCGGAACTGGAGAGCCTCGTGGAAGCGGCAGCGAGCGCCGAAGGCCTCGCAGCAGCAGAGGAGCGCCTCTCCGCGCTGGAGACCGAGCGTGCCGCCCTCCTCGCCGAGATCGAGCGATCGCGGAAGAGAACGTTCCCCGACGGCCGTGTCGGAAGCCAGCTCAGCTGGTGGCACGACAACCTCGATCGGCTGATCAGGGAACTCTCAGCCCTCGAGGATCCCGCAAGCGGGCTCCTCTCCACCGAGCCCGATGCGGCCTCTGCCGCGCACGGCTGGAGCGTCCCGCGTCGACTCGCCTTCGCGCAGCGCCTCGAGGAACGCGGAGCCGACCGGGGCGAGTGGTCCGTGCGTTGGATCGAAGCAATCGACACGATCCGAGCACATCCGGCCTACGGGGCGCTCGAGATCACCCCGCAGGTCGACCGGGTGCCGATCGGCCCCGATCCCGCGACGGAGCTCTGGGAGTTCTGGCACTGCGCGACCGGCGAAGAGCCGCAGCGAGACGACGACGGCCAGCTCCAGCCGACGGCAGAAACCGGCCTCGTGTTCGTCCTCGTTCCCGGAGGGACGTTCTGGCGAGGCGCCGATGACGATCTCGGCAGTCCGCACAATCCCGATCCGTACGCACGCGAGGACGAGCGCCCGATGTCGCGGGTCGAGCTGTCTCCCTTCTTCGCCTCCAAGTACGAGATGACCCAGGGGCAGTGGCTGCGATTCACCGGCAGCAACCCGTCGCGCTACCAGCCCGGATTCTTTCCCAACGGACTCTCGTTCGAACTGACCCACCCGGTCGAGCGCATGACCTGGTACGACGCGATGCGTGAGCTCGAGCGCATGGGACTCGCGCTCCCGAGCGAAGCGCAGTGGGAGTACGCGGCACGCGCCGGGACCTCGACGCCGTGGTGGACGGGCGCCGACCGTGAGTCACTCGCCCGGAGGGAGGCCGTCAACATCGCGGATGACTCGGCCGCGGAGCGAGGGATCGACTGGCCTACGATCCAGGACTGGCCGGGCCTCGCCGACGGACACGCCGTCCACGCACCCGTCGGCACGTACGCGCCCAACCCGTTCGGACTCCACGAGATCTGCGGCAACGTCGCGGAGTGGTGTCGGGACGGCTACGACTGGTACGACCCTTCGTTCCTCGTCGATCCCGTCTCGCCCTGGGAAGACACCGAACTCCGCGTGAGTCGCGGCGGGATGTTCGCGGGAACCGCGCTCCACGTGCGCTCCGCTGGCCGAATGAACGTCTCGGCGACCCACGCGGACGAGGGCACGGGAATCCGTCCGGTGCGCGCGATCGACGGTTGATCCACGCAGGGAAGAGCGCGCTCACTCCCCGCCGAGCTGTCGCACGAGCATGCGGAGGTCGCCGAGGTCGGGACGCAGGCGCCAGATCTCCTGCACCGCCCGGAGCAGCTCTTCGCGCGTCGCACGCTGCGGAGCGTTGGCGATCGCGGTGACCTGCGTGTAGCCGACCGTGAAGTCGCGCGAGAGCTCGACGCTCTCGACGTAGCGTTCGAGGGCCTCGCCCTCGCGGCCTTCGGCGTACGCGACGCGGCCCTCCAGGTACGCGTCGCGCGCGAGCGCGTAGGCGTCGACGCGGGCCGCGAGATCGTCCTGGCCGTCGACCAGGAGATCCGACGACGCGGGCGCGTCGAGTGCGTCCATCATCTCCACGAGCGTCGTCCAGCCCGGCTCGCGCTCTCCGTACACGAAGCGCGGCGCGTGGAACATCACGACGGGGCGATCGTCCGTGTTGCGCACGCTCGAACCGGCCGCTGCCCAGGTCACGAGCTCGGCCTCACCCGCGAGGCGACAGCCCAGGAGGTCGACCGCATCCGTCAGCGCGAGCTCGACGAGACCCGAGCGGAGCGGCTCGCGCTGCATCCGCGCCTCGAGCACGGCGGGATCCACGCGCAGACCTTCGCGAGATCCGACGAGTCCGAGGGCCGGCGTCTCCGCGTTGAACGCCGCGAGGAACGCGTGCGCGTCGGGGAAGACGTCGAGGAAGCTCGCGACGATCGTCGCGGTGGTCTCCTCGTCCATCTGATAGAGCGGGAGCCACTGTGCGAAGAGGCCGCCCTCGGCCAGCGCATCCCGCACGGCCTCGAAGTGCTCGACGGTGTACAGCGCGCCCGCGCCGTCCCGCGCGGGCTGGAAGAGGTCCGCGACGATGACGTCGTAGTCGGCCGACGCCGACCGGACGAAGCGCCGCGCGTCGGCGGGACCGAGTCGAACCGATTCGGCGTCCGCGATCCCGAGGTTGACGAGCTCGAAGTAGGGAAGCGAATCGATGACCTCGGGCACGAGCTCGACGCCGTCCGCCTCGAGCTCCTCGAACAGGGTCGCCGCGGACGCGGTCGCCCCGGAGCCGAGCCCCAGGAAGAGCGCGCGCCGCGGCGCGGGGTGGAGCAGGAGTGGGATCGCCCCCTGACGTCGCTCGAGGAACGCGCTCTGCGTCCCGCCCATGCGGAAGTGGTTGTCGACGCGAAGAACGCGCGCGCCGCTGCTCCGTTCGGTCACGGTCACCGTCGCCATCGGACCGTCGCGGCGCTCCAGCACGCGCTCCCCCGCGTCGAGCCCGACGAGGCTCAGGTCCGACGTGGCGATCCAGCCGACGAGCCCGAGCGAGGTGACGACGAGAGCGACGGAGCGCGCGCCGCCGAGGCTCCAGGCGACGACGGCGTAGCCGAGCGCGACGGCGACGCTCGCCCAGCGAAGGCCCAGGGCGGGAACGAGCAGCCAGCCGCTGAGCGAAGGGGCGAGGGCGCTCCCGAGCGTATTGATGGCGAGCGCGCGCCCGAGGCCGCCGCCGCGGTCGGTCCGATCGCTCTCCTGGAAGGCCTGCGCGAGCGCGGCGAACGTCGCGCCCATCGCGACGGTCGGCGCCAGGAAGAGGAGCGCCGCGAGGACCGCCTCGGACAGGATCGCCGCGGCGAAGCCGCGCTCGTCGCCGATCGCCGCGTGGATGTCGCGCGCGAGATCGAGGCTCGAGATCCCGAGCAGGCAGCACAGCGAGAGCACCGAAAGGAGTGACGCGGCGGTCTCGCGCGGCGGGCGGTCCTTGAGCAGCCGCTGGTACAGCGCGGCGCCGATCGCCGTCCCCGCGAGGTACACCGACAGCACGACCGCGAAGGTGTAGATCGTGTTCTCCAGGATCTGCGTGAGCATCCGGATCCCGATCGTCTCGAACGCGATCCCGAGGAGACCCGTCGCGAAGAGCGGCAGCGCCCACGACGCCCCGCGGGCTTCGCCGCCCTCTTCCGAGCTCGCTTCCTCGGCGTCGACGGCGCCGGACCGACGCGCGCCGAGCGCGAGAGCCCCGGCCGCGCAGGCGAAGTTGAGCGCGGCGAGCCCGATCGTCGTGACGCGGAAGCCCAGCGCGGGCAGGATCGCGAAGGTGATCGCGAGCGTTCCGCACATCGCGCCTGCCGTGTTCGCGGCGTAGAGGCCTCCGACG
>JBCCSK010000059.1:0-21247 GCA_039200205.1 Planctomycetota bacterium
GGACCGTCCGCGCTAGCGCGGACGGTCCAAACCGGGTTTGGGTCGTCCGCCCTTACTCCCCGCGTAGCAACGCCCTCTGCCGTCCCACGAAATCGGGGTCGCTCGACCCGACCTCCGCGTCCGGGACCACCTGACAGCCGGCCTCCAGCAGCACGTCCTGGATCGCGCCGGCGTCGACGTCCCGCGGCTGCGCGCCACCGCGAACCGCCAGGGCGGCCGCCGCACCGGCCGCCTGGCCGATGAGCACCGCGACGGGCTGCAGCCGCGCGCAGCCGTTGACGATGTGCGTGGCACCGATCGACTTCTCCGCGCAGACGAGCCCGTCGATCGCGCGCGGCACCATCGCCGAGTAGGGCACCTGGAACGGCGCGTTCGGCGGGTAGTCCTCACCGAGCCGCTCGCCCGGCGGGCGGTGGTCCTTGTCGTGGTGGTGGTCGAGGTAGTAGTCGCCGACCGCGACGCCATCGCTGAGCACGGCGTTCGACCCGCGACCGTCGCCCGGGACGACGTCCTGCTCACGCAGCCAGCGCACCGGCACGACGCGACGGCTCTCGCGCACGTAGGGGATCAGCGGCAGGTGGTCGTCGGTCGGATAGATCCCCTCGGCGAGCCCCCACTCGGGGTGCCCGAGCGTCGTCTGGATGTAGTGCACGTAGGCGAGCGTTCGCTCCTTCGCCTGCGCGATCGTCCGTGCGCGCTCCTCTGCCGACCGAAACAGCCCCTGCGCCGGGTAGTCGTTCGAGTGGAACGGCCAGTTCAGCATGAAGAGGTCGTTCGGAAGCAGCGCGTAGCCCAGGAAGCTGTCCCAGTCGTGCAGCGCGTGGTTCCAGTACGCCGCGTCGGGGCGTGAGCAGTCGACCGCCGTCGAGCACTCGAAGCGACCGAGGTCGAAGCCGACGGGGAGCGCGACGCGCGGCGCGTCTCCTTCGAAGCGACGGAGCGTCGCGACCATCGTGAGGTCCTGGATCTCGTCGTCGCTCGACTCAGGGGCGTGCAGCTCGCCGCTCTCCGACTGCGACTCGCGGCCGAAGTGGTACGGCACGCCTCCCTGGTGAAGGACGTCGCCGTACTCCGTCGCCTCGATCGTGACCTCGGCGCGGACGTCGAGGTACGCGTCGCCGGAGCGGAACAGGGCGCCGACGATCCGATCGCCCTCGCGGTGGACCTTCGCGAGATGAAAGCCGTGGACGACCTCGGCGCCGCTCTCCCGGACCGTTCCCGCGATCCAATCGGCGGCGACGTTCGGTTCGAAGCACGTGTTCGAGACCCAGCCGGTCCGGACCGCCTCCGCGCCGCCGTAGTGGTCCTCCATCGCGCGACGGAACGCGCCGAAGAGGCCCCCCCCGAGCGCGCCCTCGTTCCCGTCGATGGCGCTGACCCCGGCGGCCGTGATCATCCCGCCGAGCCAGGCGGACTCCTCGACGACGAGCGTGCGGGCCCCCATGCGCGCAGCCTGGATCGCTGCCGCGGAGCCCGAGCAGCCGCCGCCGACCACGAGGACGTCGACCTCGCGCGTCTCCTTGCCGTTCGCCATGATGCGAGCATGCTAGCCGTCTCCCTCGTCGCCGCCACGCTCTTCGTCCAGTCGGAACGACCGCTCGCGCGCGAGCCGGAGATCAGGGGCGTGTGGATCCCGAACAGCCACTCGACGTTCTTCGACTCGCGCGAGAACGTACGCGCGCAGATGCAGGCGCTGGCGGACGCCGGCGTGAACGTGGTCTTCCCCGTCGTCTGGAGCAAGGGGATGACGCTCTTCAAGAGTGACGTCGCCGAGGTGGTCACCGGCATCGCGATCGATCCGCGCTACGGCGAGCGCGACCCGCTCGCCGAGGTGCTCTTCGAGGCGCACCGCCACGGCATCGAGGTCGTGCCGTGGTTCGAGTACGGCTTCGCGGCGGGCCACGAGACGTTCCCCGGAAAGGCGCTGGAGGCGCGACCCGAGTGGGCGGCCCTCGATGCCGCGGGTCAGCCCGTCGTGAAGAACGGGTTCCAGTGGATGAACTCCCTCGACGAGGAGGTCCAGGCCTTCATCACCGGCCTCGTCATCGAGTGTGCGACCGACTACGACGTCGACGGCGTCCAGGGCGACGACCGACTCCCGGCGCTTCCCGTCGAGGCCGGCTACGACGCCAAGACGGTCGAGCGCTACCGGCGCGAACACCGCGAGCCGCCGCCCTCGGACTGCCGCGACCCCGAGTGGATCCAGTGGCGCGCCGATCTCCTGACCGACTACCTGGCCAGCCTGCGCGAGGACGTCCGCGACCTCAGCCCCGACCTCGCGTTCTCGATGGCCCCGGGCGCGCCCGGCTGGTCGCTGCGCGAATACCTCCAGGACCAGGCGACGTGGCTGGAGCGCGGGCTGGTGGACGCACTCCACCCCCAGCTCTACGCGCGCGACGCCGAGGGCTACGTGCGAATGGCCGACGAGATGCTCGCCGTCGAGTGGCTCGACAAGGAGCGCGATCGAATCGCCCCCGGCGCGCTCTCCAGCTTCCGCGAATACCTCATCGACCCCGAGACGGCGCTCGGCGCGGTCGCCGCGAACCGCGAGCGTCGCCTCGTCGGAGAGGTGTGGTTCTACGAGCGCGGTCTGATCGAGAACGAGGGCGCCGTCGCCGTCGCGCTGGCCGAGGGCCCTTACGCGAAGCGCGCGCGCCTGCCCTGGCGGAAGTCCGCGAACTGGCGTCCGCCGGCGCTCGTCGGTGCGCCCGCGCCGGCCGGGGACGAGGTCGCGTGGCGCGTCCGCCCCCCCGCCGACGGGACGTACAGGATCTGGGTCGAGGAGAAGCCCGCCGAGGGCGAACCGGAGGGGACCGACCCCGCTGCTCCGGGTCCGGGCTGGACTCCGCTCGGGACGAAGCGCCTCTCGCGCGGCCGGACGAACGACCTGATCCGGGTCCCGAAGGACGCCTCCGACGACGTCCTCCGGGTCCTCGCGATCATCGATCGGCGGGCGGAGCGGCGCTGACGAGGAGCTCCTCGCACAGGAGCAGCGCGCGCGGCACGTGGAAGAAGCCCTTGTACGGCCCGCCCTTGAAGCGCTGGGACATCGAGCCGTCGCGGTTCATGTAGCCGAACCACTCGCCGTGCTCGCGGTCGGGGAAGACGTCGAACGTCCAGCCCGCGACCTCCTCGAAGCGCCTCCACCACGCGTCGTCACCGGTCGCTCGCCAGGCCACGAGCGTCCCGACGAGCGCCTCGCAGTGCGGCCACCACAGCTTGAGCGACCACTCCAGCTGGAGCGGGCTCTTGCCCTCCGCGTCGAGGAAGTAGAAGAGGCCGCCGTGGTCCGCGTCCCAGCCGAGGTCGAGGGCGCCCTCGATCATCGTGAACGCGTCGCGCTGGAGGTCCGCGTCCCCCGCGCGCGCCGCGTACGTCGCGAGGAACCAGCCCGCCTCGATGACGTGGCCGGGATTCAAGAGACGCCCCTCGGGGGAGTCGAGGACCGCTCCGTCCGGACCGACCGTCTCGCGCACGATCCTGCGCTCCCGGTCGAAGTGCATCAGCACGCGCCGGACGCAGTCGCGCTCGATCGCGTCGTAGTCGTCGCGATCGTCGAACGTCGCGGAGCCGGGCTCGCCGCGGAGCTGGCCCACGAGGTCGAGCAGGATCATCGGGACGGCGAGGTCCTGGGACGGCGTCTCTCCGGCGAGCACGGGCCGGCCGAGTCGGGCCGGGTCGCGGCTGAGCTCGAGGATCCGATCGAACAGCCCCAGCGCGCGCTCGCGGTAGGCGCCCTCGCCGCTGGCGCGCGCGAACTCGGCGTACGCCATCGCGACGAAGCACTCGGAGAAGATCTTGCGCTGCATCGCAGCCGGCCGGCCATCGCGCGCGAGCGCGAAGTACGCGCGTCCCTCCGGCCCGACGGCGAAGCGGCTCAGGAACTCGACGCCCAGTCGCGCCGCGTCGAGGAGTTCCTCGTCGCCGCGCGCCGCATGGAGCTTCGAGAGCATCCACACCTGGCGCCCCTGCATCCAGACGTGCTTCTTGTCGTCGAACGCCGTCCCGTCGCGATCGAGACAGTTGAGGTATCCGCCGAAGTCGCGGTCGAGCGAGTGCGTCATCCAGAACGGAACGACGCTTCCATCGAGCTCTTCCGAGATCCGCGCTCTCCAGCGTTCGACGAGTTCTGCGTCAGCCATGGCGCTCGCGTCCGCTCTCCGCGGCGTGCTTCCACTGCATGTACATCCGGTGCAGGCCCGAGGCCGAGGGGAAGATCGAGTGCGGGCTCATGAAGTGGCTCCACTCGAACGTGATGAGCTTATCGACGCCGGCCTCGCGCGCAGCCTCGATCTTGAAGCGAAGCTTCGGCCATGCGATCGGCGGAAAACGGATATGTACGTCGCGATCGAAGCTCTCGACGTTCGACCAGCACGTGATCCCCGCAGCTCGCGCGAGCTCGGCGTTCGTTCGCAGGTACGCCGGCAGCTCGGCGTACTCGACCTGGCCGTCCTGGAACGCGACGACGTCCACGAGCCCCATGATGCGATCGAAGATCCGCGACCAGTGCTCCGCGTGCTCGTCGAGCGTGAACGGACGATCGAACTGCTTCGAGCCGCGCGGGTAGGGCGAGATCAGGATCGGCATGTCCCGTAGTCCCTTGAGGTGCCCCGCGAGCTCCTCGTACACGCGCATCACGCTCTCGTCGAACGCGTCGATCTCGTGGCTGATGTACCAGCCGCCGAGCGCGGGATGGTCCCCGTAGCGCGCGACGACCTCGTCCGTGAACGCGCGGTTGATCTCGACCTCCGCCGCGTGCTCGCCGCGCATCCAGTGCTCGCCGGAGTCGTAGGTGCCGAACCACAGCTTCATGCCGTGGTCCCGGGCGAGGTCGAGGAAGAGCCCGACGAGGTCGTCCTGGACGATCAGGTAGCCGTGGCGCTCACGGAGGACCTCGGAGTGGAACGCGCAGCGATCCCGGTAGCCGGCGCGGATGAGGATGACGGTGTCGATCCCCGCCTCCTGCATCGCCTCGAAGTCGCGGGCCCATTCGAGCGCCCCCCAGTTCGAGGACGGGATGTCGTGACTGATCTCGTCGAGGAAGGTGCCGGTGATCATCGCGCCGCGGACCGTACGGACAGCGCGAGACGGTCGCTACCCGCGGGCGAGCGGAACGAGCAGGCCCGGCGCGCCGTGGCCGAGCCCCTCGGGGATCCCGCCGGACCAGCGGCGCAGACGCAGCTCACCGTCCGCGTCGCGTCCCTCGATTCCGCACGAGAACGGCACGCCGAGCGGGACGTCGTCGAATCGCTCCGGGAGGCGCAGGCGGAGTCCCCGGCCGCCGCGCACGATCTCGCCGCCGAGTCGCGCGACGAGGTGCGCGTCGCTGAGACCGCCGGGGTTCTCGAGGCTAAGGCCGAGCTCGCGCCCCGAGCGTCGCGCCGTCACGGTCGCCTGCGGGTCGCCGGGCCGCTCGGCGAGCATCTCCAGCCGGCGCGCGAGCCCGTCGGCGGTCGCGACGCGTCGCCGGATCAGAGGCGCGTCGAACAGGAGCTGGCCGCCGGGCCGGACCTCGTCGCCGTGCGGGAGTCCCTCGCGCCAGGTCAGGAGCACGCCCAGAAGAGGGTCGGGTCCAGGGATGCGCGCGCCGCCGTCGAGTCGGAAGTCGATCGTGCGCTCCTCGTTCGGCTCGAGGTCGAGGACGCGCGGAAGGCCGTCGATCTCGAACGCGCCGTGCGGCACGAAGACGGACGCGCGCGCGGACACCGGGAAGCCGAAGGGGTTCACGACGGTCGCCGAGGTCTCCCACGCTCCGAACCACTCCCCGCGACCGCGCGACTCCAGCGTCTCGGGCTCGACGTAGAGCTCCGGGGCGTGCACGGGGTACGGGTGCTTCGCCTCCGGCTGGAGGCGTGCGAGCGCCCGCGCGGCCAGGGCGCGGTGGGGCTCGTTCGTGTTGAGCCCGAACAGGGGCAGGCGGCAGAGCTCCAGGAGCTCCTCGGGATCGTCGATCGCCCACGCCCAGCGCTCGGTGAACGACCAGTCGGAGCGCGCGACCTCGTTGCGCCAGCCGCGCGGGCCGACCGAGTACGCCTCGATCCGCTCGTCGCGCACGAAGCGCCGGTCGTCCTCGGTCGCGCTCGGCGCCAGCAGCATCGCAGGAAGCCCGGCGTCGCGCACCGCGAGCACGACGTCGCGGCGAAAGCTCGCGACGCGACACGGGACGGGCGGTCGACGCTCCGCGAGGAGCTCCGCGAGCTCGTGCTCTAGGCCCGGCTCCTTGAGCTCGATCATGTGGAACGGCGGCTCGACGCCGCGTCGCTCCGGGGTCAGGCCGAGCGCCTCGTCGAGCACGGGGACGGACTCGCCGACGAAGCTGCGCCCGAACCAGCCGCCCGCGTCGATCGAGAAGAGCTCGCGCAGGTCGACGTCGCCGATCCGCCCGCGGGCGTCGGTCGTGCGATCGAGGCGCTCGTCGTGGAACAGGACGAGCTCGCCGCTCGCGCACGCGCGGACGTCGTACTCGACGCCGTCGAGGCCGAGCGCGAGCGCCCGACGAAGGCTCGCGAGCGTGTTCTCGGGAGCCTCGCGCGGCGCGCCGCGATGGCCGAGGACGAGCGGCGGAGGCCCGTGGTGGGCGCCCGACACCTCGAGTCCGCCGAGGCCGGCGTAGACGTCGCGCCGCGGCGCCGGTGACGGAAAGGAGTCGGGCGAGGTCAAAGGCTGCTACTGGCCCGTGCGAGACAGGACGAGGACGTCGCCGGAGTAGCCGCAGCTGACGAGGCAGAGTCCCATCCCGTCGAACCGGCCCGACGTCAGGTGGTGGATCTTCGCCGTGTCGCGGGCGAGGAGGCTCTCGGAGGTCGCGTAGCGCTGTCCGATCCAGTCGATCGACGGGTCGCCCTCGGTCGGGATGAACGACACGAGTCGGATGGTGCCGTCGTAGCCCGCCGTCGCCGCCTCGAAGGGCTGCTCGCCGGGATCGAAGTCCCCCACGACGGCGCCGCGGAAGCGATTGTCGGAGCGCGCGAGCATCGTCGACTGCGAGACGCGCCGCTCGGGGTCGCGGCGAACGTGACGAAAGAACCCGTCGTTGTCACACACGACGACGCCGCCCTCGGGGAAGGGCGCGATCCGCGCGAGCGGCGCCTCCAGGTCGTAGTCGTCGTACAGCGCGAGCGGTCCGGTGCGCTCGGCGCGGCGGTACTCGACGAGATGGCCGTCGTCGCACGCGAGAACGAGTCCGTTCTCGATCACGCAGGCGCCCTTCGCATTGCCGCTGTGGGTGAGCGCTGCGCGGTCGTAGGTGACGCGGATGTCTCCGGGGATCGTCGAGACGCTGCCGATCTCGGCCTCCCCCCAGAACCCCGCGACGAGGAACTCGATCCCCGGCTTCGACGGAACGATCTCTCCCGCCGCCACCGCGTGGACGAGGGCGGGCGTCACATGCCGGTACTCGCGCCACGCACGATCGGGGCCCGACCGGACGAGGACGCGAACGAGACCGCGACCGCCGTCGTCCTCTCCGCCCTCCAGAACGCCGACCGCGATGATCTCGTCGCCCGCCACACGCGGAACGATGTCGGCGCAGATGACCTGGACGAGCTCGCCGGTCGGGGCGTCGGTCATGCCCTGGGTCTCGACCTCGTCGCCGTAGGCCTGGAGCGCGCCGACCTTCATCTCGACGAAGTCGCCGAGCGCGAGCCGGAACATCCGGATCTGGCCGCGCTGATCGACGGTGACGATCTCGTCGCCCGGCGCGTCCGCGTCGAGCTCGCCGCAGGCGACGCCGTTGATCCGCACGTCGCCCTCGACCGCGACGGTCAGCTGCCAGGCCTCGTCGAGGAGGGCCGGGACGGAGATCGGCTCGGGATCCGCGTCGACGGACGGCCCCTCGATCTCCGGTTCGTCGGTGGAGGCGCAGGCGGCGAGGAGGAGCGCAGGCAGCAGCGCGAGAGGGGCGTGGATTCGCTTCATGATCGTGTGCGCGAGGGGGGCGGGACCTCTAGACGAGGTCGACGTCGAGGTCACCCCGACGTGGCTCGACGCGCCCGATTCGGTGGACGGGGACGTCGCGGGCCGCGAGTTCGTCCTCCAGCTTCGGCGCGCGGTCCTCGGGCAGCACGATCAGGAGCCCCCCGGACGTCTCCGCGTCGTAGGCGAGGTCGACGAGCGCCGGGTCGAGTCCGTCGGCGGCCTGCACGCGCCCCGCCAGCGCCGCCTTGCCGCGTCCGACCCCTCCGGACACGACGCCCTTCGCGCTGAGATCCCGCGCACCGGGGAAGATCGGCACGGCGCCGAGCTCGAAGACGAAGGTCACGCCGGAAGCCCGCGAGATGTTGCTGGAGTGCCCGACGAGGCCGAAGCCCGTCACGTCGGTGCACGCGTTCACGCCCGTCGCGTTCATCGCGGCGGCCGCGCGGTCGTTGAGCGTCGCCATCTGCAGCGCCGCCTCGCGGACCGCCTCGTCCGGCACCTTCTGGTACTTCCCGGCGGTCGTCATCGCGCCCATCCCGAGCGACTTCGTCAGGTAGGCGACGTCACCCGGCTTCGCGCCGGCGTTCGCCGTGAGGTCCGCGCGATCGACGAGCCCCGTGACGGCGAAACCGAACTGGGGCTCGGGCGACTCGACGGTGTGACCGCCTGCGATGACGGCGCCGGACTCCGCGACCTTCTCGAAGCCGCCGCGGAAGATCTCGCCGATCCACTCCTCGCTGAAGCCCTTCGGGAACCCCGCGAGGTTCAGCGCACTAAGCGGCCGCCCCCCCATCGCGTACACGTCGGACAGCGAGTTCGCCGCGGCGACGGCGCCGTACAGGTACGGATCGTCGAGCACCGGCGGGAAGTAGTCCACCGTCTGGACGAGCGCGACCTCGACGCCGTCGGGGAGCCCGTCGCCGGACCCGACCACGACGACTCCGGCGTCGTCGACCGTCTGCGGGCCGACGATCAGGCGCGGATCGTCCGACTGCTGAAGGCCACGCAGCACGTGCGTGAGCTGCCCCATGGGCATCTTGGCCGCTCAGCCGGCGCAGGCCGCGTAGTCGGTCAGTCGCTTGTTCTTCTTGAGTCGCATGGAAGCCGCGAGCGCGTCGCCCGCGACAACGACTCTAAGCCCGGGGATGGTCGCGGGGAAGCCGGGCCGAACCGGGATTACGCGAGGGCTCGGAACGCTCCGACGAGCCTCTCCTCGTCGCCGGGGAGCAGGGCGCGCGGATCGACGTGGACCGCGTCGTCCTGGATGCGCACGAAGACCGGCGGCTCGCCTGCCCGGAGCCGCGAGGCGAGAGCGTCGGCGCGCAGGCTCGCGTGCTCGACCCGCACCGCGGTCGTGGGCAGGAACACGGTCGGAGCGCTGCCGCTCCCGGGCTGCGACTCGGACGGAACGGGCGTCGCGGAGAAGCCCTCCAAGGACGCGATCGCGCCCGCGATCCGCGCGGCGGCGGGCGCGAGGTCCTCCGCCGTGGCGTGCATCAGCGCACGCGCGGGGATCTCGTCCCCGCGGCCCGCGAGCAGGAGCTCCAGCGTCGCCTCCAGTCCCGCGAGGGTCGACTTGTCGAGGCGCATCGCGCGGTAGATCGGATTCTTGCGAAGCGCGCGCACGGCGGCCCTCCGCCCGACGATCAGCCCCGCCTGCGGCGCGCCGAGCAGCTTGTCGCCCGAGAAGGCGACGACGTCGATCCCCGACGCGACGGCGTCGCGGACGACCGTCTCGTCGCCGACGACCTCCAGCGTGCGCGCGTCGTCGACCTCGATCCGGCCCGAGCCGAGGTCCCAGCCGCTCGTGATGCCGCGCTCGCGGCCGAGCTCGGCGAGCTCCGACGGCTCGACCTCCTCGGTGAAGCCGACGACACGGAAGTTGCTCGTGTGCACCTTCATCAGGAGGCCGGTGTCGTCCGTGATCGCGCGCTCGTAGTCGGCGATGCGCGTGCGGTTCGTCGTGCCAACCTCGACCATCTGCACGCCCGCGCGCGCCATCACGTCGGGGACGCGGAACGAGCCGCCGATCTCGACGAGCTCGCCGCGGCTGACGATCGCCTCCCGGCCGCCCGCGAAGGTCTGCATCATCAGGAACGCGGCGGCCGCGCAGTTGTTCACTGCGATCCCGGTCTCCGCGCCGGTGAGGCGCGAGAGCAGCACGCCGAGCCGCGCATCGCGCTCGTTCCGACGCGCCGAGAACCGGTCGAGCTCCAGCACGCAGTAGCCCGAAGCGACCGCGCGCATGCGCTCGGCGACCTCGGGGTGGACCGGCGCGCGGCCGAGGTTCGTGTGCAGCACGACGCCCGTCGCGTTGACGGCCGGAACGACGCCGCGGCCGACCTCCACGCGCGCGAGTTCGACGAGCGAGCGGTCGAACGCCCCGGACGCGACCTCGCTCTCGACCGCCGCGGCGTCGAGGCCGTCGGCGCCGATCCGCTCGCGCAGGCGCTCCAGCGCGCCCTGGACGATCTCGGTGCGCACCGCATCGGGGAGGTGCCCGAGACGCTCGTCTCCGGCGACCGAGGCGTCGAAGGCGCGTCGCGCCTCGTCGACGCTCGGCAGCGCGCGGTAGGGATTCGAAGGGTCGGACGCGGCCCGCTTCCGAGAACTCATGGGGAAAGGAGGTTACCGCGCCTCCCCCCGCTCGTCCCGTGGCGAGGCTCGATCCCAACTTCCGGCCTCGCTATCTTCGGACCCATGGCGCCGACCCCGACCTCGACCGGATCCGCCGCAGCGAGCAGCGACGCAGCAGGGGGGACCGGCGACGGCCTTCCCTCGCACTGGAGGATCCGCCGTCCCGCCGAGGAGGACGTCACCGACCTCGTGCGGGCGCTGCGCGTGCCCGAGATCCTCGCGCGGCTGCTGGTCAACCGCGGCCACACGACGCACGACGACGTCGGGTCGATCCTGACGCCGTCGCTGCACGCGCTGAACGATCCGAAGGGCCTCCCCGACCTCGAGGAGGCGGCCGTTCGACTGCGCCGCGCCATCGACGCGGGCGAGACCGTCCTCGTGCACGGCGACTACGACGTCGACGGCGTCTCGGGAACGGTGCTGCTCGTGCGCTTCCTGCGCCACCTCGGCGGGAAGGTCGAGTGGCACATCCCCCACCGCACGCGGGACGGCTACTCGTTCGGCGACCACTCGGTGCGCAAGGCGCGCGAGGTCGGCGCCTCGGTCGTCGTCTCCGTCGACAACGGCACGTCCGCGGTCGAGCCGATCGCGGCGCTCGCGGACGAGGGCGTCGATGTCATCGTCACCGACCACCACGAGCCGCCGGAGGGAGAGCTCCCGAGGGCCTTCGCGCTCGTGAACCCCAAGCTCGCGACCTCGACCTATCCGTTCCGCGAGCTGTGCGGCACCGCCGTCGCCTTCAAGCTCGCGTGGCGGATCTGCCAGCTGGAGAGCGGCGACGAGCGCGTGCGGCCGGACCTGCGCGAGTTCCTCCTCGAAGCGCTCGCCTACGTCGCGATCGCGACGATCTGCGACGTCGTCCCGCTCGTCGGCGAGAACCGCGTCCTCGCGCACTTCGGACTGCGCTCGATCGCCGAGGCGCCCGCGCCCGGGCTCCACGCCCTGCTCGATCGCACGGGCCTCGCCGGACGCGCGCTCACCGCCGAGGACGTCGCGTTCCAGATCGGTCCGCGCATCAACGCGAGCGGCCGCATGGACAGCGCCGCGCGCGCGGTCGAGACGCTCCTCGCGTCCGACGCGCCCGAGGGCCGGCGCTGCGCCGAGCGCCTCGAGGTGCTCAACGACGAGCGACGCCAGGTCGAACGCGGCGTCGTCGAAGAGGCCTACGCCCAGGCCGAGGAGCGCTCGGCCACCGACCCGATCCTCGTCCTCGCGAGCGAGGGCTGGCACCCCGGGGTCGTCGGCATCGTCGCCTCGCGCATCGTCGATCGCTTCGGACGCCCGGCGCTCGTCATCGGCGTCGACGAGCACGGCGTCGGCCGCGGGAGCGCGCGCTCCGTCCAGGGCGTCGACCTCCTCCCGATCCTGCGCGGCGGCGCCGACCACATGCGCCGCTTCGGCGGACACGCGATGGCGGCCGGCTGCGAGGTCGACGCGTCGGAGATCGACGGTCTCCGCGAGGCGCTCGTCCGGAGCGCGAGCTCCCTGCCGAAGGCCGACGACGTCGCGCCGATCGACATCGACGCCGTCGTCGACCTTGCCGGGTTCGACGGGTCGCTGATGGGCCAGCTCGGGCGCCTCGAGCCGTACGGCGAGCGGAACCCCAAGCCCGTCCTCCTCGCACGCGACGTCCGACTCGACGACATGCCGCGCGTCATGGGCAAGACCGGCGAACACCTGATGCTCCAGGTCCGGTCCGGCGCGACCGTCCACAAGGCCGTCGCGTTCGGTTTCGCGAAGCGCGAGCACGAGCTGCGCATGTCGCGCCCGATCGATCTGGTCTTCACGCCGCGCCTGAACCACTGGCGCGGTCGGACGGAGATCCAGCTCGTCGTCGCGGACTTCGACTGCCGCTAGACGCTACCGACCGTAGCCGAGCCCGTTCAGGACGCCGCGCTTCGCGTCGTCGAGCTCCAGCGCCTCGCCCCGCCGCAGCGCCGCCATCCCGGCGCGCACGGCGTCGAGCTGATCGCGCATCGATGCGACACGCTTGGTCTCCGCGGCCGCGAGGTCGTTCCGCTCGCCCGGATCGGAGGCGAGGTCGTAGAGCTCGATCGCCCCCTCGTCGTCGACGACGAGCTTCCAGCCGTCGAACGTCCAGCTCGTGAGGGGTCGCCCCCAGAAGTTCCCGTGCGCAAGGGTCGGGCGCGGCATGTCCTCGTCCCCCGTCGCGAGCGGAACGAGGCTGCGCCCGACGAACGAGGGCGCGAGCGGAACGTCGCAGAGTTCGCAGAGCGTCGGCGCGACGTCGATGTGACGCGCGGGAGCGGTCACGACGCGCGGCTCGAGCCGACCGGGAGCGCGCACGAACAGCGGCACGTGGACGAGCTCGTCGTACAGCGTGTGGCCGTGCTCGAAGCCGCCGTGGTCGAGGAACTCCTCGCCGTGGTCGGCGGTGACGACGAGGACGGAGTCTTCGTCGAGGCCGCGCGCGGCGAGCCCGTCGTCGAAGCGACCGATCTCCGCGTCGAGGTACGAGACCTCGCCGTCGTACAGCGCCTCGGCGCGCACCAGCTCGTCGCGCGTCGGCACGAGCTCGCCGCGGCGGATCGCGACCATCTGGACGCGCGTTCCGAAGGTCCAGTCGGTCGCGCGGTCCTCGGGGCGCGCCCAGCGCTCGCGGAAGGTCATCGGCGGCGCGTAGACGCAGTGCGGGTCGAAGTAGTGGACGAGGAGCAGGAACGGGCCGTCCTCGGCGTGGGCGTCGATCCACTCGAGGGCTGCCGTCGTCGTCGGCCCGGCCGCGCGCACCTCGACGTTCGTCTCGTACGCGACCTGGTCGACCGTCTCGAAGTCGCGCGTCACGCCGAAGACGCCGGGGTCCAGGAAGGCGACGTTGACGATCGCGTGCGTGGCGTAGCCCGCGTCGCGGAACGAGCGCACGACGGTCGTGACCTCGTCGTCGAGGCCCGTGAAGTCGGGCACGCGGCCGCCCGCGCCGTGCTCCTCGGGGTGCAGCGACGTCAGGAGCGACGCCGTCGACGGCAGCGTCCACGGCGCGTGCGCGCGCGCCTGGTCGAAGCGCAAGCTCTCCCCCGCGATTCGATCGAGGTAGGGCGTGATGCCGTCGGGGCCGCCCGCGGTCCCGAGCTTGTCGGAGCGCAGGGTGTCGGCGATGACGAGGATGACGTTCGGGCGATCGGGCGCGTCCGAGCCGCACGCGGCGGCGAGGCCGAGCGCGAGCGCGCCGAAGACCCGTGCGAGCGAGGTCATTCGTCCTCGACTCCCTCGTCGGCCACGCCGAGCGACGCGCGACCCTCTTCGTCGACGGTCAGTCGCAGGCCGCGCGTGACGAGCACCGAACCGTCGCCGTCGTGCGACGGGACGAACGCGGTCGTGCGCGCGTCGACGATCGAGCGCGCGCGCTCGGCGAGCACACCGTCGAGGCCGAAGCGCGTGTCGAACGCGGTCAGCTCGACCGTCGCGCCCTCGGGGACGACGACCTCGAACTCCATCGGCTCGACGCCGGGGCCGAGGAAGCGGAAGCTGCCCGGGGGAACGGAGGTGCCGCCGACGCTCATCGACGCGGCCCCCATCGCGGTCACGACGAGCTGGTCGGCGCCGCGGAGCGAGCGGACGCGAATCCGCACGAGCGTGCCCTCGTCGCCGAACGGCTGCGCGCCTGCGATCTCGACCGCGGGTGGCTCGGCCTCGATCGAGCGGGCCGAGGCGGCGAAGATCGGGTAGCCGCTCCAGGCCACCGAGCACGTCTCGACCCCCCGCATGGGAAGACCCGCAGCCGCGCGCAGATCGGCGACGAGATCGGACGGAAGCGTCGAGTCGAGCCGCATCGGCTGCCAGCGCGCGTCCTCGTCCGACGACTGGACGTGAACGAGGTTCAGCCGCGCCGGTCGGTCGGACGTGTGCGGCTCGAGCGTGCTCGCGAGCGCTCCGGCGAGCAGAGCGAGTGCGACCGCCGCGGCCGCGAGCCACGGCGAGAGGGAGCGCCAGCCGCGGACGAGGAGCGGGAGAGCGTGCGCGCCGACGACGATCGTCGGCACGGCGACGGCCAGCGGCGCGGCGACCCCGAACGCCTGGACGACGCCCGCGTGCAGCGCCGACCAGAGGAGGGCAGCGGTCCCGAGCGAGAAGACGGCCGCGCGCCCCCACCGCGCGTCGACGTCGCCGGTCGTTCGCATCGCCGACGCGGCCACGCCGAGAACGAGGGCGGGCACGACGAGGAGGTGCGCGGCCCCCGGAACCTCCCAGGCGACGACGAGGCCCAGGACCGCGAAGGCGAGGAGGACGATCGCGCCGCACTCGGCGGCGCGAAGGACGAGGCGGAGGCCGCCCGAGACCAGCACGAGGCCGGCGATCGTCGCGCCGAGCAGGCTCGCGATCCCGGGCAGGGGGTGCGCGGGGAACGCCGCATCGGGGGCGCCGAGCGCGACCATCGCCTGGCGATCGAGCTGCGCCGCGACCGCGGCGAGCGCGAGCGCGGACGGCACGAGGACGAATCCGACGAGCAGCTGGGGCGAGCGGACGGCGCGCCCAGCGACGGCGCGGCCGACGCCGAAGAGAGCCAGCACCAGCGTCAGCGCCGCGAGGATCCGCATCGTGCGCACGCGGACGCTGAAGAGCTTGCGGCCGGCGACGTCGAAGAAGACGGCGTCGCGCCCGAGCGCCGCGACGGGCTCGCCGCGCTCGACCGGGAACTCGGCGGCGTCGAGCGCGCGGATCGCGTCGATCGCGTTCGTCACGTGGTGCTGCACCGAGTCCGGCGACACGTGGTCGAGGTCGTCGAGCGGCGTGTGGTAGCGGTGGGCGTCGCCGATGAACGCGAAGTTGAGCCCGGGGACGCCGCGCCGACGCCACACCGTGTAGTCGGTGTCGTTCGGCATCCGGCGGTAGACCTCGACGGACACCGACGACGCGCTGGGCCGACGCGCGGCGTCCGCGAACGCCTCGATGGCCCACAGGTTCCCGGCGCCGGTCTCGAACATCCGGCTGGGCCCGCTCGTCCCGCGCGCCTCCAGGTTGACGACCGCGCCGACGTCCGCGGCCCAGGGGTGCTGGGCCGCAAAGGCCTCGGCGCCGAGCAGTCCGGGCTCTTCCGCGTCCTCGAACAGGAAGATCACGTCCCGGCGCGTGCCGCCGCTCGCGCCGAGGGCGCGAGCGACCTCGATGAGGGTCGCCACGCCGGCGAGGTTGTCGGAGATGCCCGGTCCTGCGCCGACCGAGTCGTAGTGCGCCATGCAGAGGATCGCGCGGCCCGGCTCGACGAACGCGCCGCTGCCGCGCCGGCGCGCGACGATGTTCCGCACCGTCCCCCCGGCGCGCTCCTCCGGGTAGACGGCGAACCTCTCGTCGACCTCGGGGTACAGGCCGACGCGCCAGCACTCCTTGATGATCCTGTCGCGACAGCGAGCGTTCGCCTCGGTCCCCACCGGCCGCGGCGACGCCTCGATCTCCCCCTCTCCGCCCGCGAGGCGACCGAGGATCGCGACGGCCCGCGCACCGGACGCGGTGTCCGCGGTCGACTCGAACGGGAGCGGGGCGGGCGGACGCGAGGCGGCGACGGAGATCGCAGCGACTGCCGCCCACAGGAGCAGCGCCAGGAAGAGACGCCTCCCGTCGGCCTGATCCCGCGCGCGCTCGTCCTCGATCGCCGCGTCGGTCCGGGCGGTCTGGGCGTCGACCATGGCCGTCATTCTCGCACGTACGCACGCGAGCGCCCCGACGAAATCCGAGGTCGCATTTCGACAGCCCCGTGCGAAATCGCTCGGCCGCCCCGCACGAACGACCCTTGCTCCCCGCGTCGCTCGCCTCCACGCTACGTCGGTACGTCCGCCGCCGCGCGAGACGACGCCGACCCATGCTGCGATTCCCGATCCACGCGCTCCGTCCCACGCTCGCCGCTGCCCTCCTCTTCGCCCTGCTCGCACCCGGCTGCGGCGGCGACGACCCCGCCGGCCCTCCGACGTCGGCCGCCGAGCGACCCGACATCGAGGACACGCTGCGACGCGAGAGGGTCGCCGTGTTCTTCGCGAAGCTCGAGTACGCCGAGGCCATGGCCGAGCTTCAGCCGCTGGTCGAGCGCGAGGATGCCGAGGCCGCGGACCTCGTGACGATGGCGCAGATCGCGCTGCGGCAGGGCGATCTCGAAGCCGCCCAGACCGCGATCGCCCGCGCGTTGGAGCGCGATCCCGACTCGCTCGCCGCGCGGTACACGAACGCTCGGATCGCCGTCTACGAGGGCGACCCCGAGGTCTCGCGCGATCGCTTCGAGGGCGTGCTCGCCAGCGCTCCCGACGATCCGCCCTCGAAGATCGGGCTCAGCCAGGCGCTGCGCAGTCTCGGCGACGACGACGACCTGCCGCGCGCGCAGGAACTGCTGGAGGAGGTCGTCGAACTCGGCCTGCCGAACGGCCTGCAGTGGTACGTCACCGCGGTCTACCAGCGCTACCAGTTCGAGAACAACTTCGGCGAGGACGACGAGCAGCTCGAGTTCTGGGAGACGCTGTGGCTGTCGATCTCCGAGGAGCGCGGCTTCAAGGCGGCCGGCGACCTCGACCTCGACCAGGGCGAGCTCGCGCGCGTCGAACCGCCCGCGCCCTACGGGACGTTCCCCGAGTCGAAGCCGAAGCCGCTCGAGTTCGCGGAGCCGCGGACGATCGCCGAGCTCCCCGATGGCGTGACCCACTTCGGCGTCCACGACGTCAACGGCGACCGGACTCCCGACGTCGTCACCGTGGCCGACGGCGCACTGCGCGTCCACACACGGAGCCGCACGAGCGAGGACGTCGAGGTCACGACCCTCGTCGAGAGCGGCGTGACGGGCCCGTTCCGCGTCATCGACCTGAACCAAAAGCGCAGCGGCGACACGCTCGACGTCGTCGCCGTGGCGGGCTCCGGGCTCGTCCTCGTCGAGCAGTCGGACGAGCTCGAGGGAGAGACATGGGCGCTGTCCCCCGTGGAGCTCCCGACCTTCGACGGCACGATCCGCGACCTGGAGATCGTCGACTTCGACCACGACGGCGACCTCGACCTCCTCGTCGTCGGCGACTTCGGCGCGCGCCTCCTGCGCAACGACGGCGCGGGCGTGACGATCGAGGACGGCGAGGAGCTCCCGCGCGGCGGGTGGGGTGACGCGACGGAGGAGGCGACGCTTCCGTCCCGGCCCGCGACCTGGTGCGCGGTCGAGGACTTCGACAACGACAACGACGTCGACCTCGCCTACGGCGGCCCGGAGGGCGTGAGCCTGATGGACTCGCAGCGGCGCGGCCTCTTCGTCGACGTCGCGCCGACGGCGCTGGGCGGGAACGCGATCCCGCGCGAGCCGGTCCTCGCCGACCTCGACGGGGACGCGCGGCCGGACTTCTTCGTTCCCGGGACCGACGGCTCGACGTGGCTGCGCCAGACCCCGGCGGGGACGTTCGAGGCGATCGAGATCGACGCGGAGGTCCCCGAGGGCGAGGGCGTCGTCGCGACCGACCTCGACCTCGACGGCGCCTACGACATCGTCTGGGGCGTGCCGGGCCGCGGCGGAGCGGCGATCCTAGGCATCGGCCTCGTCAGCCCGACCGCGATCGACCTGCCCGAGCTGGAGGGGGCGCGCGGTCCGATCGACGTTCGGGAGATCGATCACCCCGACCCGTACGGGACGCTGGTCCTCGACGTGCTGCGCGTGGCCGGCACGAAGCTGATCGCGCTGTCTCCGACGAACGCGTCGGGGCGCGCGCTGTACCTGAAGTTCGTCGGGCAGAAGGACAACCGCCAGGCCGTCGGCGCGATCCTCGAGGTGAGGGCCCGCGAGCTCTACCGCCGGATCTACCTGCGCGGAGACGCCGAGGTCGTCGGTATCGGCGACCGCGACTACGCCGAGATCGTCCGCGTCCGCTGGCCGAACGGCGTCGTCCAGCAGGAGCTCGACGTCGAGGAGGGCGTCGAGTACTTCCTCGACAACGGCGGGTTCGGCGTCCAGCCGGAGGGTCTCATCGGCTCGTGCCCCTTCCTGTACACGTGGAATGGCACGACGTTCGAGTTCATCAGCGACGTGATCGGGATCACGCCGCTCGGACTGCCGATGGCGCCCGGCATGCTCGTACCGCCCGACCACGACGAGTACGTGCTCGTGAGCGGCGACCAGCTCGTGCCGAACGACGACGGCGAGCTCGTCCTGCAGTTCACCGAGGAGCTGCGCGAGGTCACCTACCTCGACCGCGTCCGCCTCGACGTGATCGACCACCCGACGGGCACGGAGATCTACCCGAACGAGCGCTTCACGTTCCCGCCGTTCCCCGAGGCGCACACGCACGTCGTCGAGCGCACCGCGCTCGTCCAGCGCGCGACCGGCTCGGACGGCGAGGACTGGACGGACGAGATCCGGCAGCTCGACTTCCGTCACCCGACGCCGTTCGAGCGGCGCGCGGGGCAGTTCCTCGGCCTGGCCGAGCCGCACTTCCTCGAGCTCGAGTTCGACCCCGCCGACCTGGAGGGCGCGACGAAGATCCGGCTCGTCGCGACGGGCTGGTTCTTCTGGAGCGACGCGAGCGTCAACGTCGCCGCGGCGCGCACGCCGGGCGTCGAGTTCGTCCCGCCGACGCTGTCGATTCCCGGCGAGGACGGCGCGTGGGTCCCGGCGGGTCCGCCGCTCGGCTTCCCCGCCGGCAAGACGAAGACGATGGTCGTCGACGTGACGGACGTCGTGCGACGCGACGACCCGCGGCTCCGGATCGGCTCGACGCTGGAGCTCTACTGGGACCGGATCGAGCTCGCGACGTGCGGCGACGACGCCGAGATCGTGACGACGTCGCTCGAGCCCGTCGGAACGCGCCTGTGGACGCGCGGCTTCTCCGCGCCGATCCAGCCGGAGCGCTCGGACCTGCCGCTGTTCTTCGACTGGGACGAACTCGCGGAGGTCCCCCGCTGGGACCAGCACCCGGGGATGTACACGCGCTACGGCGACGTGACGCCTCTGCTCGGCGAGATCGACGATCGGTTCGTGATCATGGGCTCGGGCGACGCGCTCACGATCCGCTTCGACGCGCGCGAGCTGCCGCCGGTGCCGGAGGGCTTCCGCCGCGACTACCTCGTCTTCCTCGACGGCTGGGCCAAGGACCGCGACCCGAACACGCACGAGGCGCTGGAGGTCGAGCCGCTGCCGTTCCACGGCATGAGCGGCTACCCCTACGCGGACTCCGAGAGCTTCCCGGACACGCCGGAGCACCGCGCCTGGCGCGAGACGTGGAACACGCGTCCCGCGCGACGCTGGATCATCCCGCTCAGCCCCGTCCAGGAGCGGGACTGGCTGCGCGAGGCGCTCGGACGCCGCGAGCTCGGCGTCCGGTAGTCTCGGCGGCATGCCGCCCTGTCGCCCGCCCGCCCTCGCGCTCGCCGTCGCGCTCGCCGCCGCGTGCGGAGGCGGGGCAGGCGCCGTCGAGCCCCCGCGGCACGTCGTCGTCATCGTCGTCGACACGCTGCGCGCGGACGCGCTCGGCTGCTACGGCGGCCGGGACGACCTGACTCCGGTCATCGACGGGCTCGCGGAGCGCGGCGTCCTCTTCGAGTGCACGCAGACTCCGTCGACGTGGACGATCCCCGCGACGGTCTCGCTCCTGAGCGGGATGACGCCGTTCGAGCACGGGACGACGACGCAGCTCTTCAACCGCATCCCCGATGACGTCCCGCTGGTCGCGGAGGCGCTCGAGGACGCGGGCTTCCGGGGCGCGGCGGTCGTGTGCAACCCGCTCATGGAGGCCGACCACGGCTTCGCGCGCGGCTTCGATTCGTACGAGAAGCTCGACAAGGCGCCCGCCGACGAGGCCGTGGACGCCGCGCTCGACTGGGTCCGCGGGACGGCGCCGGACGAGGAGCGCCTGTTCCTCTACCTGCACCTGTTCGACCCCCACTGGCCGTACGAGCCCGCCGAGGCGGAGCGCGTGCGGCTCGCCCTCCCCCCCTCGCCGATCCCCATGCGCGAGCAGGAGATCCTCGGGAGGGGGATGATGGCGGGCGACCCGGAGGCGACCGCCGAGCTGCTCGCATGGTGCGACTGGGCGACCGTCGCCTACGAGGCCTGCGTCGCGTCCGTCGACCGGGAGATCGGGCGACTCATGGACGGGCTCGACGAGCGAGGGATCCTCGCCGATTCCGTCGTCGTCGTGACGGCGGACCACGGCGAGGAGTTCGGCGAGAACGGAGCGATCGGACACGCGCGCCAGCTGTTCAGCGAGACGCTGAACGTGCCGCTCGTGATCGCGGGCCCCGGCGTCCCGATCGGTGAGCGCTTCGAGAGCCCGGTGCCCCTGCGCGGACTGCCGGGCACGGTCCTCGCCGCCGCCGGCGTCGAGCCGACGACGGTGCACCACCGCGTCGACCTCATCGACGAGGACTGGCGCGAGGGCGTGTCCTCGGAGGACCACCACGCACTCCTCCACTTCGGCCTGTGGCCGAAGGACGACGGCACGTTCCGGCGGACGTACAACCTGGTCGCCCTGCGCCGGGGCGACCGCCGCGTGCTGTGGTCGTTCGACGACGCGGTCGAGGACGGCGAGGGGCGCCTGATGGAGCTCGGCGAGCGCCTCGTGGAAACGGGCGAGAGCCAGCTCGGCGGAGACGAGGCCGGCGCCGAGATGCTGTCGTCGCTCGAGGAGGCGTGGCGCAGCTCCCGTCGGCCCGAGAGCCTCAAGGACGCGACCGCCGTCGACGAGCGGCGGATGCAGCTGGAGGAGCTCGGCTACGGCGGCGACGA
>JBCCSK010000060.1:0-21223 GCA_039200205.1 Planctomycetota bacterium
CGCCGACGCCGGGCACGAAGCCGGTCTCGCGCGAGACCAGGACGTAGGTCGTGGCGCCGGGAGGAAGGTCCAGACATCTGATCTCCTTCAGCGTGCTCGTGTTTGTCGTCCCGGTGATGGAGATCCAGGCAGGACGGAACGTCGAGTTGTCAGTGGGCGCGCAGTACTGGGTCCCGCAAACGAGTGCGGAGTCCGAGCGGATCTTCGCGGCTCCCGTGAGGCCGGGAGCGAACTCACGCGTCCACGTGGCGAGCGCGATCCCGACGCCGGTGCCGTCGCCGCCGCCTTCCCAGATGGATGCGATGGCAGGACGCACCTCGCTCTGCGGGGTCACGCTCAACGGCTGGCGTCGCTCTGCGAGGCCAAACCGATCGCCGGCGACGTTGCCGCTGCAGAACATCACGTTCGTCTGACCCGCGTTCTCCGGGACCTCCTCATAGGCGATCAGCCACTGGTTGCCGTCGCACGCGACGGCCGCGTTCATCTGCTGCTCGCCGATCTGGTCCCCGGTCATCTCCGAGATGTCGGTCGTCGCGAGGAGCTCCGCTCCGCCGCAGACGAGGGCCTGGAGAGACCGCGCGTTCCCGAAGAGCGCACGACTCGTGAGCACGACGAGGTACGCGCGCTCGCCGTTGCTGACGATGACATCGGAAGGACCGCTGACGTCGTGATCGGCGAGCAGGAGCGGCGTTGCGATCGTGGTCGGTCCTTCGACCGTCGCGCCGGAACGATCGAACTGGCGCACGATCAGATCGAAGCCGGTCGTGGCGTCCCGGCGGTAGGCCAGCGTGTAGCGGACGTCCGTGGACGAGGTGCTGGACCCGGCGGTCTCGCCGAGCTTCGGCGCGAACTCGTCGATGAAGGTTCCCGCGAACGTCGTGACCGTGCCGAGCGACTCACCCTCGCGGACCTGCCGTCCCAGGACGTTCCGGTTGCCGACCTGCGGCTCCTCCTCCCAGACGACGAACCAGGAGGGGCGCAGGAAGAACGAGCCCGCGCGGTCCGAGCCCACGTCCGGCGCATTCGCGCGCGACGACCCGGAGAGGTCGAACGCCGAGCCGACCGTCCACCCGTCGCCGTCGATCACGCGCCCGACGATTCGAGTGGAGGGTGACGTGCCGGCGCGCGCTACGGCGAGGAACTCGTTGCCCGAGTTCCGGCCGGCGACGCTCGGCTGCCGCCAGTCCTCGTCCGAGATGTCGATGAACCCCACGAACGTTCCGGTGACGGACGCGCCGAGAGTACTGCGCCGATACGCGAAGATGTCGTGGTCGGTCGCCGAGAACGACCGCTCGATCACGACGACGTAGCCGAGGTCCTCGTCGGCGCCGACGTCGCTCGCGACCTCGGTCCAGCCCGCGTTCGGCGACGACAGCACGCCGGACGAGATGACGGGGTCGATGAGTAGAGGACCGTCACACGATGCGACGAAGCCCGATGGAACGACGAGGTCGAGGCCGGTCGCACTGGGGATCGCGTGCACCGCGCAGCTGCGGCCGTCCTCGGCGAACGCGGTGGCCGCGCCGTAGGTGACCCGACCGTGCGCTCCTTCGAACGCCAGGCCGGTCGCGCGGTTGGCGATCTCGAGCTCGGAGTCGACGGCGAGCGACACGCGTACGTCGCCCGTTCCTGGCTCGTCGATCACGAACGCCTGCTCCACGGAGTTCGGCGAGAGCGTGTAGCGCGCCTCGACGCCGTTCCGCCTCAGGGTGAAGACGTTGCCGTCGCGCGAGACGACAGCCTCGGGATCCACCGCGTGTCTGCGCCCGTCCGTCTCGAACGAGACGACCGAGAACCGAACGGGGAAGTTCCGCGGAGCGTCGCTGCCGAGGAAAGGAGTGAACGTGAAGCCCATCCCGTCCGCCCGCGCCTTGTAGTTCGTTCCGGCGGCGACGAGGGCACCGTCCGGAGCGACGTCGTAGAGGACGTGAGCGGGAGCGGGATAGGCGTTCCCTGCGATCTCCTGTTGGGCAGCGGACGCAGGCGAATGGAGGGCGAGGACAGTGACGGTGGGGAGGATGAGGCTGAGGCGGTCCATGACAGCGCAGGTTCGGGACGTGGTGAGTTCTCCGAACGGCGCGGCGAGTGGCTGCCGGACGCCGTCGGCGGGCGCCTCATTCGTTCTCCCGCCGCCGCGTCACGCATCACCCACGATTTCTTCGTGGGGCGATCCGTCCTGGCGCACACGCGGGCCGAACGTCGCTCCTCGAGCCCGCGCCCGAGGCGGCTTCGCGCCTCGGTCCGCGATCGGCGCCTCAGCTCCCTGGGGGACGAAGCGTGGCGTGCTGCCAGCCGCGCGTTGCGTGCGTCGTCACGTCGAGCCCCGTCGCCTCCGCATCGGACGAGAGGACGACGATCTGGTGCTCGATCCGGTCGTCCTAGTCGTCCTCGTCCTCGCTCTCCTCGCCGAACTCGAGCACGAGGTTCACGTCTCCGCCCTCGGGCAGCTCGAAGTTCGCCTCGAGCATCCCGCGCCTGGGTCCTCCCCAGAGCTCGGCCTTGTACGTCCCGGGGACCAGGCCCTCGAACTCGAACGTCATCTCCTCCGAGCTCACCTGCGTCCACGAGTCCTCGAAGCCGGAGGTGGTCACGTGCATCCACATCTCCCTCGGCGGCTCCGTGCCGTCGACGAAGCGCACGGTGCCGGCGCACGGGATCCGGGGCTCCAACTCGATGCGGACCGGCTTGCCGTCCTCCGCCATCGAGGCCTTGACCTTCGCCGTCGAGCGCGAGTAGCCCTCGTGCGTCGCGACCAGCTGGTGCTCCGACTTGTCCGCCAGGAGGACCTGCGTGAGCCCGCTCGAGTCGGTCTCGAACGTCGTCCGGTTGCGGCGGAAGGGGCCGCCGCTGTCGATCTTCACCTCGACGTCCGAGACCGGCCGTCCGCTGAACTTGTCCACGGCCTGGACCGTGAGATAGGTGTACGCGAGGTCGAGGTCGATCCGCACGACCTCGTCCGCGTTCGGGCGCTTCCAGTCGCGGTAGATCTGGCGCGTCTCGGTCGACCCGTCCGGCAGCGGCACATCGCCCTCGATCGTCACGCGGAGACCTTTCAGGACCGAGTACTCGATCGATTCGAACTCACCGAGCGAGTCGGTGAACAGGACCTCTGGCTCGCGGTTGCCGATCGTCACCTCCGCGCCCACGAGCGGCTGCTCGTCGACCGTCACCCTGCCGGCAAACCGTCCCGACGGGCCCAGGCCTTCGGGGGAGAGCTCGACGTCGACGTAGGTGGGCTCTTCGGGATCGAGCGTCACGTCGCGCCGGTCGATCATGTTCGGCTCGCGCTGATCGAGGATCAGCTTGATCGGGTTCCCGTCGAAATACCGCTCCAGGACGTACATCTCGTACTCGCCGGGCGCGAGTCCGGTGATGCGGAAGTTGCCCTCCAGGTTCGTCAGCCCCGTCTTCGGCAGCATCGTCGCCTGGGCGAACGCGTCCTCGTCGTCGCGCCAGCGCATCGTCACCATGTAGACGTTCAGCGGCGAGTCCCCGGCCCAGTGCACGCGACCCTCGACCGTGCAGGACGGAGGCAGCGCGAGGGCGATCTCGGTCGCGTCCTCCGCGACGTCGGCCTTCGCCATGCCGTACTGCGGATGCTCGACCGAGACGACGATGTCCTCGAGCCAGGCGGCGTCCTCCTTCGCGTCCTCGTGCCAGGTCGGGCTGAGGGGACCGAGCGTCGTCGCGCCCTCCTCGTTCGTGAACCCGGACGCGAACGCGGTGAAGAAGAAGCCCTCGGGGCCGAGCAGCGACGCGTGGGCGGCCGGGACCGGGAGCCCCGTCACCTCGTCCGTCACCACGACGCGCACGGTGCGGCCGGTGGGGGCGACGAGCTCGAGCTCCTGCGACTCCGCGGAGAGCGTGATCTGGTCGCGCACGATCGCGCGCCCGGGGGCGCGGGCCTCGACGAGCCAGCTGCCGAGCTTCAGGTCCTCGACCACGTAGGTGCCCGCCTCGATCTCCGAAGCGCGCGTCTGCGCCATCGGCATGCGGCCGCGCATCGCCATGTTCGCGACGAAGGCCATCTCGTTGCCTTCCTCGAAGCTCGGCCGGATGCGGACCTCGGCGCCCTCGACCGGCTCGCCGGACTCGTCGACGATGCGACACGTCAGGCGGAGCGCCGCGGGAAGGACGAAGTCGATCGAGTCGCTGCCGAACTTGCCCTCGACGACCTGCCACGACTCGGACTTGTGGCGGCGGACGGCACCGACGAGCTGGCCGTCCTCGGGGATTCCGATGGTCGAGTACAGCCCCGCATCGTCCGAGCCTCCCGCCGGCTGCATGATCGCGACGGGGAAGAGCGGGTGGTACGCGCCGACGACGACCTCGACGCCCTCGACGGGCTCCTCCAGCTCGTCCGTGACCTTGCCGGTGACGTTGCGGCCGAAGAGAAGCTCCAGCTCGCCGACGTCGACCTCGCTCGGGGTCACGTTCACGGGACCGAGGATCGCTGCGACGTGACCCTCCTTGTCCGCCCCGCCGGACACGAGCCCGACCGGCACGCCCTCGAGCCGGAACGCGCCGTTGGAATCGGTGTACGTCGTTGGGATCGGCAGGCGCTCGAAGAGCGCGAAGGCGACCGGCGGCACCTCGAACGCCTGGTTCTCGGCGTCCTTGCCGGTGAGGACGATGCCCTCGCGCGCGTCGAGGATGCCCGTCTGCATCACGATCTCGGGCAGGACCGTCGCGCGGATGCGCGCGCCCGGAACCGGCTCGCCGTCCTCGTCGATGACGGTGCCGATCAGCGTGCCGAACGTGTCCATCACGATGTCGCCGAGGTCGGTGACCTCGCCGTGTTCGAGGGACTGTTCGATGACGCGAATCGTCGCCCGCCCGCCGCCGCGATCGATGTTCAGCGCGTGGAAGCCGACGTCGCGCGCACCTCCGAGGAAGAAGGTCCCGTCCTCCTTCGTGAACGCCTCGGCGACCTCGGGCTCCTCGCGCCCGAGCGCGCTGTGCTCGGAGCTGAAGAGGACCGAGAGGTCCGCCTCGATCAGCTCGACGCGCATGTCTGGCACCGGCGTCCCGTCCTCCTCGACGAGCCGGCCCTTCACCCCGGCGAGCTGACCCGCCCAGGGGTGATCGCTCGCGAGGAAGGTGTCGGCCACCTCCTCGATCTCCATCGGCCGCGCGATCCGGCCACCGGCTCCCGCGGCGTCGGTGACGCCCGCCAGCTCGTCGTTGCGCTCCGGCTCCGGCTCGTCCGTCCGCGGCACCTCGATCGAGACGACGTCGTTGACCGCGGGCCGGCTGGGGGAGCGCAGTGCGAGCCACGCGACGGCGCCAATGGCGACGACGGCGATCGCGAGGAGGATGGATCGGGCCTTCATGGAGAGCTGGGGATGGGGGTGACGTGAAGCGTACGCGCCGCTCACACGTTCATTTCGACGAGCGCCCCGCCGCCGGCACCGCTTCCTGCTCCCGCTCCGTGAATGCTGCGTAAGCGCGCTAGTCCTTCACGAACGTCCCGAGCTTCGGGTCCTTCCGGACGCCCGGGAACGACAGCAGCGTGTTGTGGATCGCGACGTACACGCCGGGCGATGCGAGCTGTACGGCCAGGAACGCCTCGACGAGGTTCTGGATCGCGTCCGTGCTCCGCAGCTCGTACGGCCGCATGGCGCCGGTGAGCACGATCGGCACGCGCGGCTCCGGCTCGCGCTCGTAGATCACGTGCCCGGTCATCGCGAGACGGTCCGTGCCGTGGACGATGACGACGCCGTCGAACTCGCGCGCCTTGTGGAGCGCGGTCTCAGCGATCAGCGCGTGGTCCTCCGTCGTCATCTCCAGGCTGTCCTTGTTCATGAGCGAGACGCGCTCGAGGTCGATGCCGCGCAGCTCGAGGCGCGACAGCATCACCTCGAGAACGCTGATCTCGTTCGTGAGGACGCCGCGGAGATCGTCGTACGTCTTCTCGATCGTGCCGCCGGTCGAGATGAGGGCGACTCGAATGGGGGGCTGGCTCGCGTCGGTCATAGGAGGCCGACACGGTAGCGACTCGCGCGCACTTTGGTGGAGGCCGCGTCAGCGGCGCAGGCGTGACGACCGATCCAGCTATTCCAGAACGAGAACCCACGGCTGTTCCCGCGGCGCCAACGAATCGGGGAACGGAATCGAGGCGGAGCCGTTCGGACTCTCCACGAACAGGGTGATCCCGTCGAGCTTCGATGGGACGAGGAGACGGACGGGGGCGATTCCGATCGTCGTGAAGAACTCGCTGCTCGACTCTGACCCCGACGATGTCGTGGTGACGCGGACGGTCTCCCCTTCGACCTGGAGCGTGCACGTCGAGAAAGCCGTCCCGTTCGGCCGCCGGACTTCCAGGGTCATTCGACTCGGGAGGGCGGAGACCGGCGGCAGCTCGTCGGGCGAGCTCGGAGTCTCCAGTCGACCGGAGCTGTAGCGCTCCGCACCTCTCACGGTGAGTACGGCGAACCGCGGAGCCTCCGCACGGACGGACCTCACGGCGAGCGTGCACCGGATCGGCTCGCTGCGATCGCGAGGAATCCAGATCGAGGCGGGTTCGAACGTCCTACCCGCTTCACCTTCGCGGACGTCATCCGCACGCGGTTCGACTCGGCACCAGCCCGTGGGCACGTGGGTCAGTGCAGCCACGCCCGAGTCGTTCGTCCAGAAGCTCCCGCTCATGACGCGGTCTCCGGTGACGCGCGAGAGAACGAGCTTCCCGCTCGGACCGATCAGCTGGAACTCGAGGAGCGGAAGGGGGCTCCCGACCTCGTCGACGAACTGGAGGGTCGCCGCAGCGGTCGGGGTGAGGAGGACCGTACGGGCCGTTCGCTGTCCGCTTTCGACGCTCAGCTCGAGCTCCGTCGGTCCGTAGCCTTCTGCAGCGACGCGGAGCATGTAGCGACCACCGGCGAGCTCGACGCTTTCTCCCCGACGTGCGTCGACTCGCCAGCCCCGTCGGCCCTCGTCGTCCTGCCTCCGCGTCATCCAGAGTTCGAACTCCTCGATCGGCTCGCGACTCAGAAGGTCGAAGACCTCGACTGCCAGGGCTCCAGCAGCGGGCGCGGTCAGCAGCAGCTGATGCTCTCGCGGACCCGTTCGTCGCTCATCGAACGTCTCGCGCGGCGCGACGATCGCGGGCGTCACCTCGAGCGCGTACGCACCCTCGGGCAGGGCTGGATACCGGAACCGTCCCTCTGGATCCGTCCTGGCTCGCGCGACGTCGGCGAGGGCGAGCACCTCCGTCGAGCCTCGAACGACCGGAGGATGCAGTGCCGGACCGCCCGTCACCCTGACGTAGGCGTCGCCGCACGGGGATCCGTCGCTCGCGAGCACGCGCCCCGAGAGCGGCGCACCGGGCGTCAGCCGGATCACGGCCCCCTGCGCATCCTCGACGGAGTCGAACGAGACGGCCGTCGGGCCGCACTCCGCGGACCAGGCGAGGACCGCGAGCGGCTCGTCCTCGAACAGCGTCCGGAACCGTGCGCGACGCCCTTCGGTCGACGCCGACTCTTGATCGCCGCCCTGGAGCGCGCGGACCTCGATGGACGACTCGTCGACATCTCCTTCGAGCTCCAGACGGACCTCGAGATCCGCGATCGCCTCGAGCCGAAGCTCGACCGCCGTCTGGTCGGCGGCGACCCCGACGCTTCCGTGCCTCCTGCCGAAGGCGCCGTACCGAAGCGTCCACTCCTCGGCCAGCGCCCGGTCGAAGGTGAACCGGTGATCGGGTCCCGGAGTCAGTCGCACTCCGACGTGTTCGCGGCTCAGAGCAGAGCTTCGACGGTCCTCGAGCACTTCCCTCCAGCGGAGCGGAAGGGCATCGATGAAGAGGGCTTCGGGATGGGGCAGGTCACGCCCGACGAACTTCCCCTCCAGGGGGCGCGTCGTCTCACGAACGGTCAGCTCGAGATCGAGCAGACTGGCGCCAGCATCCAGGCTCCCGTAGAGCACGCTCGATGCGAGGCCATTGGCCTTCGTGATCACCGAGAGGACGAACGGACCCGGCGGAGCGGAGAGTTCGAACGCGCCCGTCCCGTCCGGCTGTTCCGCCAGCTCGACCTCCCGCAGCGGTTCGAAGTCGCCGCTGCGGACGTCTTCGTAGCTCCGACTCCAGAGCGCGACACGCATCGTCGCGACCTCGTTGAGGCCGCCAGGCAGGCGAACGACCCCGCCCAATCGAGCCGACGGGTCGGTCTCCGCTGCGGCAGAGTCACGGTCTGCGCCCGCAGCCGTCGTCTCGGGACCGGCGGCCCTTCGTGCTGCTCCGGTCGAGGCGAGCGGTGCCGCCGTCGATGACGGTGGTTCACCGTCCATCGGCTGATTGCGGGAGGTCGAACCGGCTGGCTCAGGGGAACGCGGCTCGCTCGTTCGAAGGAGCAGAAGGGCGACAGCTGCGATGACTGCAGCTGCGCCAAGTGCGAGCGAACGGAGCTGAATGCGCACGGGGCGCGAGCTTACATCAGCACTCTTCCAAGGCGCTCGATCGCGTCGACGACCCGCTCGATCGGCTCCTTCGCGTAGCACAGTCGCATGAATCCTGGCTCCGCGATTCGACACGCGGAGCCCGGCGTCAGGTTGACCTCCGCGCGATCGAGGATGCGCCGCCAGAGCGCGTCCTCCGCCTCCCAGGTCGGAGCGTCGAGGAAGCGGCGCATGTCGCAGAGCACGAAGATCCCGGCGCCAGCGGGGACGTACGGAATCTCCGTCCGATCGAGAGCGGCGGTGACCTGCGCGTAGGTCGCGCCGAGTCGCGCGCGCAGCTCGGAGCGAAAGCGATCGACCCACGCGCCGTCCTCGATCATCCGTCCCAGCACCCACTGCGTGTGGCCGGAGACCGCTCCCCAGTACGACAGCCCGTCGACGGCGCGCAGGAGCGCTTCGTTCTCACTGACGAGGACTCCACACCGCAGACCGCTCGCGCCGAAGTCCTTGCTGAACGCCCAGACGATGTGCACGTGCTCGCCGAGGGAGGGAAGTACTTGCGCAGCGCTCGTGAACGGCGTCTCGCCGAACACGGACAGCGCGTAGATCTCGTCGAACACGACGTGGACGCGCCGCGACTCCGCCCAGGACACGATCCGCTCGATCTCGTCTGGCGTTGCGACGCGGCCGAGCGGATTGTCGGGGTTCGTGAACAGCAGCGCCTTCACGCTCCGCTCCGCGCTCTCCAGCGCCGCGTCGAGCCGCTCGACCGTCAGGCGGAAGCCGTCGTCGCTCGAGCAGTGAACCGGCACGACGCTGAGCTCGTCCCGCGTCTCCAGGTCCGTCCAGAAACCCGCGTAGCTCGGCGTCGGGACGAGCACCGCGTCGCCGGGGTCGGCGAGCGCGTAGAAGAGGTTCTCCAGCACCGTGCCCGCGCCCGCGAGCGCCGCGATCTGCTCCGGCGCGAAGCGCCGTCCCAGGAAGGCGCGCTCCATGAACGCGGCGAGCTGCTCGCGGAACGCGTGGGTCCCGACCATGGCGTCGTAGCCGAGGACGCGCTCGGGGACCTCCGAGGCCTGGCGCAGGTGCGGGAGGACGAGGTCCGCCACCAGCCCGTTCTCGGCGATGCAGAGCGGGACGTAGTCAGGGGAGGATCCCGGCGCGGAGCGCGCGAAGTGCTCGACGATGTAGTCCGCGAGCGGCGAGCTGCCTGCGAGCGCGGCGCCTCGCTGTGACAGGCCGGGCGACGATGCGTGCTGCTGGGTCATTGGATCGCGAACCACTCCATCGAACGCGCGGGGACGGTGACGTCGAGGGCGAGGGTCGTCCCGTCGAGCGGCCTCTCGATGGGGGCGCCTGCCGCCGCGCGGATCCGCGCGACGTTCCGCACACCCGCGTAGTGCAGGTCGACGTGCAGGGTGCGCTCGATCGTCTCCGGCGTCGGGTTGAAGACGACGAGCATGCCGCGCGTGGCTCCGTGCGGGTCCGCGTGGAGCATCCAGTCGAGGCCGCGTCCGTCGGCGCGGCGGCCGTGGATCACGTCCGCCTCCAGGATCGTGCGGTGCTCCTTGAACCACGCGACCTCCTCACGGACGACGGCCTCTGTCTCGGGCGCGTCGAACAGGCGCGGCCCGCGGTAGCACGCCTGAACGCCGAGGGCGAGGTTGCTCCGGAGCATCCGGCGGTAGTGGTCGAGGTGCTCGGACAGCGGCTCGATCGTCGCCGCGGCGCCACCGCCGTGGTACTCGGTCAGCGGGACGAACATCCAGCCCATCGACGGCGTCTTGCGCCACGTCCCGTCGTAGATGTTCTGCCGCGTATGGATGACCTGCTGCTCGCGCGGAAGCGACCAGTTCGTCTCGCGGTATCCCATCCCGCACTTGTTCGAGCCCGCGAGGTAGTAGTAGTCCGGCACGTTGAGGTAGATCCCGCGCCCGCGGCACCACGCGTAGAACTCGTCGATCACGCGCCACTGCGCCCAGCGCGAGTCCTCCAGCCCGCGCTGGAGCGGAGGGCGCGCCGCGGCGTCGGGTGAGCCCGGCCACGAGCCGTCGTGCTCCAGCAGCATGAAGCCCGTCGCGTCGTACAGGCTCCGGAGCTTCGCGAAGTACGCCTGGCCCCACGCCGAGGTGAGCGACGGCGAGCTGCCGAAGATGTCCGCGCCCGGCTCGCCGGTCTCGGGGTGGATGCAGTTGTCGCTCGCCGGCTCGATCCTCCGCGAAGCGAGGAGGCTGTACCCGCCGATCTCCACGCCGCGCGCTCGCGCGTAGTCGGCGAAGCTCGCGAGCTCGGCCAGATAGTCGGGGCTGTCGTTCTCGGCGTCGAAGCCCGAGCCGAACGTGAGGATCACCATCTCGAAGCCGACCGCGGCGCACTGGTCGATCGCGCGTTCGACCGTCTCGCGGTCCGACCAGCGCACGTGCATCATCAGCGGGTTCTCGGTCACCCACGGCGCGACCGTCCGGTAGAGCTTGCGCTGAGCCAGCCCGCGTCGCTCGCGGTCGCCCGAGGCCGGCATCACGAACGTGCGGAACGTCTCGAACGTCGCGCCGGGTTCGATCCACTGGGCCGGTCCGAGCTCGGGCCCGACGTCGAGCAAGCAGGGCGCCGTGCGCAGGTAGTTCACCTGGGTCGCGTACTCGGGGTCGGCCGCCCAGCGCACGACGTGTCCGTTCGCGTTCCAGTGCGTCATCCCCGCGAAGGCGTAGTCGGTCTCGACGTGCAGGTCCGGCGGCGGCGTGCGAACGTCGCCTCGCGTCTCGACCCACGACGAGTGCTCGACCGCCGCGAGGATCTCGCTGGAGAACCGCTCGAGCGTGACGCGTTCGCTCGACTCGTTGGTCAGCGTCAGCCATTTGGAGTACGCCGGGATCCCGTCGTACAGCGCGTAGTGCACGGTCACGGTCAGCCCCTCCTGCGCGCTCTCGGGCCCCGGCAAGAAGCGGAGGGCCAGCTCGACGCCCTTCGGAGGCCACGCCGCGCCCGGGGCGTGGTGCCGGACGCGCTTCCACTCCAGGCGCGGCTGGATCGGGCCGACGCTCAGTCCCGTGAGCCGCAGCGATCCCTCCGCGGGCTCCATCGCAGCGAGCCAGGCCGGATCGAGGAACGCGTGGTTCGGCTGGCCCGTCAGGCCGCCGACGTCGACCGGCGTGCCGTCGAGCGCGAGCCGCGCCTCGGGGCGCACGGCGCGGAGCAGCGCTGCGCCTGTCGTGAGATCGTCGAGGGCCACCGTCGCGCACGCGCCGTCCGGCGTGATCCGGAACGTCCGGCGCAGGAGACCGTTGTCGAGCGAGATGTCGTTCTCGCCGGGACCTCTCAGCACCGCCGCCGCGTGGGGCGCGGCCTCGACGAGCCACTCGATCGGCGCGGGGTCGATGCGCTCGGCGGGCATCGGAGGCAACTCGGCGAGGCCCGTGACGCCTGCGGCCTGGGCGGCGACGAGGAGGAGACCAGAGGGGATCATCCGAGCAGCTTACGGGCCTACCCTTCCGCGCCGGTCGTAGGCGGCACTCCAGCGTGTCATCCGCCGTTGAGTCGGCGGCGATTTGGCCTCGAGACCGGCGTTTCGCCGTCGCGGCCTCTCGCGACACGGTCGAGGACTCCGGGCTAGAGTGCGAAGCATGGGCGTGGCCTCCGCAAGCCTCTTCATCGTTGCCGCGTCGGCGCTCTGTCCCCCGGAGTCGCCTGCCGCGAGCTCCATCGAGACGGTCCAGGTCGAGCTGCGGGGCGACCCCCCGCGCTGGACGTCGGCGTTGAACGTCTCCGAGGCAGGGACGTACGTCATCTGGCTCGATGGCGCTCAGGCGACCGAGTCGTGTTCGCTCGTCCTGACGAAGGATGGTGACGACGACCGACTCGCGATGACCGGGGGGAGAGATCGACCTCTGCCATTCGCAAGACTCGAGTGGGACGGCCTCAGCGTCGTCACAGCGACGGTCGAAGCGAGCGAGCGGGGAGCCGAGTTGAGCCTCGTCGTACGACGAACGAGCGACGACGCGACGGCGGTTGCGATCGCCGAGCGCCTCGCGCCCGTCATCGTCGAGTGGGAAGCAGCCATCGCGGCGGGTGAGCGCGTCTCCCGGGATGCGATCGCCCGCTGGATCGATCAGCTCGACGGTCTGGACCCAATGAGCGAGGCAGGGCTTCGCGCAGCCGGTGACCTCGGAGATGCGGCACTGGAGGCGGGATACGTCGACCTGGCGCTCGCGGCCTACGAGCCTCAACAGGCCGCGCTGCAGCTGCTGCGGCCGCGCGACCACGAGGACGCGATGCGAGCCGACTCGAACCTCGCCCTCGCACTGCTCTACTCCGGGCGTTTCGAAGAGGCCGCGAGTCGATTCCAGTCGCTCTACGAAGTCAGGGAACGGCTGTTCGGCCCGGACGACGCTCGGCTCGTGTCGGTACGACTCAACCTCGGCGCGGCGCTCGCATCTGCCGGCCGGACTCGAGAGTCGATCACCCACTTCGAGTACGTGCTGGAGAGGCGTCGCGCCGAGCCTGGAGCCGGTGCGAGCGGGCTTGCCAGGCCCATGGTCAATCTTGCGCAGGCGCGTCTGCAGATCGGAGACCTTGGGGCCGCTCGGCGACTTCTCGGAGACGTCGTGTCGATGACGGAGGGTGCCACCGGGCCGCTGGCCGTCGAGGGCGCACGGGCTTCGATCGCACTCTCCGGTGTCGAGCGCGAAGCGGGCGATCACCTCGCGGCGTGCCTCGAAGCGGAGCGTGGACTCGGAGTTCTCGAGGCGCTGCTTCCGGAGGACCATCCGTTCGTCACGAGCGGGCGAACGAGCCTCGCGCTCGCTCTGAGGGGACTGGGTGAGCTGGAGGAGGCCTGCGCGATCTTCGAGCAGCTCGTCGAGTCGGCCGCACGGACACACGGAAGCCCTTCGGTCAAGCTGCACCGCGCCCGCTACAACCTCGCTGTCACCCGCCTCGCGTCGGGGGCGTCCGAAGGCGCGCTGGAGGAGATCGAGGCGCTACTCTCCGAGGAGGGCGAGGCGACCCAGTCTCTCGATCAGCACCCGGAGCGACTGGCGACCCGGTTCGCTCATGGGGAGGCGCTGCGGGCCGTTGGCCGTCGTGTGGAAGCGCGAGCGGTGCTCGAGGAAGTGCTCGACGGCTATCGGACGCTCGGAGTGAGAACGCGAGCCGAGCTCGGTCTACTCAGCAACCTCCTGGAGTTCGCCGTCGAGGAGGGGGATCGCAAGCGCATCGACGCCGCCATCGACGCCCTGCTCCCGGCACTGCACGACCACCTCGTGCGTACGATGCGAACGTCGAGTCGAGAAGCGTCGGCGGTGCTCCGGGACGTTCAGCCGTCGATTGCTCTCGCTCTCCACTCGACCATTCGTGGCGATCGTGCCCGTGAGCGGGCCCTCTTCGAGCTCGTCGTCCTTGCGCGCGAGGTCACCGCCATCGGTCCACGGGTCGACGCCAGCCTCCTGCGCGATCCCGAGCTCGCCGAGGCCGTCCGGGCCGTGGCACGCGCGCGCGGTGAGCTCGGCGACGCACTCGCGGCCGGTCGATTCGATCCTCGCGACGATGCGGGGGAGCGTGTCCGCACTGCCATCGCCGCCCGGGACCGAGCGGAGGCCCGGGTCGCGGAGACGCTCGAAGCGCGAGGAGTCCGCACTCCGTCCGCGAGTGTCGATTCGCTTGCCGCGTCGCTCGCCGAGGGAGACGCGCTCGTCGTCTACCTCCAGCATTCTGGGACAGTCATCGATGAAGAGACCGGTCGACCGCTTCCTGGACCGGCACGACTGACCGCGTTCGTGCTCTCTCGAACGGGAGAGCCCGTACGGCTCGATCTCGGCGCGGCGACCGAGATCGAGGCTCTCGCCGATCGGTGGCGTGTGCGTGTATTCGAAGGTTCGACGCGCGGAATCGAACCCGTCGATCCCGGCGATCGAGAGTCCGATCGTGCCATCGCGCTGCGCGCCGCACTGCTCGACCCCGTTCTGGAAGCTCTCGAAGGCAACGTCGAGCGCCTGAGCATCGTCGCGGACGGGCCCGTCCATCTCATCCCTCTCGACGCCCTCCCGGCGACAGAAGGGCTCGTCGGCGACGAGCTTACGGTCATCGTCCGCCCTCGTCTGAGCAGCGCAGGGGACCGCGTGTCCAGCGGGACCGGAGCGGCGGCGCTGACTGCGGTCGGCGCGATCGAATACGACGCCGCACCGACTCCGAGCGAGGCCGGACCCGCCCTCCCGACCGCCGCCGCGCCGTCGTATCCGCGAACCGATAGCTCGCGACTGGGCTTCCTCATCCAGTCTCGTGTTGAAGTCGAGACGCTGCAGGCCCTCCACGCGGCAGCGTTCGATGGGGCGGAATCACGGATCCTCACAGGGGTGAACGTCGACAAGGAGTCGCTCTCGGCGGCAGTACGCGGAGCGGAGTTCGTGCATCTAGCGACACACGGCTGGTTCGCTGGCGATGCACTTGCGTCGAGCGATCCTTCCGGCAGGAAGCGCTACGGCGGGCCGGTCCTCGATGAGCTCGTCGTCGGCTTCGCACCCGCGGCGCTCTGTGGACTCGCGCTCAGCGGCGCGAACCACGGTCGTGACGACCTGGGCCGCGTTCCGGGCATTCTCTCGGCAGAGGAGCTTGCGGTCTTCGATCTGTCCGCCTGCGAGCTCGCCGTGCTCTCGGCGTGCGAGACGAGCGTTGGCATTCGACGCGCGGGTCAGGGAATCGAGTCGCTTCGCACGGCGATCCACGCGGCGGGTGCACGCCGAGCGATCACGAGTCTCTGGCGAGTCGACGACGCCGCAGCACGGCGGCTGTTCGAGCGCTTCTACACGCTCCTGTGGTTGGACGGCCATACGGTTCCCGACGCACTCTGGAAGGCGCGGATGGAGCTTCGCGCCGAGGGCTACCCGGTGCGCGACTGGGCCGGCTGGGTCCTCTCCACGATCGAGCGCTGAGGGCGTGAGGCCAATCCGGTCGCTTGCGGGCGGGCGCGGACCGACCTCGTCGCGCGCGAGCCGTAAGCTGCGGAGACCATGCGACGCTCCCTGACGTGCTCCGTCCTCATCGCTCTCGTCGCTCCGGCGTTCGGTCAGGAGACCGCGGTCGACGCGGTCGCCGATGCCCTGGCCCGCGAGTTCGAGCGCCAGGAGCTCGTCGGCCTCGCTGCGGCGACCGTCGTCGACGGCGAGATCCGCGAGTATCACCTCGGCCACGCGGACCGCGAAGACGACGTCCCCGTCGATTCGACGACCATGTTCCGCTGGGCGTCGATCAGCAAGCCCGTGACCGCGGTGCGCGCGATGCAGCTCGCCCACGAGGACGAGCTGGACCTCGACGCCGACGTGCGCGATCTCGTGCCCGAGTTCCCCGCGAAGCCCTGGACGGTCACCGCCCGCCAGCTGCTCGGACACCTCGGGGGAGTCGTTCACTACCGCAACGGCAAGGTCGTCCGGACCGAGCGGGAGTACGACGTCGAGCACCCGTTCGAGGATCTCGTCCTCGCCCTCGACACGTTCAAGGAGTCGCCGCTCGTCGCCGAGCCGGGGACGCGCTTCGCCTACACGACGCACGGCTACATCCTGCTCGGCGCCGTCGTTCAGCGCGCCGGGGAGGCGAGCTACTGGGACCAGGTGCAGCGGTCGATCGCCGAGCCGCTCGAGATGATCTCGTTCCGGCCGGACTACCAGTGGGAGGACATCCCGCACCGCGCCGTCGGCTATCGACGGTTCCTCGGCAAGGTCATCCGCTCGACCGACACGGACGTCAGCTGGAAGCTCCCCGGCGGCGGCTACATCTCGACGGTCGGCGACCTCGCGCGCTTCGCACGTGCGCTCTGCGGTGAAGAGCTCCTGCCGCGCGAGGTCCTCGACGAGATGTGGACGGTCCAGAGAGCGCGCGACGGCGATCTCACGCAGCACGGCCTCGGCTTCAGCGTCGCCAAGATCGACGGACGCCTGCGGATCGGCCACAGCGGCGCCCAGGAGAAGACGAGGACGATCATGCAGGTGTTCCCCGACGAGGACCGCGCCATCGTCGTCATGACGAACTCGCAGTACGCGAACACCGGGGAGATCGCCGCCGCGATCTGGGCTTCGGACCGGTGAACGGGGCCCGCTTTCGCACCACTCGCTGGACGCTCGTTTCGAGCGCTGGGAGCGTCGATCACGGCGAGCGAAGCCGCGCGCTCGAGGATCTCTGTACCGCGTACTGGCCGCCGCTCTACGCCTACCTGCGCCGGCGTGGACGCTCGCCGGACGAAGCTTCGGATCTGGTTCAGGGGCTGTTCCAGGTCCTCCTGGAGCGCGATGGCTTTGCGCGGATCGAAGCCCGGATCGGCCGCTTTCGGAGCTGGCTGCTGACCGCGCTCGACAACTACGAGCGAGACGTGCGCGACCACGCCCGGGCCGACCGGCGGAACGGTCGCGCGCCGAGCGTGCCGCTCGACGCTGTGGACGGGGAGCGTGCGTATCAGGTCGCCGCGACGGGCGACGCCGATCCCGTCGTCGTTTTCGAGCGCGCATGGGTGCGGCAAGTGCTCGACGAGGCGCGGGCCGCGCTGCTCGACGAGTCGATCGCGAAGGGGAACGGAGATCTCTTTCGATGCCTGGAACGGACTCTCGACGCGGCGCCCGACCGCGAGGAACGCGCCGCGCTCGCCGGCAGGCTCGGGCTCTCGCCGGTCGCGCTGCGCGTCGCGATCCACCGGCTTCGGGAGCGCTACCGGGCGCTGATCCTCGCCGTCGTGCGCGAGACGCTCACGGTGGACGAGGACCCGTCGGACGAGCTGGAGGTGCTGCTCGCTGCCGTCGCCGGAGAATCCACCGGAACTCGGTAACGGCGACTCCGGAACTCCGTGATGGGGGAGCCGGTCCGCCGCCGGCTCGCCGACCCATGACCGATTCGACCGATCCGAACGTCGCGGCCCAGCACGTCCGCGCCGCTGCCGAACGCAGCGACGATGCTCGAACCCGCGAACTTCGCGAGCGCGTCGCCCCGAAGCTGACGAGTCTCGAGCTGGGCGAGTGCCTCGGTCGGGGCGGGACGGGCGTCGTCTTCCGCGCGCGTCAGCTCGACCTGGGCACGGACGTCGCGGTGAAGGTCATCGCGCCGCCGCCCGAGTCCCGCAGTGCGTGGAGCGCTCGGTTCCAGCGCGAGGCGCGTGCTCTTTCGGAGCTCGACCACCCCGGCATCGTCGCGATCCACGGCTTCGGCGAGGACGACGACCTCGCCTGGATCGTGATGGAGCTGGTCGACGGCGCGAGCCTCAGAGAGCTGATGGACGCCGGAACGCTCACGCCCGAGGAGGCGCTCGCGATCGCACCGGAGCTCTGCGCGGCGCTCGAGTACGCGCACGAGCTCGGCATCGTGCACCGCGACGTCAAGCCGGGGAACGTACTCGTCGACGCGTCGGGGCGCGTGAAGCTCGTCGACTTCGGGATCGCGAAGCTCGCCGGCGACGAGGCCTCGACGCGCCTCACGCACACGCATCAGGCGATGGGCACGCTGCGCTACATGGCGCCCGAGCAGCTCGACGCGCCGCAGAGCGTCGACCATCGCGCGGACATCTACGCGCTCGGAATCCTCCTGTACGAGATGCTCACCGGAGTCGTGCCCCAGGGAGTGATCGCGCCTCCGTCGAAGCGCGTGTCGGTGGACGTCAGGCTCGACGAGGTGGTGCTGCGATCGCTGGAACGAGAGCCAGAGCAGCGCTACCAGCGCGTGGCCGAACTCGCGAAACGTGTCGAGTCGATTCGGGGGCAGCGTGGACCCGCGTCCGACATTGCACCCACACCGGAGGAGATCCGGGCCGAGTATCGGGCGGGCCTGCGCAACGATTTCGCGCTCGTCGTCGGATTCGTTGCGGTGACCGCGCTGCTCGGAACAGAGTTTGCCAAGGAGCTCGGTCGACCTACGCCGATCGTGACGCTCGCTGCGGTCTACGTCGTCCTACTCTCGCTCCCGATTGCCTTCGCCCTGTTCCGCGGGCCGAGCCTCTGGCCGATTCCAACGGGAACCGTGCGACTCGTGACGCCTTTCCTCATGTTCGGCGCGTCGATGATCTGGGGACGTATGGTCGCGCCTTTCGCCTTTGACTTCGAGCGTCACTCCAATGGGGCCATCCTCCTCGGACTGACGTCCAAGGCGTTCTACTTCTTCATGCTCGCTCCATTCCTGACCGCGGCTGCTGGAACGCACGTGGCCCGCCAGCCGATGTGGGGCCCTGCGGCGCAAGGCGCGATCCGCTGGCTCGGAGTCGCTCTCTGCGCGTTCGCCGTCGCTGCGTCGAGCCCGTCCGGAAGAGGAACGTACTCGTGGGATCACCTCGCCTTTCTCGGTGTCTTCCTCGTCGTCGGGATCTACGCCGCGTTCCCACGCGACCGCGGTCGTTCGAGCCTCGGTCACCACAGAAGGGCCATCGCGTTCGCAGCTGCGGCGATCCTGGGGCGACTGGTCGTGGACTTCCCGGGAGTCTTTCCGGCGAGCTCCGAGTCGATGCAGGATCGAAACGCGGCCTCCAACGCCGCGCTCGCACTCGCCATCCTTGGGGGACTGGCGGGAATCGGCTCTCCCCGCGACGCACCCGATCCGCCGCAACGTCGCACTCGCTAACCTCGGCGATCCCGCGCTCCAACGGCCCCGTGACCCTTCCCCCGCCCGTCGACCGCTTCTACAGCGAGCTGTGGAACCGCAGGGACCGTTCCCACATCGACGAGATCCTCGATCCGAACGTTCGATTCCGCGGTTCGCTCGGAGCCATTCGCACGGGACACGCTGCCTTCTGGCGCTACGTCGAGGAGGTCACCGGGTCCTTCTCCGAGTACCGGTGCGACGAGATTCAGACCGTCGTGGAGGGCGACCGCGTCTTCGCACGCATGCGCTTCGGCGGACGCCATACGGGTGATCTGCGCGGGTTCGCTCCGACGGGCGAGCACGTTTCCTGGGAAGGGGCTGCGCTGTTCGAGCTGTCCGGCGGCCGCATCGTCGACGTCTGGGTGCTCGGCGATCTCGCCGGGCTCGATGCGGTGCTCTCGAGCCACGAGCGTCGACGTGCGAGCGGCGCCGACGGCCTTCGGGAGTGAGCCCAAAGGCGAGTTCGTCTAGACTCACGGGCCGCGCGCGCCTGCCAGGCGCGTCGCTCACCGTGCTGGGTCCATCGGCTCCTCCCGTCTCGTGGGCCGCGGCGTGTGTGCGCGGATCACGTCGCGAGGACCGTGCGGCGCGTTCGGAGGAAGACGGCTCCGACCCCGCCGTTGGCCGATCCCTGATGAGAAGCTCTGACACTGACGTGCGTCAGCGACTGCTGAGTTCAGCCGAGCGCTTGTTCGCCGAGCGTGGACCGGATCGCGTTTCCGTGCGAGACATCGCCGAGCACGCAGGAGTGAGTCACGGCAGTATTCGCTATCACTTCGGTTCGAAGGAGGCGCTCTACCGCGCTTGCTCGAGCGTCGATCAGGTGGACTTCGATCCCGATGATCTCGAGGGAATGACGCGGGCCCAAGCCGAGGCGAAGCTCCGCTCATTCGTCCACGCGGTGGTCGCCTACAAGGCGAAGGTCGGAGCCGACGCGGCGACCGCGATGGCCCTGCTCGCGGCTGAGGTCTCTCGCGACGGCGGACCCGATCCCGAGTACTACGACAAGGTGCTCGCGCCGGGGCACGAGTACGTCAAGGCACTGATCCTCACCATGCACCCGAGGATCGTGGACGAGCGAAAGCTCGAGATCCTCGCGTTCAACCTCATCTTCCAGTGCGTGATGATCCGAACCGCGCGCGGCATCGTGCTTCGTCGACTGAATCTCGACACCCTGGAATCTGACGACGTCGAGCTGATCGCGGAGACGATCCTGGAGACCACGCTGGGTGGGCTCGAAGCCGTCGGCGGCTGACCCGGTCTTTTGGAGGGCGACCCCTTGCGACGCCTATCCGTGTGGATAGTATCCAGTCGGATAGTCCGGCCCTCGTGCCGCCGCCATGACCGCTCACCCGCCTCTGAACGTCACCGCTTCGATCCGCGCCCTACGCCTCTGCGCCGTGGTGCGGGCGCAGACTGACATCGACTTCCAGTGCGATCGTCGGAAGGACGCCCACAGCGTTGGAGTCGCGGAGGAGTCCGATCGACCCGAGGAACTCCTCGTGCAGAGCGGGCGAAGTCCATCCTCAGCCGCTCCGCGCGATCAGGCGCTCGCTGGAGGGTCGAGGTGAGCCGTTCCGTCGCTGAAAAGGCCGTTGCTCTGCTTTGGTTCCTCTGGGCCATCCTCCATCTGGTCCCGGGTTTCCTCGCGATGAGGGACGCTCTACGAGGGAGCATCTCGTCGATCGAACGACTGTCGCCCGAGTCGGATTCGAGTGCCTTGACGCGCGCCTATCCAGTCGAGGTCGAAGCGATCCTCGTGACCTTCGGCCAGCACGGGTTCAATCTCTTCTGGTTCGGAGCGGTGGCTCTCGTCGGGTCGTACTTGATCGCTTTCCGGCGGAGTCGAGCCGCCCTGTGGTCGACCGCTGTCGTCATCGTGCTCGCCGACCTCGGGGCGCTCTTCGCCGTCGTCTTGATCGGGCATATCGATCCGATCGGCATCTCGATCTTCTCCAGCGTCGCCCTCGGCGTTGCGCTCACGTGCTGGCTCTTGATCAGCGAACCGAGGAAGAGTCGAGTGCTGGACTGAGCGAACCGCCCCGGAGCGCGTCGGTCGAATCGACACGCAACCCCTTCGCTACCATTCGCCCATGGTGCGTCCTGACGCGAGCAGCCCCCGTCCTCCCAAGTGGGGTGCGGCGGGGGATCTGCCCGCACGCTGTGTCGAACTAGCCGGTGAGAGTCCGGCCCTGGTAATCGCCGGAGAGCCAGGTAGCAGGCTCCAGCCGTC
>JBCCSK010000061.1:0-21169 GCA_039200205.1 Planctomycetota bacterium
ATCCGTTGCCCGACGCGCTGCGCAAAGGCCCGATCGACGCACGATGGCGCCGATTCGCTGACGGGAAGCGGCAGGTTCGACCAGAATGAGCCCCTCCGCCACACCGGCTGGCCAATCCGTGCATAGGTGCGGCTAGCGCGGCGATCAGGGCCGCTTCGGGCGGACCCAGTCGAGCGACACCGCCGACGGCAGCGGCGGATACGTCAGTCGAAGCCGGTAGCAGTCGAACTCTTCGCTGTCCCAGCCCGCCTGGGCGAGCGCCCACTGCACGAGTTCGGCGTGCGTCGGCCGCTCGGGATCCGCGACTCGCTCGAGTCCTCGGCCGAGCGGAACGAACTCCGGCTCGATCGGAAGCTCGTCCGGCGTGCGGAACTCCAGGGCCATCCCGGTGTGCAGCGTCGACACGACGTTGACCGACGGGCGCGTGGACTCGAAGAGCTCGCGATGCACGACGAGGTCGACGTACAGGAGATCGCACGGGACCCTGACGCCCGCGAACACGCGCGCGCGCTCGGTGCCGGGTCCGTCGGCGTAGCGCGTCTCGCCGGGACGGAAGAGCTCCGCCGTCGTCAGGTCGAAGCGCGCGCTCGCCCCGACCTCGCCTCCGCGCATCTCGAACTCCGCGGTCGAAGAAGGAGTCTCGACGCGCGCGAGGTCGGGCAGCGGTGACGTCGAGAACTCGGGTACCACCGCGAGCCCCGCGAGCGCCTTGGACTTCGGAGCCCGACCGAGCGGAACGGGTCCGTCAGGGACGGGCGCTCCGTCGTCGTCGGTTCGGAAGCTGCGCGCGATGCGCCAGTTCACGTTGGGACGCATCCGCTCCATCCCCTCGATCTTCCGAACGCCGATCAGGTCGAAGTTCTCGCCGTCTTCGTTGGGCGCGAAGCCGTAGATCGCGACCTGGGCCTTGGCGCGCACACCGAGCAGAGAGGCGTTCGCCTCGACCGCCGAGCGACGGAGGTTGACCTCCGCCCGCGAGCGTCCTCGCGGCGCCTGACTGGTCACCAGCACGTCGAACGACTTTCGACTCCCAGCGTGTTTGCGAACGACCGACTCGTAGCGCGTGAACGAGTCGCGTGCCGCCTGGCAGGCGCCGCTCTCGGCGCCGCGCTTCTCCGCTGCTGCGAGGATCTGGTCGAACGCCTGACGCCCGGGGACGAACTGGAGAGACGAGAGGTCGCCGCTCGGATCGAGGAGATGGGTGAGCTTCCACGCGAGCTTCGTGTCCACGCCCAGGGCACGGGCCCAGTCCGTCGCTCCGCGGTCGACGCCACCGAGGGCGGGCTCGAGGACGTCTCCGAGTCGGGCGCGGAGCTCGTCGAGGATCGCGTTCGACTCCCCCTCGAACGAGGACGGCTTGTGTGCCGCCTTGCGCTTCGACGGCGTGGGGCCTTTGGTCGTCCTGGATCCCATCGAGACAGTCTCACCGATCGCGCCTCAGCGGGGAAGCGACAGGCCGACCGGCCCGCTGCGACACTTCGACCCCCATACAACTATACAATCGATCTCGCACGGGCTGCCGGTAGCGTTCTAGCGCAATTTCGGGCGGGGCTCGCCCGAAACGCGCCCCCTCGATGGAACCGACGATCGACCCGGCACCCTTTTCGCGCTCCCGCTTCGACCTCCTCGTCGCCCCTCACGTGGACGCGCTCCACGCCCGTGCCCGCAACATCCTCGGCTCGGACGACCTGGCGTGGGACGCGGTCCAAGAGACGCTGCTGCGCGCTTGGACCTGGGACACGCTGCCGAGCGAGCCGAGGGCGGTTCTGCTCGACCTCGTCCGACGTTCGTCGCTGCACATTCTCCGCTGCACGCGTCGCCGCGACGGCCACGAAGCCCGCGCGGCCGGCGATCGCCCGCACTGCTGCTCGGACGATCCCTTGAACGCGGTGGCCGACGGGGAGACGCGCGATCGGATCCAGCGGGCGATCGCGAGCCTCACCGAGGAGTACCGCTCCGTCGTCGAGCTCGTCGGCGTCGAGGGCGAGACGTACCGACGCGCCGCTGAACGGCTCGGCATTCCCGTCGGAACCGTCCGCTCGCGCGCGTCGCGCGCGCGTGAGCGCCTCCGCGAGGTCGTGGGAGGCGAGGCCGAGGTCGCATGATCCGAACGCTCTTCACAGGGGCTGTGCTCGGCTCGACCGCCACGCTCGCCGGTGGCCAGGACACCGTCCCCGAGCCGCGGATGCTCGTCCGGGGCATGTACGACCAGGTCGTCCTCGACAGCGACGTCACCCGCTTCGCCGTCGCCAATCCCGACGTGCTCTCCGTCGAGCCGATCGATAGCCGCGAGCTGCTCGTCGGCGGCCTCGAGCACGGGCGGACGAGCCTCTTCGTCTGGCTTGCCGACGGCACGACGAGCTCGACGCTCTTCGTCGTCGAGCCCGACCTGTCCGTCCTGCGGACAGCCCTGGCTGACATCGACCCGAACATCCAGGTCGAGTCGGCCCCCGATCGCGCGGTGCTCGTGCTCACGGGCACGGTGCCCGACATCAACACGCGCGACGCGGCGGTCCTGACGGCCGAGGCCTACCTGGCCGCGGGTCGGACGGGCACGCGCGGTCCCCTGTTGGCGGCGGACGAGGACGGCGCCGAAGAAGTCGGCGTCCTCGAGCCCGGCGACGTGCCGAGTTCGAGCCTCCGAGGCAGGGTCGTCGACCTACTCCGCGTGACGTACCTCCCCGATCGGCTCGAGGACCGCATCGAGAGGTCGATCGCTCCGTACGGCGGCGACGAAGTGACGGTCACTCGCGTCCAGGTCGGCCTGCTTCCCGACGACGCGAACGACGTCTTCATCCTCGATGGGTCCGTCCCGGACCAGGTGACGCTGACGCGGATGCTCTTCGTCGCCTCCCGGACGATCACCGGCGGAGTCGCGACCAACTCGTTCAACAGCGATATTCGCGTCCTGGCCGACGAGAGCGGAGCGCTCACCCAGGTCCGCAATCTGTTCGGTGCCGGCGCGGCCGGCGGAGGCGGAGCGGGTCAGCAGCAGGGTCTGCAGACGCCGGGCAACTCGGCACTCGGGGGCGGCGGCGGAGGCCAGCAGAGCGCTCTGCTCGCGAACCGGATCGGAGCTCAGATCGGACGCAGCAAGGTCGTCGAGGCGGCGAACGGTCGACTGCTGTCGCTCGTCGACGTCGAGCACCTGCCGCTCGTCCGCGTCGACGTTCGCCTGTACGAGGTGAACACGTCCCGACTTCGGACTTGGCGCAGCGACGTCACCGCGATCCTCTCCGACTTCGACCAGGGCGCGCTGCTCCCATCTGGCGCCGCCGACGCGGTCCAGGGCGCGAACGCGGCGAGCGTTGGGCAGGACGACATTCAGGGCGTTCTCGGCTTCCTCGACGGTGGCCTCGCAAGCCAGACCCAGCTCGTCTCGGGCGGCTTCGCGGTGGACGCGCTCTTCCAGCTCCTCGTCCAGGAAGAGGTCGCCCGCACGCTGTCCAACCCGTCGCTGACCGTCCTCTCTGGCGAGCTCGCACAGTTCCAAGTCGGAGGCCAGGTCCCGATCCCCGTCGCGCTGACGATCGGCGGTGGAACGGACCAGGTGCTCAACGCCGTCGAGTTCCGCGAATTCGGGATCGACCTGACGGTTCGACCGCTCGTCGAAGAGATCGAGTCGGACCGCATCACGCTCGACGTCATCCCGCGCGTCTCACTGCCGGACCTCGCGCTGACCGAGGCGATCGGCGCGGCGACCGGCGCGCCAACAGCGGCGACCGCCTTCGAGTCGCGCGCCACGCGCACGCACACGCGCGTCTTCGACGGCGACGCACTCTTGATCGGCGGACTCACGACACAGCGCGAACGTGACGCGCTTGGACGGACGCCGTGGCTCGGCGATGTGCCTGGCCTGGGCTGGCTGTTCCGTAACGAAGCGACGGAGTCCGAGGAGACCGAGCTCGTCGTCGTGATCATGCCCGTGGTGCTGCGCGAGGCGCGACCCGAAGCGGACCTTTGGGTCTTCCCCTCGACGGACGAGGTCCTCCAGGCGTGCCTCGACGCCGTGACGCCTCCGCCCCCGCCGGAGGAGCCAGCGCAGGTGGATCCGGACACTTCGGACCTGCCCCTTCAGGATCCCCAGCAAGGGCCTAGCGGAGTTCCCCGAGAGGACCTTCAGCAGGAGTCAGCCGGCCCCGCCTCGCCCGCGAGCGTCGACTGAATCCCCCCACCGGGCGCCAGCTCGATCTCCCTCGATTTCCGGGAACCGGGAGCGCAGGAGCGGCATTCCCCATGAGCGCAAGTCTCGCGCCGTTGCTCGAGACCGATCCCTAGACCTTCAGACACTCTTCCGATTCAGATGCTTCGTAATCTCCTCCGCTGCAAGAAGGGCTCGATGCTCCTCGAGTACTCCCTCGTCGCCGCCGGCGTCTCCCTCATCTCCGCCGCAGGCGTGTCGATCTTCGGTCACAAGACCAATGACATGATCAGCTCGGTCGCCGCGGTCATGCCTGGCGCCCACGCTGACGACAACGGCCCGATCATCAGCGGCAAGATCATCGAGACGACGAGCGGCGAGGAGGGCGGCACCATCGCCCTCAACATCGGCGACATCGTCACCAACAGCGGCTCGCCCCGCCTCGGCAACAACCTCGGCGTCACCGGCCTGGACACGCTCGTCCTCGAGGTCGGCGACGACGACGAGTGATCGCTGCGTCGCCGCCCGCAAGCTGCGGACGGCGATGAACGGCCCCGGGGCAGGATCTCGTCGAGCGAGACGCCCCGGGCTGCCTCACCCACACGTCGCGACGTGTACCTCCTGGCCCTCGGAGCCACGGCGCGCGCGAGCGCCTTCGACCTGCGGTCCCGCGAGATCCCGAACTGGATCGCCGCGGGTCTCTTTGCGTCGAGCCTGATCGTCCTCGCGACGGGGCGGCATCCGGCGGGCGCCTCCGACCTCTTCCTCGGAGCCACCGTGGCCGCAGCCGGCTCGGTCGCCCTCTTCGCGGTCGGCGCGATGGGCGGCGGCGACGTCAAGCTGCTCGTGGCGCTGGGTGCCACGCTGGGCATTCAGGCCTTCGTCCCGTTCCTGGTCGCGACGTTCATCGTTGGCGGCATCCTGGCCCTCATTGCGAAGCGCCGCGGCGAAAGTGAGATTGCTTACGCGCCCGCGATGTTCCTCGGCCTCCTCGCCCTGGTTCCGCTCGTATGGTTGACGCGTTGAAGAACCGAACGACAGCCCACGGACGAACGCGGCGCGGCGGCGTGCTCGTCGAGTTCGCGCTGGTTGCGTTTGCGCTCTACCTGCTGCTCGCGGCGATCCTCGGCCTCGGACGATGGCTCGCGGTCGCGCAGGCCGCCCAGGACGCGGCGCGCTTCGCGGCGCGCGAGATCGCGCTCTTCCCTCTCCCCGCAGAAGCGACGTTCGCCGAAGCGCTCGCAAACGAGGACTTCCGCCGCGCGGTCTACGACCCCGACCTCCTCGTGGTCGACCTCGACGCAACCCCGCCGGGGCCGCAGCTCGAGACGTTCTTCGCCAACATGCCGGTCGTCAATCGCGCGCTGCGACCCCTGATGATCACCTCGGACGTCGCCACGTCCGGTGGAGCGCGCCGGCTCCTCCACGTTCCGGGCGCGATCGTCGACTCGCCGACGAGTCCGACGGGACTGAGCGTCCTCGTGCCGCGCATCCTCGAGCGCAACCCCGAGTCGGGCGTCGAAGAAACGGTCGACCTCGTGCCGTTCCTCGAAGAGGTCGGCGACGGTTCGTTCAGCGTCACGAGCGACGACGGAGGGCTCGTCGTGATTCGACTCAACGTCGCGTACCAGTCCGCGACGCTCGCCGCCTACATCCCGACGCAGGACCTCACCCCGTCGGGAGATCCCTTCGTTCGCCCGATCGAGGCCACCGACCTCGGCGGGTCGAACCCGATCGTCGGACCAGGTCCGGACGGCGGTCCCTACGCCGGCGGCCTGGGGCTCGGAGAGCTCCAGACGATGGGAATCTCTGCCCGCCCCTTCCGCAGGTTGATCGCAGCCCAGGCGCTCTTCCGCCGCGAGGTCTTCCTCTGATCGCCGGACGCTCCGGCTGGACATCGATATGGCCGTCGCCCCCAGACGCCGTCGCCGTAGGCCCTACGGCACCATCCTGCTCCTGATGATCCTGATCGGAGGGCTCGGCTGGATCCTCGCGCCTCGCTTGAAGGGCGAGCCGATCCGCGACCCGCTCGGTCTGTTCGGCGTCGCGCAGGCGGGTGAGTCCGACAGCGGGAGGCGCGACGCCGAAGCACTCGCGCCGCCGGCCGAGGGCCGCGTCCGCGTGCTCGTCTCCGCCCGCGAGATCCCCGCGTACAGCCGCGTCAGCCGAGACGACCTCTACGACCCCGAGCGTGAGACGTTCGCGCACGTGGACGTCGCCGCGGAGATGGTCGAGAAGAACGGGATCTTCGTCGATGCGGGGGACATCGTCGGCCGCGTGTTGAAGGCGGCCAAGCGGCCGGGGTACGTGTTCACGGAGGGCGACTTCCTGCCCAAGGGCACGCGACCGGGACTCGCCGGCGGAGTACCGAACGGCAAGCGCGCGGTGCGCATCGAGGTCGGGCTCGTCACGGGGATCATCGGACTGAACCTCGGTGATCGCTTCGATCTCGTCGCAGCCAAGACCGTCTCCGGACCCACCGCCCAGAGCGGTCCGGCGTTCGCCGGCGTCTACCGCGAGATGATGAAGCAGCGCACGCGGACACGAAACGCGGCGAAGCGCGCGCGCGTCGACGTCCTCGTGCAGAACGGCATCGTCGTCACGCCGCTGGAGACGCGCCTCGTTCCGACGACGAGCACCACGCTGACGTCGGGAACGCGCACGACGACGCGTCCGGTCCAGGAGATGGTGATCGCACTCGACCCGTCCGAGGTCGCGCCCCTCATGGCCGCGCTGAGCTCGGGTGCCGACATCACGTGCGTCGCACGGTCCGGCCGCCCCGGCGAGCCCGAGTTCGACCTTACGCCCGGCTACGGGGACGAAGACGAGGACGACGGCTCGGGCGTGCCCAAGAGCAGCGACATGCACGTCGTCGAGGTCATCCAGGGCGGTGAACGCGTCCTCGTCCCCGTTCCGCGACGGAGCGGTTCGGAAGGCGAGGACGAAGAGGGAACGAGCACCGAAGGTCCGGGCGGGTCGATGGACGACGCCGCGGGTGGCTGAAGTGCGTCGTCCCTCGACACGTGAGGCGACGCGCGGCGCGGTCCTGATCTTCAGCGTGCTGCTGATCTTCGTCCTGATGGGTCTGACGGCCGTCGTCGTCGACCTCGGGATCGCTCGTGCGACGCAGCTACAGCTCCAGGCGAGCGCCGACGCGGCGGCCGTCGAAGGCCTGCGCGCCCGCGACGCGAAGGTCGCGACCTCATCGGAGCTCGAGCTCGCGCGTCGCCTCCGCGCGGCGCAGGCCGCTGCCCTCGTGTTCGACGACAACGCCGACCTCGCGTCCGAGGGAGCGGTGGCGTACCGCCTCGGCGCAGGCCCGACGCTCGCGACCGGCGTCGGTGGGATCGACGATCCCGCGGGCGGGCTCCTGACCGACTCGGGTCCGTTCGTCCCGGGTCTCCAGCTCAACCTGGAAGACAACCGACGCGAGGGCGACCTCGTCGCCGGAACGTACGAGGCAACCGATCCCGCGGACGCGGGAAGGAACGACTGGCACGTCGAGTCGTCGAACTACGAGCGGCTGGACTTCACGCCCGCGACGACGCTGGATACGCCGGCGCCGTCGTTCCTCGCGCGAACGCGAAGGACGCGGGACGTCGATGGGCTCGACCGCGTGCCGGGCGTCAGCTCGTCGGGCCCCACGCTGCCGTACCTCTTCGGGCTCGGCTCCGCCGTTCTCTCCGCTCCGAAGCCCGACGTCTACGATCCGCGCCGCGACGGCGTCACCGTCCGCGGAACGGCGATCGCGAACGCGGAGCCCGCCGTCATCGCGGGAATGGCGACGGAGAACGTGACCGGCCTCGCTCCGATCGCGCTCGATGCGACCGACCCCACGCTCCGCCGCTGGCTGGGCTTCGAGCTCCAGCCGTGGTCCGCTCTTCCGGCTGGCGCCCAGATCGTCTTCGACGTCATCGCCGTGGACGGCACCATCGTCGGCGTCGACGGCGGTCCGAGCCCGTCGCTCGTTGGCGGTGCACTTCGCGTTCGGGAGCTCGAGGAGCGGGGCCTGGAAGGGGCCCGCGTCGGTGACGTCGTGGACGGAGGCGCTGTGGTGCTGCCCGGAACAGGAGATGACGTCCCGCTCGGGCGCTTCTACGTCGGCCTGTACACGACCGTTGTCGTCGCACCCGACGCCGACCCGGATCCCTCCTCCGACCTCGATCCCGCCCCTGGCCTCGGGAGGCTCTGCTTCTGCGTGAACGGGTTCGCAGCGATCACCATCGCATCCGCCTCCCCTGCGCCTGGCGGCGGCGGCGCGCTGCGCGTCGTCGGCATCAAGTCTCCCTCGATCGTCGCTCCCGCCAATGCGAGCGCGGTTCGGTCCCTCGCCGCGAACGTCGCGGACCTCGAGTTGCTCTCCGCCGGCGCCGAGCCGCTTCTCGCGCCGGTCCTCGCGCGCTGAGCTCGCCGCTGCCCAACCCCTCTCCAGCCTTGGTTCGACTCGTCCAAACGCTGCTCCTCTCCGCCGATCCCGGCCTCGCGGCCGAGCTGTCGTCGGCGGCGGAAGAGCTCACCGACGACCTTCGGCTCGCCCTGCACGTCGAGACCGACGAGCGCCAGGGCGTCGAACGCGCCGCGCACCGTCGCACCGACCTCGTCATCATCGAGATGGACGAGGACGTCGAGCGGTGCGCGCGCATCGTCGCCGAGATCCAGCGCAGCGACCCGGCGCCGGTCGTCGCGGTCGCCCACCGCCCGGGTGCGTTCGGCGATGACGCGGCCCTCTCCGCCGCGTTCGTCCGGCTCCTCCGCGCGGGCGCGCGCGACTTCCTTCGGCGGCCGCTTCCGGCATCCGAGCTGGAGGCGCTCGTCCGGAGACAGTTCGGCGACGAGGGCGCCGCGTCGTCTCGGCGCGGTCGGATCGTCTCGTTCGTCGGCAGCAAGGGCGGCGTCGGCAAGTCGACGCTCGCCGTCAACGTCGCCGTGGACCTCGCGCGACGCGGCACCGTCCTGCTCGTCGACGCCTCCCTGCAGCACGGCGTCCTCGCCGAGCTGCTCGACCTGGAGCCCGAGTTCACGATCCGCGACGCCGCGCGTCAGATCGATCGACTCGACGCGCGACTGCTGACGACGCTGTCGATGCCACACGCCTCGGGCGTCCGCCTGCTCGCTGCGCCGAAGGGTGCGGTCGAAGCGGCCGAGATCGACGACGGGATCCTCGCCCGCGTTCTCGCCGAAGCGCGGCGCGCGTTCGACTTCGTCGTCGTCGACACGTTCCCGCTCGTCGAGAGCGTGACCGTGGCCGTGCTCGACCTGTCGGACCTCGCCTTCGTGACGCTCAACGACTTCGTCCCGACGGTCGGCGGAACGGCGGAGCTGCTCGGCGTCCTGCGTCGCCTCGGCGTCGACGACGCACGCGTGCGCGTCGTGCTCAACCGGACGCACCCCGGACGGAGAGCGCGCGTCGCCGCGGCGGACGTGGCCGCGCGGCTCGATCACGACGTCGACTTCGTCGTCCCCTACTCGCGCGGCGTCCTCGCTGCGACGGGCCTCGGCCGGCCACCGGCGCAGTCGGTGGGCCGGCACTTCGGCTGGGGACGCGCCGTCGATCGCATCGCGCGCGAGGCGGCCGAGTGGAAGGACGAGGGCCTCGCGGATCCGTCCGTGTCGCTCGACGGCACGACGCCGCAGCCGCCCGTGCCGCCGCCGAACGGTGCGACCACGGCTCCGATCCTCGACGTTCGCGAGGAGCTCGAGGCATGACAGATCAGGACGTCCGGATCGACGCGCCCCAGGACTCGGAGGACTCGCGCGACGTTCGCGAGCTGTTCCGCCGTCGGCCCGTCGCGCCGCTGACGGGGCTGAAGCGCAGCTCCGTCTCGCGCGCCAGGCCCGACGCGCCGCCCGCCGAAGAGAGCGGCGACTACGTCTCGGCGAAGGCGCGCCTGCAGGAGCGGATGATCACCGAGCTCCAGCAGCGCGGCGTCCTCGGCGAGGACGAAGAGACGCTGACGCTCGCGGTGGAAGAGTGGGTCGAGCGCGTCCTCGCCAGCGAGGACCTGCCGATGAACGACTCCGAGCGCGAGCACCTCGCCGAGGAGCTCGTCGAAGAGGCGCTCGGCCTCGGCCCCCTCGGGGCGCTGATGTCCGACCCGGCCGTGACCGATGTGCTCGTCAACGGGTACGACCGCGTCTACATCGAGCGGTTCGGCCGCCTGGAGCTGACCGACGTGCGCTTCGCGAACGACGAGCACGTCCGTCGGATGATCGAGCGGCTCGCGATGCGCGTCGGACGCCGGATCGACCAGTCGTCGCCGATGGTCGACATGCGACTGCCCGACGGCAGCCGCGTGAACGCGACGCTTCCGCCGGTCTCGATCGACGGACCGACGATCTCGATTCGCCGGTTCGGGCGCAACCGCCTCCGCTCGACCGACCTGCTCAAGCTGAAGATGTTCGACGACCGGATGTGGACGATGCTCCGCTACGCCGTCGCCGGACGCCGCAACATCCTCATCTCGGGCGGTACGGGCGCAGGTAAGTCGACGCTGCTCGGCATCCTCGCCGAGGCGATCCCCGAGGACGAGCGGATCGTCACGATCGAGGACACCGCCGAGCTCGTGCTCGACCAGGACCACGTCGTGCGGATGGAGACGCGCCCGCCGAACGCGGAGGGCCAGGGGCGGATCACCGCGCGCGACCTGCTCGTCAACGCGCTGCGCATGCGGCCGTCGCGGATCATCGTCGGCGAGGTGCGGTCGGGCGAGGCGCTCGACATGCTCCAGGCGATGAACACGGGACACGAGGGCGGCATCTGCACGATCCACGCGAACTCGGCGCGCGACGCGCTCTCGCGCCTCGAGACGATGGTCCTGATGGCCGGCGCGGACCTGCCGTCGCGCGCGATCCGCGAGCAGATGACCGCGGCGCTCGACCTCGTCGTCCACGTCCGCCGCTTCACCGACGGGATCCGGCGGGTCGCGTCGATCTCCGAGATCACGGGCCTCGAGTCGGGGACGCCACTGCTCCAGGACGTCTATCGCTTCGACACGACCGGCCACCGGAGCGGCCGCGTCCAGGGCGACTTCGTCGCGACCGGCATCGTTCCGCGCTTCGTCGAAGAGCTCAAGCGATCCGGCGTCGACGTTCCGCTCGACCTGTTCGCCGTCGACGGTCAGGGAGGGCCGAAGGCGCTGTGATCGAAGCGGTTCTCGTCGCGGCGTTCGTCGGACTCGTGGCCGTGCTCGTCGTCGTCCTGCGCGGCGCGCGGGAGAAGGTCGAAGACAACGAGGTCGCGATGCCCGAGCGCTTCGCCGGCCAGCGGCGCGCGACGCTCGCCGGCGCCATCGTCGGCATCGCCCTCGCGGTCGGCCTCGTGACGCTCCTGGGCTCGCCCATCTGGATCGGCGCCGCCGCGGGACTGCTCGCGTTCGTCATCGGGCGCGTCGTCGCGACCGTGATCGTCGCGCGGCGCGAGGCGCGGATCGAGCTGCGCCTCGCCGACGCGATCGACCTGCTCGTGAGCGCGCTACGCGCCGGCTCCAGCCTTCCGGAGGCGCTCGACAGCGCCGCGCTGTCGGCCCGCACCCCCGGGGCCGAGACGTTCGAGGAGCTCAGCGACCGCGTCCGCGTCGGTGAGCCCCACGAGAGCGTCCTCGCCGACATCGATCGCCGCTTCGACCTGGAGAGCGTTCGGGTCTTCACCTTCACGCTCGCGGCGCACTGGGAAGGCGGCGGAAGCCTCGCGACGTCGCTCTCCAACGTCGGCCGCTCGATCCGCGATCGCGTCGACGTCACGCGCCGGGTGCAGTCGCAGTCCATCGAGACCCAGGCGTCCGTCGTCGGCGTCCTCGTGATCACCTACGGACTCGCGCTGCTCATGTGGAGCAACTACCCGGCGCGGGTCGAAACCTTCGTCGGCAGCGACATCGGCTCGATGTTCATCGCTCTCTCGATCGCTCTCCAGGCGATCGGGCTCGTCTGGATCAGCTCGATGACGCGCGTGGAGGTCTGAGCGATGCCGACGCTGGACAACGCGCTCGCGCTCGCCGCGTCCCCCGGCGCCATCTGGGTCGGGGTCGCGTCGATCGGCGCCGTCGCCCTCCTCTTCATCCGCCGAACGCTGGAGCAGCGCTCGGTGCAGCGCAGGCTCGGGACCGAGGACCTCGCGCGGACGGCGCCCACGACGATGGCGCGGATCGGCGAGGTGCCGGATCTGTTCGATTCGCGCCTCGACCAGTGGCTCTACGTCTCGGGCTTTCGTTCGCAGAACGCGCCCGCCGTGTTTCTCTGGGCCCAGGCGGGCGCGATCGCCGTCGGCGCGATCCTCTCGCTCCTGATCGCGAACTCCGGCGCCGTGGAGACCGGGCGCCAGTGGGTCTCCGAGGTTCCCGGCGGCGTCGGCTCGCTGTTCGCGCCGATCTTCACGATCGCGCCCTGGATCATCTTCGGTCTCGTCACTCTGGTGCCCGTCGCGTACGTGCGCCGTCGCCGGCGCGAGATCGTCGCCGCGACCGAGCGCGACCTCCCCGTGGCCCTCGGACTGCTCGCGACCCTCGTCGAGTCCGGCGTCGGCTTCGACGCGGCGCTCGACCGGGTCCACGGCGCGATGGGCACGGAGCGTCCCCTCGCCGTCGAGTTCGAGACCTTCCGCAGCGAGGCGCGCGCCGGCATCCCGCGCGTGGTCTCGTTCCGTCGGATCGCCGAGCGTCTCGACGTCCCCGCCGTCTCCGTCTTCGTCTCGGCGATGATCCACGCCGAGCACGTCGGCGCCAGCGTCGCCGAGACCCTCCGCCGCCAGGCGGACGAGGTCTGGAGTCGACGCCGCGAGCGCGCGATCCAGCGCGCGCAGACCCTCCCCACCAAGCTGGCGTTCCCCCTCGTCATCTGCTTCCTCCCCGGCGTGTTCGTCTGGACGTTCGGTCCCGCCGTCGCCGAGTTCATCCGCATCGCGGAAGGCGTCCTCGAAAACCGCCCATGAGGCCCACGACCCCCCTCCTCCTCGCCGCCATCAGCCTCTGCGCGTCGGCCTGCGTGACGCCGCGGCCCACTGCGATCGTCGAACCGGACAGCGCGCTCGCCGCGGCCCTCTCACAGGGCAGCGACGGCGAGTTCGTGCGACCGAACATGGTCCGCGAGGTGCGCTCACTGGCGCTCTCCCACCCCAACCACGTGCCGACGCTCCTCGCGGACGCCGCCCTCGCTCACGATGCGGGGGCGACCGAGCGGGCCCGCGCCTCGCTCGAGAGAGCGCTCTCGGTCGACCCCGGCCACGTCGACTCGCTCCTGCTCTACACGCGAATCTCGTCGGAGACGGGCAACCTCTCCGTCGCTGAAAAGCGTCTCCGCGAGGCGATCCAGGTCCGCCCCGACGATTCGCGACTGCGCGAAGCACTCGCGGGCGTCCTCTACCTGCAGAGCGACTTCGACGACGCCCTCGCCGAACTCGAAACCGCGGACGCCCTCGCCGGCGAAGACGCTCCGCGCTGGCGAACCAACTACCACCGCGGACTCGTCGCCGAGGCGCGGAAGAACATGGTCCTGGCCCACGAGATGTACCAGCTGAGCTGGCTGGAGAACCCGGACTTCGAGCCCGCGCTGCGCCGCCTGCGGTGGCTCAACGTGGGCGGCGACGCGACCCCGGTCACCGTGCCGACGGACGACGAGTAGCCGGGTGCGCGCGGAGTCAGCGGCCGCGCCCCGTGCTCTCCACGAACGGCTCGTCCGAGTCCTGGAGCGCCAGGAAGTCGTCCTTCGTCTGCACGCCGCGCCAGCCCTCGGCTGCCATCACCTGACCGACGATGCCGCCGAGCGTGTTCCCGGGGCCGGGGAGCACGATCCGGTCGGGCGCGAACTCGCGCAGGCCGACGCGGACCGAGGCGGTGAAGTCGTAGGGCTCCGTGACCTGGTGCCCGAGGGTGTAGGCGCGGAGCTCGTCGACGTCGGTCGACCAGGGCGTGAAGCGGCGTCCGCGCCCGTCGATCAGCGTGACCCCGGGGCGCTCGAACGGGAGCGAGGCGAACTCGCGCGCGGCTGCCTCGGCGACCGACGCGGCGAGCCGCGTGTGGTAGGGGCCGTGCTGGGCGAGTCGGATCGGGTACGTCACCGAGCCGATGCGGACCTGGGGCAGCGACTTCAGCAGATGGCGAACGCCCGTGGTCGAGCCCGCGAGCACGACATAGCCGCCGAGGTCGATCGACGGCAGCGCCTCGCCGCCCGACGACGCGAGGACCTCCTCGATCTGGGCTTCGTGCTCGGGCGACGGCGTCCAGTCATCGTTCGTGCGCGGGTAGAGCACCTGGCCGCCGTCGGCGAGCTCCTCCTGGAGCAGCGACATGCGTTGAACCAGGCGGAAGCCGCCCTCGAACGACAGCGCGCTGCTGAGCGTCAGGGCGATGTACCAGCCGAGCGAGTTCCCCCCCACGGCGACGAGCTCACCGCGCTCGCGCGCGGCGGCGCCGTCGATCATCGCCTTGACGAAGATCAGCGGGGAAACGTGCGCGGGCCGCAGGTGACGCGCGGGCTCGAAGCGCTCTGCCCGGTCGAGGGCGAGGAGCGGCTCCAGGCCGAAGTCGCTGCGACGTCGCTCGGCGAGTCCGACGAACTCGTGGTCGGGATCGAGGGAGCCGAGCGAAGCCTCGGTGTAGGAGCCCCGGCCGGGGCAGAAGACGACGATCCGGGTCACGACGCGACCTCCTTCGCCGCGGCGAAGATCTGGTCCTCGTCGAGCAGGACGACCTCGGCGGCCGGTCCGAGCGGGATGTACGTGTCGGCGCTGCGGACGGTCGCCATTCGCCCGTCGAAGCGGCTCTCGACGAGCGACGCGACGATCGAGTCGGCGACGCCGGCGCCCGTCGCACGGCACTCGTCCGCGACGAGGACCGCGCCGCACTCGTCCGCGTGGCGGCGGATCGCCTCGTGCGGCAGGGGGTTGAGCCAGCGCAGGTCGAGGACGCGCGCGCGCACGCCCTCCTCGGCCAGGCGCCGAGCCGCGCGGAGCGAGAGGCGGTACCCGTTGGCGTACGTGACGATCAGGACGTCGGAGTGTTCCGGGTGCGCGACGCCGACGTCACCGGGCAGCAGGCCTGAGTCCGGGGATCCGTCGGGGACGGGGTAGTCGCTGAGCCAGAGGCCGTCGCCGTCCTCGTAGAGGTCGCGCATGTGGTAGAGCGCGATCGGCTCCAGGTACGCGACGACGCGGCCCGACTCGGCGGCCATCGCGAGCGCGCCGCGCATCAGCTTGACCGCGTCAGCGCCGTTCGACGGAACCGCGATCGCGAGGCCGGGGATCTCGCGCAGCGCGCCGAGCGAGTTGTCGTTGTGGAAGTGCCCGCCGAAGCCGCGCTGGTACGCGAGGCCCGCGATCCGCACGACCATCGGGTTCGCGAACTGACCGGCGCTGAAGAACTGGAGCGAGCACGCCTCGCCCCGCAGCTGGTCGATCGCGTTGTGGAGGTACGCGAGGTACGGGATCTCGGGCACGGGCAGGAGCCCGACGAGCGCCGCGCCCTGGGCGACGCCGAGGATCGTCGTCTCGTCGAGGAGCGTGTCGAAGCAGCGAGACCGACCGAAGCGTTCCTGGAGCCCCTGGGTGACGCCGTAGACGCCGCCTTTGCGACCGACGTCCTCGCCGAAGCAGATGACCGAGCGACGGCGGATCATCTCGTCGTGCAGGGCGTCGTTGATCCGCGCGCCGAGCGTGCGTCGCGTCGGCGCCTTGGCGTTCTCGGGGAGGCGAGCGCCGAACACGCCCGTCCGGTCCTCGGCTGGGATCGCTGCGGTCGCCGCGGCGCGCCAGCGATCGGGGTCCTCGGGGGCGAGCGGGGCGATGATCTCGCGGACATCGGTGAGCTTCGGGCGACGCTTCACCTCGATGCACCCGGCGCGCACCCGGTCTCGCGTCTGCCGCACGATCTCGCGCAGCGCAGCCGGCGTCGCGGCGCCGGTTTCGATCAGCCGCCGCGCGTTGCCCAGCACGGGATCGCGCGCCTCGGCGGCTTCGATCTCGGCCTGGCTCATGTACGCCGACTCGACGTCGCTGCCGGCGTGACCCCAGAGCCGATGGCACCGCAGGCGCAGGAACGTCGGCTGGCGCGTCGTGCGGCACGTCTGGATGGCGAGTCGCACGGTGTCCCAGACGGCGTCGACGTCGCCGGTCGCCTCGAAGTAGCGCAGGTGCTCGAGCCGCGAGAAGAAGTCGCGGATCCAGCGGCGCGGGGTCTCGACGCTGATCCCGCGCTGGTTGTCCTCGCACACGAACAGCACGGGCGTCGGGTTCATCCGGCGCCACGCGTAGCGCGCCGAGTTGATGCCCGCGAGCGCCGTCGCGTGGTTCACGCTGGCGTCGCCGATCGTGCAGCACACGATCGCGTCGTCCGGCAGTCCGGTGTCGACGCCGAGCTTCTTCGCCCGCGTCAGCGAGAACGCGGTCCCGACGGCCTTCGGCACGTGGCTCGCGATCGTGCTCGTCTGCGGCGGCACCCACGCCTCGCGGGAGCCCCAGACCTTGTGGCGTCCGGCGGACACCGGGTCGTCGCTCGACGCGGCGAAGCTCAGGAGCGTGTCGAAGAGCGGCGTGCCGTCGTCGAGGTGCCGCAGTCGCGCGGCCATGAACGCGCCCGATCGGTAGTGCAGGAAGCACGGGTCGTCGACGCGCAGCTGGGCGCCGACGACGGCGTTCTGCTCGTGCCCGGCGCTGCTGATCGTGTAGAAGCCCTCGCCCTCACGCTTGAGCGCGCGGGCCGCCACGTCGAGCGCACGCGAGAGGACCTGGTCCTCGAAGAGCTCGATCGCCCTCCGGGCGGTGAGTCCAGTGCCTGGGCGGATCGGGTCGTCGGGCGCGAGCGGATGCTCGGCCGGCGCTGCGCTCGCGAGGTAGGAGTCGAGGTTGCCCTCGACGACGTCGACGCGGTTCGTGCTCATCGAGCACCGGGGGAGAGCCGTTGGGATCGCATGGCGCCGGCGAAGGGTAGCGATCCTCTCGTCACCGAGTGGCTACGTCCGCCGCGGGCAGCGCTTGCACATCTTGTGCAGCGGCTTCTCGCAGCACTTCTTCTTGCAGTCGGGCTTCTCGCGCCCCTTCTTGTTCTTCTTCTTGCCCACGCGTCCCCCGGGAAAGGAATCGGGGCGCGGCGTCGTCCGACCGAAGTCGGGGCCGCACTCTTTGCGAAGAGTACGCGATTGAGAATCGTTCTCAAGCTGAGCGGGCGAAGTTTCTTGGGACGAGCCCGCCGTTCGCCGCCTACCACTCGCCGACGTACGCCGAGCTGAAGCCCGGGGCGTCGCGCTGGCAGAGGTCGAAGCTCCGGTGGGCGATCTGACGCGTCATGAGCGCGTCGTGGCTCGCCCAGGAGACGAGGAGGTCGCCGGCGCGCACAGGGCCAACGCGGGGCTCCTCGTGGGTCGCGGTCCAGTTGGCGGCGCCGAGCCCCTTCAGCCACTGGACGCTCTTGAGCCGCTCCCGCTGGAAGCGCTCGGCCTCGCGCTCCAGGTCGCGCTCGTTGTAGTTCAGCTCGTCGAGGCCGTCGTCGGGCTCGACGCGGGGCCAGGGGCGCTCGGGGTCGCGCAGGGTCAGCTCGAGCCTGGGCCGGAACTCGAGGATTTCGCGGTCGCACAGCTGGCCGACGATCTCGAGGACCGACGACCCTCCCTCGGCCGGGCGCCAGCGCGCCTGGTCCATCGGGAGGCCTTGGACGAGTTGACGGAGCTGGTAGGCGTACGCCTCCAGCCGACCGATGAGGAGATCGGGATTCATGGATCGTTGGACGCGACGGGAATCCTGAACCGGGGGGCGATGCCCCTCAAGGCTCCAGGGCCCATCGAGCGGTCGGAGGCAGAGACCCGTCGGGTCGTGCGTGCCGGCTTTGGGGGTTGCGACCGCTAGGATGCCCCTTCGGCCGGCTCATCCCCCGGCCGCACCTGAAAATGCTCCGCACACTCGTCCTCGGCGCCTTCGCGGCGATCGCCGCCTTCTGGTCCTACTACTTCTACGATCAACAGAGCCAGACGCGTCGTGAGCTCGAGCGGCGCGACGAGCGAATCGCGGCTCTGGAGACCGACAACGTCCTGAAGGCGGAGAAGATCGAGGCCCAGGCGGCCGAGATCGATCGGCTGGAGCTGGCCCGGGAGCTCCTGCGCCTCGACCACCGGATCGCCACGATCGAGGTCGTGAGCCAGGGGCTGGCCGAGGACGGGTCCGGGGAGATCGTGACCGAGGTCCTGTTCACCGAGGTCGACGAGGCGGGCCAGCCGATCGGCGAGGGTGAGACGATGAAGATCCGCGGCAAGCGGCTTTACGTCGACGGGCTCGTGGTGAAGTTCGAGGACGACTACGTCGAGCAGGGCGACGCGCTGCGCGGGACGTCCGTCTGCCTCTTCCAGCGCCTCTTCTCGGACGAGGTGGCCCCGGAGGACGGCATCGAGATCGATACCCGCTACCCCCACCCGCTGCCGTTCCAGGGGGACCGTCTCCCCGATCCGCTCTACAGCGAGCTCTTCGAGAGGATCTGGGACTACGCGAACGACCCGGACGCCGCCGCCGCGCTCGGGGTCCGCGCCATCCAGGGCGAGGCGCCCTCGATCGAGGCCCGACCCGGTAAGACCTACCGTGTCGAGCTGAGACAGTCGGGGGGGATGACGATTAGGGTGGAGTCGGGAGACTGAATCGCGGCCGGAGGCCCTGGCGAGGGGTTCGGGCCGGAGCACGAAAAAAGGCGCCAGCTCTTCATCTAGAAGAACCGGCGCCCGAGGTCCCTTCCCGGGGACGATCTCTCGGAGCGAGGTGACCCGCTCCTTGGTCTCAACAGCACTTTCGGCCGGTTGGCGAACCCGGATGCGAGATCCGGAAAAATCGCCTGGTTCCGGCCGATGGCCTCAGGGGATGAGGACGGCGTCGATGACGTGGATGACGCCGTTGGAGGCCTCGATGTCGGTCGTGACGATGTTCGCGCCGCCGATCATGGCCTTGCCTTCACCGATCGCGACGGGGAGCTTCGTCTCGTTGAGCGTCGCAGCCATCGTGAGGCCGGCGGCCTGGTCGGCGTAGACGCGGCCCTCGACGACGTGATGCTTGAGGATGGCCTGCAGCTTGCCCTTGTTCTCGGGCTTCAGGAGCGAAGCGATCGTGCCCTCGGGGAGCTTGCCGAAGGCCTCGTCGGTCGGGGCGAAGATCGTGAACGGACCGCCCTTGGAAAGCGTGTCGGCGAGCCCGGCAGCCTTGGCGGCGGCGAGGAGCGTCGTGAACGACTTGGCGCCCGCGGCGACCTCGACGAGGTTGTCGGAGACCGGCGTGATCACGCTGTCGATCACGTGGATGACGCCGTTCGTGCACGGGATGTCGGTGGCCGTGACCTTCGCACCGTCGACGTAGACGGCGCCTTCCTCGATCTTGATGTCGATGCGCTGGCCGTTCAGCGTCGTCGCGGTGGTGAACTCTTCCTTGACGATGGTGTCGGAGTCCAGCTTGCCGGGCACGACGTGGTAGGTCAGGATCCCCGCGAGCATCCCCTTGTTCTCCTCCTTGAGGAGCGTGTCGAGGGTGCCCTCGGGCAGCTTCGCGAACGCGGCGTCCGTCGGCGCGAAGACCGTGAACGGTCCCTTGGCGCGCATGGCCTCCACGAGATCGGCGGCGCCCAGGGCCGCGGCGAGCGTCTTGAAGTTCCCGGCCTCGATCGCCGTGTCGACGATGTCCTTCTCGGCCGTGTTCGACGCGAGGGCCGCCCGCGGCGAGGAGCCGCAGGTCGAGGGGCAGGGTTTTTCGTCGGCGGTGGTCGACGCGAACGCGGCCGCGCCGAGAGCGATGCTGGAGAGGGCGAGGATGGTCTTCATGTTCGGGGGGCCGGGATTCGATGGTCCCGACGGATGAGGCGGAGGTTCGGAGGGGCGCCCGGGATCGATTCGTGATCGGGGCGCGCTCGCAGGAACGGGGTCGACGGCTGTTCCGTCGATCGCCCGGAAATTCGGAGGCTCGCAGCGGCCGGATGCAGACCTCGACGTCGCTTCACGAATTCGACACGCATGATGGGGTCGTCATGTGGGACACGTCATGGCTCGGGGCCTCCCTCGCCCTCTTCCTGGCCGCTTGCTCTGGACCAGAGCCCGCAGCCACCTCGCCGGTTCTCGGCCTCGGGAGCTCGGAGGAAGCTGTCACGATCCGCGCAGATGGCGAGCTCTTCGCCAGGCTGGAGGTGCCCCTCGGGAGACCCGTCGCGCTCACGCACCTCCGCTCGCCGAGCGGGACCGAGCTCCTTCGCGGCTACCCGCTCGCACCGCGGCCGGGCGAGTCGGTCGACCATCCGGAGCACACGGGCGGCTGGATCGCGCACGCGTCGGTGAACGGCCACGACGTCTGGAACGGTCCGGGGTTCGTGCGCGCGGGGGAGCATCTCGTCCACCTCGACGGCTCGGACGCAGCCGTCGTCGACGTCGACCTCGAGTGGCTGTCCGAAGAGGCCGAAGTGCTCTTCACGGAGGAGCGTCGGTACTCGTTCTCGGCGCGGACGGGCGTGCGCATCGTCGACGTCGATCAGTCGATCGCCACGACGAGCGTCGGGCTCGCGCTCGGCGACGAGAAGGACGGCTACTTCGCGCTGCGGATGGCCGACACCTTCCGCTGGGGCGAAGGGACGACCGCGGGCGCAATCGCGTCGACGGGCGCGCGCGACGATGACGTCTGGGGCGAGCGCGCTCGGTGGGTCGCCCGCCATGCGCCGATCGGGGGAGCCGGCGAGGTCATGGTCATCCTCCTCGACCACCCGTCCAATCCGCTGCACCCCGCGACGTGCAACGTTCGTCGCTATGGACTGTTCGCGATGAACCCGTTCGGACGTGCCGCCTACAGCGGCGACGAGCGCGAGCGCACCGACCAGCTGTACGACGCCTATCGCGAGGTGACGTTCCAGTACCGGATCGTGGTCGCAGAGGAGCGCCTCGCCTACGAAGAGATCGACGAGCTCTGGCGGGAGTTCGCGGAGCGGACCTCGCCGTTCTCGGACGTGTGATCGGCTGAAGCGACCGGGCGACCCAAACCCGGGTTGGGGCGCCCCGGCGCCCGGGCGCGTCCGTAAGTCCCGGAACACCCGGGCGTAC
>JBCCSK010000062.1:0-21141 GCA_039200205.1 Planctomycetota bacterium
GCGGACGCTCCAAACCGGGTTCAGGTCGCACGCCCCAAGCCGATCTGCTGCCTCGGCGAGCCGGACGTGTACCCTCCTCCGCATGGCCATGACCTCTCCCCCGCCGGTCGTCCAGGAGGACGACCCCCGCGCCATCTCGATCCGGAGCTCGCTCGCGGGCTTCGCGCCGCCGCCCGCACCGATCGACGCCGCTGAGCGCGCTGCGTTCCGCGAGCGTCTCGCGGCGATCCTGCAGCGCGCCGGGGTCGACGCGATGCTCGTCGAGCCGGGCGGGACGCTCGAGTACCTGACGGGCGTCGTGCTCGGGCGCTCCGAGAGGCTGCTCGCCGCCGCCGTGCTGGCCGATGGTTCCTTCGTCTGGGTCTCCCCCGCGTTCGAGGCGAGCCGCGTCGCGACGCTCTGCGAGCGCGCGTCCGGTGGGCCCGACCTCGGCCGCGACGTCCTCCCCTGGGACGAGCACCAGGACGCGGCGGCCGTTCTCGCCGACGCGCTCCGCTCGCGCGGGGCCTCGCGCGTCGCGGCGGACCCCGATGTCCGCGGGCGGTTCATGCTGCCGCTCGGGGCGGCGCTCGGCCGCGCGATCGAAGACGGCGCGCCGATCGCTCGAGAGCTGCGCGGCCCGAAGACCGCGCGCGAGATCGAGATCCTGCGCTCGGCGCAGGAGCGGACGCAGGCCGCCATCCGGGCCGTGTTCGAGGTGACCGAGCCCGGGATGCAGTCGAGCGAGGTCGGCGGCCTCGCGCGCTTCGCCCAGGCCGAGCTCGGACTCACCGACCTGTGGGATCTTTCGCTCGCCGGGCCGTCCGGCGCCTTCCCCCACGGCGACGAGGTCGACCGGACGCTCGAGACGGGCAGCGTCATGCTGCTCGACACCGGCGGACGGCTCCACGGCTACTGCAGTGACACGACCCGCACCTGGACCGTCGACGCGGCGCCCTCGGACGAGGTCCAGCGCGTGTGGGACGCCGTTCGCGCGGCGCAGGTCGCGGGCTTCGAGGCGATGCGACCCGGAGCCCGGACCGGTGACTCCGACGCGGCGGCGCGCGTCGCGCTGAAGGCCGCGGGCTTCGACGACGGCTACGAGCACCTCTCCCACCGCCTCGGCCACGGGATCGGCGTCGAGATCCACGAGCCGCCGTACCTCGACGGGGGCTCCGACGTCGAGATGGAGCCGGGCATGTGCTTCACCAACGAGCCCGGCATCTACCAGCCCGGTCGCTTCGGGCTGCGCATCGAGGACATCTGCTTCGTCACCGAGTCCGGCGCCGACCACTTCGGCCGCTGGCAGGAGGGCCCCGCCGCTCCGTGAGCGCGTCCTCTCCGAAGGAGCGATCGGGCGCTCTCGGCGTGCTCGCCGCGGCGCTCGCCGTGGCGCGCAAGGAGCTCGTCGAGGGCTTCCGCGACCGGCAGACGCTCATCTACACGTTCGTCCTGCCGGTCTGCATGTACCCGGCGATGTTCTGGGTGATGGTCCAGGGCGTCCTCGTCGTCCAGGGACAGAAGGGCGCGAAGGATGTGAGCGTCGGTCTCGTCGCGGCGGCGGACGACTTCGACGCGGCGCGAGCCGCCGTCGAGGACCTCCCCGAGAGCGGCGGTCGAACGACGATCGAGGTCGTCGACGCCCTGCCCTCGGATGACATCGAGTCGCTGCAGGCGCTCGTCGACTCTGACGACGAAGATGCGCCGGACGCGCTCCTCGTGCTCCCGGCGGATCGAGACGATGAGCGCAAGGCAGCCGTCTACTACGACAGCACGGACAGCCGGTCGGAGATCGCTCGCGAGCGGGTCGAACGCAGGCTGTCGAGCTGGGCCGACGAGCTGCGCAACGAGGAGGCCGAGCGGCGAGAGATCGACCCCGACGTCCTCGACCCCTTCGACGTGCGCTCGGCGAGCGTCGCTGAGAAGAAGGACGAGGGCGCCCTCGTCCTGTCGCTGATGCTCCCCATGCTGCTCGTCGTCATGTGTGTGCTCGGCGCATTCTTTCCCGCCGTCGACCTGACCGCGGGCGAGAAGGAGCGCCACACCGCCGAGACCACGATGCTGCTGCCGCTGCCGCGGCTCTCGGTGCACCTCGGCAAGATCTTCGCCGTCTGCGCGGCGTCGATCATCGCGACGGCGCTCAACCTCCTCGCGCTCGGCCTGTCGGCCGGTCACCTGCTCGGGCAGCTCTCCGCGCTCGGCGAGGGCGTCGTCGTCGAGCTCCCCCTCGGCGCGCTCGCGGCGGTCGCTCCGCTCGCGGTCCTGTTCGCGTTCTTCGTCAGCGCTGCTTTGACCGGACTCGCGAGCCTCGCCGCGAGCTTCAAGGAGGGCCAGGCCCTGCTCGGCCCGGTCCAGATGCTGTTCATCATGCCCGCGGTGGCCGCGAGCCTGCCCGGCATCGAACTCGACGCGGGCACGGCCTGGATCCCGGTCGTCAACGTCGCGCTCGCGTTCCGCGGCCTCCTCGTCGGCGACGTCGAGACGCTGCCGCTGGTTCTCTGCGCCGTCGCGCTCACCGCCTCGGCCGCGCTCGCGATCTGGTTCTCCGTGCGCCTCCTCTCGAACGAGGAGGTCGCGCTCTCCGGCGAGACCCTGTCGATGGGCCGCCTCTTCCGACTCCTCCGCGCCGAGCGCGTTCAGTCTTGACCGAAGCAACGGTTCCCGCGACCGACGTCGCCATCCTCGCCGAGGGTCTCGTGAAGACCTTCCAGGATCCCCAGCGCGGGACGGTCGAGGCCGTCCGCGGCGTCGACCTCGACTGCCGCCGCGGGGAGATCTACGGACTGCTCGGGCCGAACGGCGCCGGCAAGACGACGACGCTCCGGATGCTGTCCACGATCCTCGCGCCGACCGCGGGGCGGGCCGCGATCGACGGCGTCGACGTCGACGAGGACCCGCTCGAAGTGCGTCGCCGGATCGGCTTCCTGTCCGGGAGCACCGGCCTCTACCCGCGGCTGACCGGGCGCGAGACGCTGCGCTACTTCGGCAAACTGCACGGCCTGGAGGACGACGCTCTCGACGCGGCCGTCGAGCGAGCGTTCGAAACGTTCGGGCTGCACGACTTCGGCGACGGGCGGTGCGAGTCGCTCTCGACGGGGCAGAAGCAGCGCGTGTCGATCGCGCGCGCCGTCATCCACGATCCGCCGGTGCTGATCCTCGACGAGCCGACGACCGGCCTCGACATCATGGCGTCGAGCGACATGATCGACTTCATCGAGTCGCGCCGCACCGCGGGCACGTGCGTCCTGTTCAGTACGCACATCCTCAGCGAGGCCGAGCGGCTCTGCGATCGGATCGGCGTCGTCTACGGCGGGCGGATGCTCGCCGCGGGGACGCTGGACGAGCTGCGCGCGGACACGGGGACCGAGTGGCTCGAAGACGTGTTCCGCGAGCTCGTGCGACGAGCGGACGAGGCCTGACAGGAACGCGCCCGTGAAGACCGCATTCGACGTCCTCGGCGCGGAGCTCCTCCAGCTCGCCCGCGACCGCCGCGCGCTGTTCTCGGCGATCCTCCTGCCGGCGCTCCTCTACCCGCTCCTCTTCTGGGGCATGGGCAAGCTCGAGGACGTCGGCCGAGAGACGATGGCCGAACGCACGGTCTCGGCACGCCTCGACCTCGCGGCCCTCGGCGAGACGATGCGCGACGAGTTCCGCGGCGACCTCGTCGAGCGCGGGCCGATCACGATCGAGGACGTCGACGCGACGGCCGTGCGCGACGCCGAGGAGGGCGAGCCGCGCCGGCTCGCGGCCCGCGGGGCGCTCGGCCTCGAGGGCGACGGCGAGGGTGAAGAGACCGACGACGGCGCGGACCTGCTCGTCGTCGCCGAGATCGAGGGCGAGGGGGCGGACGCGCAGCGCGCGACGTTCGAGCTCTGGTACGACGTCAAGAGCGACGACGCGCGCGAGGCGCTGAGCCGCGCGCGGGGCGCGCTGCGCGACATCGAGGATCGCGTCGCGACCGAGCGACGTGAACGCCTCCTCGGCGGCGACCCCGCGACCGGTCTCGACCCCGAGGTCGTCGACGTCGCGACCGCCGAGGACACGAGCGGCGCCGCGCTCGGGAAGTGGCTTCCGTTCATCGTGCTGCTCGTCCTCGTCTCGGGCGCGGCGTACGCGGCGCTGGCCGTCTTCGCGGGCGAGCGCGAAGCGGGCACGCTGGAGACGCTCCTCGTCCAGCCCGTCCCGCACCGCTCGATCGCGTTCGGCAAGTTCATCGCGGTCTTCATCGCGGGCGCGGCGACGCTCGTCGTCAACCTCGCGAGTCTCGCACTGTGCTTCGGGCTCGGCCTCGCCGACGTCGACGCGTTCGGGGGCGCGACGGGCGGTCTCGGCCTCGCGCGCCTCGCGACCCTCGGCATCGAGCTGCCGGCGTGCCTGCTGCTGTGCGCGCTGATGTGCCTCGCCTGCGGCGGCGCACGGACGTTCCGCGAGGGCCAGCTGCTCGTCTTCCCGGTGACGCTCCTCGTGATCGTCCCGACGGCGATCGTGCTGCGGCCCGAGGCCGAGCTGACCGCGCTCTGGGCCGTCGTGCCCTTCGCTGGGACGGCGCTCGCGCTTCGCGACGGACTGGAGGGCGGGCTCTCGCTGCCGCTCGCCGCGCTCGTCGTGGCGTCACATCTCGGCTGGACGTGGCTGGCGCTCACGCGACTCGCGGGCGTCCTCGACGCCGAGAAGGTCCTCGGCGGCGGCGGCGACGCCAAGGCCGAGGCGCACCTGCGCCAGGCGTCCGGCCAGCACGCCGTGCGCTGGGGCTTCGCCGTCGTGATGACGGTCTACCTCGTCGCCGGATCGGTTCAGCGCTGGGACCTCGACGCGGGACTGTGGTTCACGTTCTGGATCCTCCTGCCCGCGTTCGCCCTCGCGATCGCGTGGACCGCGCCGCGCGCGCCGGGAGAGAAGCGCGACCTCGCCGGCGCGATGGGTCTCCGCGTTCCGCGGATCGAGCACCTCGTCGGCGCACTCCTCGTCGTGCCCGCTCTGGCGCGCGGCGCCGAGGCCCTGTTCGAGTGGCAGCAGAAGGTCCTCCCCCTTCCGCCCGGCGCCGAGTCGAGCGGCCTCGGACTGGAGAGCGTCTTCGGCGAGCGCGGGCCGCTGTGGCTCTTCTTCTTCTTCGCGCTGTCGCCGGGCGTGTTCGAAGAGCTCGTCTTCCGCGGCTCGCTGCTGTCCGCGATGCGACGCGACTGGACCTTGCGGAAGATCCTCTTCTGGCAGGCGCTCTACTTCGCGCTCGTCCACGCGTCGATCTACCGGCTGCTGCCGACCGCGATCCTCGGCGCCCTCCTCACTGCGGTTGCCCTTCGCGCGCGCAGCGTGTTCCCCGCCATGGTGCTGCACATCGCGTACAACGGGCTGCTCGTCCTCGGCACGACGGGACACCTCGACTTCGTCGAGGCGGACTGGTTCCGGTACGCGCCGTGGCTCGCGGTCCCTGGACTCCTCCTGCTCGCGCGCCCGGCGAAGGAGACCACGTCAGGCGCGTGATCGCCCGTCACTCGGGAGCCGGCGGCGCTTTTGCCTCGTCGTCCTTCAGAACGACGTCGATGCGCGCGGCCTGGAGTCCCCCCTGACCGGTCCAGACCGCGTGGACGCTCCCGCGTCCTCCGCGCGCCATCTCGGACGGTGCGCTGACGAGGTCGAGGCGCCCGCTCCGACGACCGGGCTCGGCGCCGGCGATGCTGACCTCGGGCGCCGCGTCCGACGCAGGCGCGACGAGCATCGCCTCCCACGTCGCCAGCTCGGTCGGCGCTTCCTGGTCGACGGCGAGGTGCGTCAGTACGAAGCGCCGCCCGCCGGCTCGCGCGACGTCGACGCGCCCGAGGGTCCCGTCGACGACGAGGGTCCGCGGCTGGGCGAACGTGCGCGCGCCGTCGGTCGAGAACGCGAGGCGGACCTCGCGCTCTTCCGCGCGTCCGCCCTGCGTGAACCAGACCACGGCGACGACGTCGCCGGCCGCCGCGACCGCGGGTCCGTTGACGGGAGAGCCTTCGATGCGCCAGCCGTCGCGGTGGACGGGCTCCGGCTCGCTCCACGTGCGCGCGTTCGGCTCACGACGCACCGTCCAGATGTCACGGACCTCGTCGGACGTGCGGTTGCGGTAGACGACGACGACCGAGCCGTCGTCGAGGAGGACGGCGTCCGTCGGGCAGCACTCGGACACGAGATCGTCGAGCAGCACCTCGTCGGTGACGCGACCGTCCGCGGTGATCTCGCGCGCGTAGAGCCGCGACCCCGAAGGCACGCCTGCGAGCTCGCGCCCGTCGAGCCACACCGCGAGGACGCCGCCGTCGTTCAGCGCCACGAGCGAGACGCAGCCGTGCTCGACCGCCGAATCGTCCGCGTGGAGCCAGCCGAGGTCGCGCGCGGGCGGGCCGTCCTCTTCGAGGGCGAGTCGGGCTCCGTAGGCGTATGCCGAATCGCCGAGGCGCTGGAGCGTCGCGACGAGCAGCCCGCCGGAGGCGAGCCGCGCCGCGGTCGGGACGTCGGCCCAGTGCACGTAGAGGGGCTGCGGCGCCGCGTCGGCTCCCACTTCGCGCTCGCGCGGCGTGGATGGATCGTCGTCGCCGATCAGCACGACGCGGTGCTCCTGGCCCCCGCCGACGCCGTCGGCGATCGCGAAGACCGGCGGAAGCCCCGTGCGCTCGAACGGGGTGCCACGGACGAACGTCGGGGAGCGCGCGCTCGCGGGTCCCGCGAATCCGAGGCGCGAGACCTCCAGTCGGAGGTCGCGCAGGCGCTCCTCCGGCGCCTCGGTCAGGAGGATCCCGGCGACTCCGGCGAACCCGACGAGCGTGCCGAGGATCCCGACCCACCCCGCGCGCTGTCCGATGAGCAGAGACAGGGGCAGCGTGAAGAGCGGCGTCGCGGAGAAGAGCAGCGCGGAGACGCCCCCCGGGAGCTCGCGCAGCGCGAAGTGGTACGGGATGAGCCCGACGATCGCGAACCCGACGCCGACGAGGGACGCGCGCCCCCAGACCGACGCCGGACCGGGCGCGACGAGCAGCGGGTGAACGAGGCGCGCCGCCTCCTGGGAGGCGGAGGTGCCGCGCCGGAGCGTTCCGACGAGAAGGGCGACCGGGACCGCGCCGAGCGCGCCGCCGACGAGGCGGACGAACGCGCCGGGGCAGACGCCGACATCGTCGAACTTCCCGCGTCCGAGCGGAACCGACGTGCCGATCGCGAAGGCGGCGGCGACGGCGAGCAGGACGCCGAGCGCGTAGTTCGCGTGTGGATTCGCGTCCCCCGGCGACCGTCCCTGCGCGATGCGCGAGTCGAGGATGACCAGCAGCACGCCGACCAGGACCACGACCATGAACGGGACGATCTGCGTCTGGACCGCGTCACCCGCGAGCGGGACCGCGAGCAGCGTCGCGATCGGGACGTTGAGCAGCATCACCGTCGCGGCCGTCTGCACACCGCACCGCCGGAAGGCGGCGAAGTACAGCGTGTCCGAGACGGTGAAGCCGAGGAACCCCGAGAGGAACAGCCAGCCCCACGCCTCGCCGACGGGCCAGCGCCCGCCCACCGCGAGGGCGGCAAGGAAGAAGCAGAAGGCCGCGAGCGCGTTCTTGAACAGCGTCGCGGCCGCCGGCGTCACGTAGCCGTAGCCGAGGAATCGACCGATCGCGACCGAGGCGACCGCCCAGCTCGCAGCCGCCAGGAGGGCAGCGAGGATCGCAACGGTCGACACCGGCTACCGCGCGGCGCTCAGGACTCGCTCTTCTTCTCGGCTGCGTTCCCGCCCTCGAGGATCTTCGCCGCGTCCTTGGGGACGCCGACGCCCTTGCGGGCCTCCTTGCGGGCACGGAGGTAGTCGCCCGACCCCATGCCGATCTTGCGAACGCGACGGCGGCCGCGCGTCGGGCCGCCCGCTTTGAACTGTGACTTCGCCATGACTCTGGTCCGCGGCTCCCGCGCCTCTCGGCGGGATTTTGGGCGGCCCAAGACGGTAGGGAGGTCGCGCCCCCGTGTCGAGCCCAAGCCCCCCGGAAGATCCCCCGTCCGGCCGTCCGTACACTCCCCCCATGGCCGGGCGGCGCATCTTCGTAGGCGATCTGCAGGGGTGCCGGGCGGAGTTCGAGGACCTCCTGGAGCGGGTCGGGTACGACACGGCCGCGGACACGCTCCACCCGGTCGGCGACCTCGTGAACCGCGGCCCCGACTCGATCGGCGCTCTCAGGACGTGTCGGGACGCGGGCGCCCTGCCCGTCCTCGGCAACCACGACGTCCACCTCCTCCGACAGTGGCGCGATCCGAGCTGGAAGGGCCGTCGCGACACGCTCGCCGAGATCCTGGACGCCCCCGACGGCGAGGAGCTCCTCGCCTGGCTCGCCGAGCAGCCGTTCACGCGGAGCTGGGCCGACGTCGTCTGCCTCCACGCCGCGGTGCACCCCCGCTGGGAGGATCCGGTCGAGGTCCTGCGCGGCCGGTCCCCCTTCGACGCCAACGACGAGGCGGTCGAGTTCGCAGTCCGCGCCCGGCACTGCGACGAGGGCGGCCGCGTCCCGGACGTCGACTGGCCGCCGCCCGACGCGCCGTTCCGACCGTGGGACGACTTCTGGCGCGCCCGCGTCGACGAGCCCCGCACGATCGTCTTCGGGCACTGGGCGCGGCGCGGGCTCGTCGATCTCGACCGGACGAAGGGAATCGACACGGGATGCGTCTACGGCGGCTCCCTCACCGCGTGGATCGCGGAAGAGGACCGGATGGTCCGTGTCCCCGCGCGTCGCGTTTGGTACGAGACTGCATGAGCCGCACGACCGTCCGCAAGACGACCGCTTCGAAGAAGCGCGCGCCGTACGAAGAGTTCGACTGGTACGCGACGCCGAAGTACTACGACGCGATCTTCGACGTCGACTCCGAGATGGAAGCGAACTTCCTGGAGGCGGTGTACGCAAAGCACGCGACCCCGGGACCGCGCGGACGCCGGCGCGTTCTGGAGCCGGCCTGCGGCTCGGGGCGACTGCTCGTCGAGATGGCCAAGCGCGGGTGGAAGGTCCACGGCTTCGACCTCGAGCCCGCGATGGTCGAGTACAGCAGGGAGCGACTCGCCGCCGAGGACCTCACCGGCTCGGTCGCCAAGGGCGACATGAGCGACTTCAAGGTCCGCGGGACCTTCGACCTGGCGCACTGCTTCGTCAGCACGTTCAAGTACCTGCTGACCGAGGAGGCCGCCCGCGGTCACCTGCAGTCGATCGCGCGCGCACTTCGGCCGGGCGGCATCTACGCGCTCGGCTTCCACCTGTCGTGGTACGAGTACCGCGACAAGACGAACGAGCGCTGGACGACCGAGCGGGACGGCGCCCGCATCGACTGCACGATCGTGGGCTGGCCCGCCGATCGGGCGGAGCGTCGCGAGAAGGTCCAGGCGCGCATGAAGGTGATCGAGGGCGGGGTCGAGAAGCGCTCGAAGACGACGTGGTGGTTCCGCAGCTACGACGCGGCCCAGGTCCGCTCGCTCCTCCGCTCGGTGCCCGAGCTGGAGCACATCGCGACGTACGACTTCCACTACGAGATCGACGAGCCCCAGACCTTCTCCGACGAGCAGTGCGACACGCTGCTGATCCTCCGGCGGAAGGGGTGACAGAGCGGCAGCTCGCGCCAAAATGGCGCCACGAACCCGCCAAAGTGGCGGAGGCGAAGTGCCGGCACGGCGCTGAGACCGCGCTCGAGCGATCGACGTAAGCTGCTTATAGAGAGCGGCTTACGTTCAGTGAATGGCACTCGGGGCGCGCCGATGGTCTCTCTGTTGACTCCCTGGATCCGTCGCGTGGCCTCAGGGGCCGCGCGCGAGACAAGACCACGGAGGACACGAGATGGTTCTGTTCGATCGCAACCCCTTCCATTCCCTGCGCCCGACCCCCTTCGACGACCTGTTCGGCGCAGCGGGCACGGCCGTCCGTCGCGGGCCTGACCTCGCCGAGTCGTTCGAGCGCCGCGCCAACCTGACGGCGACGGACGAGGGCGCCCACCTGACGGTGCTCGTCCCCGGCTTCGGCCCCGACGACGTCGAAGTGCGCGTCCAGCGCACGACCGTGACGGTCCGCGGCGCGGCGTCGACCGGCGACGATGGCAAGGCGCGCCGCTCGTTCGAGCGCTCGTTCCGCCTGCCGTTCCCGGTGGACGTGGACGAGGTGAGCGCGCGCGTCGAGCACGGCGTGCTCGACCTGGAGCTCCCGCGCAGCGGAGCCGACCGGCCGCGAATCGTCCCGATCGCCGGCGCGACCGAAGCCCCGCGGGAGATCACCGACGCCGAGGTCGAGTGACGGGCCGACCGGCCCCTCCCCCCGTCCATTCCTCCAGACCGAAGAGCTGAAGACCGCAATCATGACCGAAGCCACGCAGAACCCCACCGACACCGCACGCCCGACCCGCCGACCGCACGCGCTCGCACGCTCCGTCGAGGACGGACTCGAGCTCCGCTTCGAGCTCCCGGGGACGACGCGTGACAGGGTCGAGCTGACCGTCGAGGACGGTGAGCTCCACCTCGTCGCGCGCACCGCCCTCTCCGACCCCGAGGGGTCCTTCCGCGTCTCTCACCGCGAGTTCGCAGCGACGGACTTCGAGGGACGCTGGGTGCTGCCCGACGACGTCGACGTGGACGCCGCGACGAGCGAGCTCCAGCACGGCGTCCTGACGGTGCGCATCCCGGCGCGCGAAAAGGCGCGCCGGACGATCGAGATCGCCTGATCTCGACGGAGCCACCCAGCGAGCGATCGCGGCGCGAGCCGCGGTCGCTCGCGTCGTATCACGAGATCTCCGCGCGCACGAGCTGGCACTCGATGCCGCCGTTCAGGATGCGGTGGCGCGTCGAGCGGGAGAGGCGCAGCAGGCCCGCGAGCCGCGACGAGCCCGTCAGGAGCGCGGCGCGGTAGCCCGAGAGCTCGGCCAGCTGCGCGCCGAACTCCCCGTGGAGCTCCTCGACCTCGTCGCCAATTCGCGTGCCGTACGGGAGGTTGCTGACGACGGTCGCGTTCCAGCCCGGGCGCGGCGCGAACGAGCGCGCGTCGGCGACCTCGAGCGTCGCGTTGCCGCCGAGGCCGACGCCCTCGAGGTGCGCCCGCGCCTCTTCGACGCGGCCGGGGACGAGGTCGCTCCCCACGAGGCGGAGCTTGCCGGGGCCGGAGCTCGCCGCCTCCGCGGCAGCGCGCTCGGCAGCCCACACGTCGGCGTCGTGGTTGCGCCAGCGCTCGAACCCGAAGCGCTCTCGCGTCAGGCCGGGAGCCCGTCCCATCGCGACGAGGCCCGCCTCGACGAGCAGCGTGCCCGTGCCGCAGAAGGGGTCGATCAGCGGCGAGCGACGGTCCCAGCCGGAGAGCAGAACGACCGCCGCGGCCAGCGTCTCCGCGAGCGGCGCGCGCCCCTGGGCCGAGCGCCACCCGCGGCGATGGAGCGAATGCCCCGACGTGTCCACCGACACGGTCGCGCGATCGCGGTAGAGGTGCAGGTGCACGCGCACGTCCGCGTCGTCCCGATCGACGGTGGGCCGCATCCCGTCCTCTCCGCGGACCTGATCGACGATCGCGTCCTTGACGCGCTGCGCCAGGAATCGGCTGTGGTCGAGGGCCGAGTCCCGCGTCTGCGCGTCGACCCACAGCCGGCCGTCCGATCGGACGAACTGGCTCCAGTCGATCGCGCCGACGCCCGCGTCGAGCTCGGATTCGCTCGCCGCCGAGAAGCGCGCCTCGCGTCGGAGGACGCGCACGGCGGTCCGGAGCCACAGGTTCGCGCGCCAGGCGTCGCGCATCGTCCCGTCGAAGCGGACGCCGCCGACCTGACGCTCGACGCGCCCGACGCCGAGCGCACGGACCTCCTCGTGGAGGACCGGCTCGACCCCGGGCGCGCACGTCGCGAAGTAGGTCCAGCGGCGCGCCATCGGGCGCGAATCTACTCGCCGATGAGCAGTCGCGACAGCGCGTCGAGGTCGATCACCGACGGGACGTCCGGGTGGTTCGCATCGAGCGAGACCGACTTGAAGCGCAGGTTGCTCGCCGCATCGCGGGCCAGCAGCAGGCGTCCGCCGTCGGTCTCCAGCGCCTCTCCCGCGAGGCGCTCGCGGAGCGCCTCGGCTTCGTCGATGGCGAGCTGGCCCTCGGCGACCGCCTTCGCGTAGAGGTTCTCGGCCTCCGTCTCGCGCTCGAAGCGGTACTGGTGGGCCTCGCGCTGGACCTCGCGCACGGCCTCCTCCAGCTCCAGGCGCACCTCCTCCATCCGGAAGTCGAACTCCGCGGACAGCTCCGCCTCTCCGCGCGCCTGCGCCTCGCTCATCACGAGCAGCGCGTGCTTGCTCTCGTCGAGGCGCCCGAGCATCTCGTCCGTGAGGATGCGCTGCTCGAGGAGCTTCTGCTCCTGCAGCTCGACCTCGTACATCGGGGGGAACCAGGACGCGGTGACGTGGACGCCGAGCGGCGTCAGGTGGAACGGAGCGAAGGCCTCGCGGATTCCCTCCAGCGCGGCCTCCTCGATCGAGCGGCGCGCCTCGACGTCCGACCAGCCGGTCCGGTCGAGCTGCGCGAACTCCTCGACGAGCACGCGCTCGGCCGCCGCGCGCGCAGCGAGCGGGTACGTCGAGCGGCGTCCATCGGCCACGATCGCGTGCGCCTCGCCGTCGGTGATCCGGTACGGGACGGTCGCGCCGACGCGAATCTCCAGCCCGTCCGACGAGCGCAGCTCCAGCGAGGGAAGGTCGTTTCCTTCGCTCTTCATCCCGAAGCGCAGGAAGTGGGTGCGCGCGTTCAGGCGGTGGACGGTGTCCCGGCCCGGAAGCGTCACGACCTTGCCCGCGCTCTCGGCGCGCGGGACGACGCCTGCGCTCGGACCCCAGTTGCGCTGGATGACCGCGATCTCGGTCGGTGGGACGGTGACGACGGCCGCGCCGAGGAACGACGTGGCGACGTACCCGAGGATCACCGCGGGGATCGCGACGCGCGCGACGGCCCGGACGCCACTCGCGAAACGCCGGAGGCCGTCGCTGTTCCACGCGCGAAGGCACAGGGTCCGAGTCGCGCTCAGACACCGCCGTGCGAAGAGGGTCGCCGCGCGAGCGGTGCGAAGTGAGAGGTCGCGGAGTCGTTCGATGATCTCTGCTGTCTTCATGGCTCTTGGATGGGAAGCGAGTGTCAGTCGGCGGCGACGCCCGCGCCGGGGGGCGCCTCGTGCGGCGCGATCTCGAACTGGACCTTGGACAGCCCGTCGACGAGCGCCCTGCGCACCGCCATCGGGCCGTGTGCGCGCAGCGCGTCGGCCCGGGCGCGCAGTCCCTCGGCCTCCTTCGTGTACCGCTCGGTCAGCGCGTCCGCCTGGCTGACCTTCTCGTCGCGAAGCCTCGTCCCCGCGCGAACGCGCGACTCGAAGGCGCGGTCCGCCTCGGCGCGGGTCCGGAGCGCCACGCGCCGTGCGTCCCGCAGGTCGAACGCCAGGCCGGACCGCATCGTGGTGTCGGCGCGCTGCTTGTCGCGCTCGATCTTCGCGAGCCGATCCGCACGGGAGGCCTCGAGCTGCGCGAGCTCCTGGGCGATCTTCTGGACCTCCTGCTCGGCGATCTGACGACGCTGGACGACCGACTCGTACTCCTTCGGAAAGCCGGGCTTCGACGTGGAGAGCTCGATGACGTACAGCCCGTGCATGCCGAGGACCTCGTCGAGGCGCTCCTTTGCCCGCGCCGTCGCATCGCGCTGGTTCTCCTGCAGGACGATCTCCTCGGCGGTGTAGCGGCCGAACGCGTCGCGAAGCACCGCTCGTGCGTACGCATCCATGGTCCCGTGGTGCCACGCGAAGTCTCCGCCGGTGTCGCGGAGGACCTCGTCGGCACGATCGGGATCGGCCGCGTACTGGATCCGCACGTCCTCGAACCAGAAGTTCGACCCGTCGGCAGACCGGACGGCGAGGCGCGGCACGCGGTTGTTGTTCTTCCAGGCGTTGCCGGTCATCGCGTACTCGATCGGACTCTTCGCGACCAGGTACGCGTCCTGGAGCCAGGGCGTCAGCGCCCGCATGCCGGGCGCGTCGTCGACGTCGACGCTGTCGTCGAACGCGCCGATCACGACCGAGACGTGGTCGGCGCCGACGGTCAGCAGAGTGCCGGTGTTCGAGGTGGAGTTCATCCACCAGAGAACGCCCAGTAGAGCGAAGGCGAGAGATGCGATCGCCTCGAGAAGAGGCCGGAAGATGCGCCGTCGTTTCGGCGCGCGATGCGCGGGCTCGGCGCCCGGCGGAGGTGTCGAAGGAAGGGTCGACGACATGGCCGTGCTCCTCCGCCTCGGCTGCGTACTAGCGACGCGACGGCGGAGTTCAGGGGGAAAGGAACCGCCGCGCTCGACGCGAGCTCACGGCCGGTGCGCGAAGGAAGACGCGCGCTTCAAGCCGCTATTCCGCGCTTCTCTGGAAACGCAGGAGCGGGTCTCAAGCCGTCGCCGTGTACGCGCCTTCGGAGGCGAACGCCCTGCGCCACAGATCGGTCTGCAGAAGCGAGTCCGGGTCGAGCGTCTCCTTCAGCGCGCGGACGCGCGCGAGGCGATCGGCGTCGTACATCGCTTCGACCGCCTTCGGTCCGATGACCGAGTCCTTCGCGAAGTAGAAGCGTCCGCCGCGCTCGAGCACGACGCGGGTGAGCTCGTCGCACGTGGACCAGAGGCTTTTCCGGGTCTTCGGCGTGACCTTGAAGTCCATCGCCATCGACCAGCCGTCCAGACCGTGGGTCAGGAGGAACGAATCGGGACGATGCCGCTTCAGCACGCCGAGGTACGAGACGTGGCCGCGCGCGCGCTGGCGATGGAGCACTTCGGTGAACCCGTCGAGCGCGGTGTCGTGAGGCAGGAACACCTGGTACTGGATCAGCCCGACGCCGGGCTTGCGGCCGTACGCGAACTTCCAGTTCGGGACGTAGTCGAGCAGGAAGTTGAACGCGGCGTGCGACTGGCGGTACCAGCCGCGACGCTGCTCCAGCTTGCCCATCTGGAACTTGGTCCCGTTGAGCAGCCGCATCCCGGGGTCGTTCGCGAGCAGCCGGAGGATCCGCCAGACCTCGCCCTTCGGGAAGCCGAGGATCGAGCCCGGGAGCTCCTGGTGCGAGACCGTCATCGTGCGCGCGGCGTCGGGGTCCTCGCCCGGCTCCAGATAGCGCGCGTGGTGGACGAGGCCGCGACCGAGGCCGTCGCCGCGTCCGAAGCAGTCGAGCCAGCCGACGAGGTAGTCGGCCTCGTCGGTGTGGGCGTCGACGTACTCCATCATCGCGCCGAGGTTCGGGGTCGAGATCCCCGCGACGTCGATCTCGCCCGAGTGGATGCGCTTGGTCCGGATGCGAACGCGCGTGATCGCGCCGAGCATCCCGAACCCGCCGATCGCGGCGTGGAAGAGCTCGGGCCGCTCGTCGCGATTCGCGGTCACGTGGTTCCCGTTCGGCAGCACGACGTCGATCTCGTCGATCGCGTCGCCGATCGTCCCGACGCGATAGTTGTTCTTGCCGTGGATGTTCATCCCGGCCGCGCCGGCGAGGGTCGGGTACATCGTCCCCGAGACGACGCGGGGCCAGTAGCCGCGCGGCAGCGCATGACGCCACAGGTCGCGGATCGTGACGCCGGCCTCGCAGTCGGCGACGCCCGTCTCCTCGTCGAACGACAGAATCCGGTTCATGCGACTGATGTCGAGGACATCGCCCTCGCCGTTGACGCTCGCGTCGCCGTAGCTGCACCCGGATCCGCGGAGCGCGACCGACCGGCCGTCGGCGCGCACCTGCGCGAGCGCCTCGGCGACCTCCTCGGGCGACTCCGGGCGCCAGACGCGAGACCGCGCGCCGGACGACATCCCCCAGCCCTCGACGAACTCGTGGTTGCGGCGCGGTCGCACCTCGCGGCGCCTCTTGTCTCGCTCGGCCCTCGACATCGGACTCAGATGTTCGTCCTTCGGAACAGGAACGAGGGAATCGAGCGAATCACGAGGCTCACGGGGAGCCAGCGCAGTGGCACGTGCCGCACGTTCCACGTGCGACCGCGCGCGACGCCGAGGATCTCGCGGGCCGCGCGGTCGGCACCGACCGGCATCACGAGCTTGTCGAGGTGCTCGGTCATTGGCGTCTCGACCATCCCGGGCTTCACCGTGACGACGCGTACGCTCCGCTCGGCGAGACGGTTGCGGAGCGACTCCAAATAGGTCGCCATCGCGGCCTTCGTCGCGCCGTAGACGGGCGCGCCCTTGCGACCGCGGTCGCCGGCGATCGACCCGATGCCGACGATCGTCCCGGATCGCTGGCTGTGGAACAGTCGCGCGACCTGGTTCGTCCAGGCGACGAAGCCGCCGAAGTTGACGTCGATCATCGCGAGGTCCTTGTCGGTGTCGTACTCCTCGGGACCGACGTCGGGCATCAGGCCCGCGGCGTAGACGTAGAGATCGAGCCCGCCGAGCTCGCTCACGAGGTCCTCGAAGACCCGTGCGATCTCGTCCGCGTGGTTGACGTCGTGCGCGCGCGGGACGATGCGCCCCGGACCGCTCGACGGCTCGGCCGCGAGAGCCTCCAGCAGGTCGAGCCGCCGCGCGACGGCCGCCACGGCGTAGCCCTCGTTCCGGAGCCGGCGGACGATCGCGGCCCCCATCCCCGAGCTCGCCCCCACGACGAGGGCGCGGCCGCGGACGGCGTCGCTCGCGGCGCCGGGCGGTCGGCTGTTCTGGGTCCTCTCGGTCATGATCTCGGGTCGGAGCCTCGCGGCACCGGAAGACTACGCAGCTCGTCGTCGACTGCTGGGATCGCCCGGATCAATTCCGCCCCCTGGGATCCGCGAGACGAGATCGCTAGTGTCTCGCGCCGCCCTCCCCGGGGCGCACCGCCGCATGCGGACCACCCTCGAACGACTCAATCCGGAGCAGCGCGCCGCGGTCACCCAGACCTCGGGGCCCGTGCTCGTCCTCGCCGGCGCAGGGACCGGAAAGACGCGCGTCGTCACGGTCCGGATCGCCCACCTGATCGACAAGGGCGTGCTGCCCGAGTCGATCCTGGCGATGACGTTCACGAACAAGGCGGCCGGCGAGATGCGCGAGCGCCTCGGCGGGCTCGTCGGGCCCAAGAAGGCCGCCTCGGTCGTGGCCAGCACGTTCCACTCGTTCTGCCTGCGGACGCTGCGCGAGTTCGCCGCGGAGATTGGCTATCCCGAGGGCTTCACGATCGCCGACGCGTCGGACCAGCTCGCGATCCTCAAGCTCAGCCTGCGCGAGCTCCACATCCCCGAGGCGCGCATCAAGCTGCCGGACCTCCAGGCGCGCATCTCGCTGGCGAAGAACCGACTGGAGACGCCGGAGTCGTTCCTGGAGCGCCCCGGCGACGACGTACACGAGCTCGTCGGCCGCGTCTGGGGCAAATATCGCGGCGTCCTGCGGCGCAGCCGCCGCCTCGACTTCGACGATCTCCTGACGGAGACGCTGCGCCTCCTGCGCGAGAACGCCGGGGTGCGCGCGCAGCTGCAGCGGCGCCACCGGTACCTGCTGGTCGACGAGTACCAGGACACGAACGGAGTCCAGTTCGAGATCGTGCGCCACCTCACGGGCCCCGAGCGCAACCTCTGCGTGGTCGGCGACGACGACCAGAGCATCTACGGCTGGCGCGGCGCGGACGTCTCGAAGATCCTCGGCTTCGAGAGCAGCTTCCCCGGCGCGAAGGTCGTGAAGCTGGAGACGAACTACCGCTCGACCCAGCAGATCCTCGCCGCGGCGAACCGCGTCATCCGGAACAACCCGCTGCGGCACGACAAGACGCTGCGCTCGGCGTTCGGCGACGGCGAACAGCTGATGGCCGTCACGATGCGCGACGAGGCCGTCGAGGCCGAGAAGATCGTCGCGGAGATCCAGCGCCTCGTCGAAGAGGGCCACTCGTACTCGGACTTCGCCGTCCTGTTCCGCACGTCGGTCCAGCCGCGACCGTTCGAGGCGGAGCTCCGCATGAAGGGCGTCCCGTACGTTCTCGTCGGAGGGATGAGCTTCTTCGATCGCAAGGAGGTGCGCGACGTCCTCGCCTACCTGCGGCTCGTGGCGAACTCGCGCGACGAGGCGTCGCTGCTGCGGATCGTGAACGCGCCCCCGCGCGGCGTGGGGAAGACCTCGATCGACAGAGTCCTCGACTTCGCGACCTCGCACGGGATCTCGGCCGCGGAGGCGTTCGAGCGCGCGGACGAGATCGAGGGCGTCCCCGCCCGCGCCGTCGCGGCGGTCGAGGGACTGCGCGACACCGTGCGGAATGTCCAGCGCCTGTTCCCGCGCGGGGACCAGATCGTCGATCTCAGCCGTCGGATCGTCGAGGAGGTCGGCTACCGCGACGAGGTGCGACGGCTCTACCCCGAGGAGACTGACTTCGAGAAGCGCTGGGCCGCCGTCGAAGAGGTCTTCAACTTCGCGGAGAACTACGTGCGGCGGCGCAAGCGCCCTGGCCTGATCGGCTTCCTCAACGAGCTCAGCCTCAGCGCGTCCGACGCCGAGGCGCCCGAGGACGCGGCCCGGCGCCAGGCGGTGACGCTGATGACGCTGCACGCGTCGAAGGGACTCGAGTATCCGCGGGTCTACCTCGTCGGCATGGAGGAGGGCGTGCTCCCCCACCACCGCGTCGCCGCCGAGGGCGGTGTCGAAGAAGAACGCCGACTCGCTTACGTGGGAATCACACGCGCCCAGAGGGCACTGACGCTGTCGTGGTGCGCCGAGCGCGCGCGGGGGGGGCAACGCGTCGCCCGGCACCCGTCGCGCTTCCTCCTCGAGGTCAAGGGCGAGGAACCCCCTCCCGGGTGGATCCCCGCCGGTTCCGGCGACCCGACCGGAGAGAAGGCGAAGCGGAAGCGGAGGCGGCGCCGGACGCGGCGATAACCCGGGGTCCCGCTCCCGGGACGAGCGCCGAGCTTTGCGGCGTCGTCATCCGCTTTCGATTGGAACCTCATGCGAGCCGGGCTAAATAGGAGCGACTAGTCACCGGGGGCCGCGCAGGCGGTCCCACCGGGGCGGCGCCGGGTCTCCTGGGGGGAGCTCAGCGCCGCTTTTTTATGGCCTCGCCCTCGGCGCGGTGGAACGCAAGGATCTCCCGGGCGACGCGGGCAGGATCCTGCTCGTGTGGATAGTGGCCAGCGCCCTCGATGACGACGAGTCGCGCGTCCGGGATCGTCTCCTCGAAGCGCCGCCCGAAGCGCTCCGGCGGGTAGGCGGCGTCGTGCTCGCCCCAGAGCAGGAGAGTCGGCGTGCTCAAGCCCGCGAGATCCCCCTCACGCAAACCGTTCTCGTCGCGGACCAGGTCGATCATCGCGTTCCAGTTGCCGCGGTTCTCGAGCGTGAGGAACACCTCGCGGACACGCTCTGGGTCCGCGGCACCGTCGAAGTGCGGATCGAGGGCGAATCCGACCCGTGACTCGCTATTGAGGAGGTACCCGAGGCGAGCGACGGACCACTCGCGCATCTTCACCTCCTCGCTCAGGAACTCATGCTCGGCGCGCGGGAGGCCGGACGAGTCGATCACGACCAGACGCGCGATCCGGTCCGCGTGGTCGAGCGCGGCCCGCCAGCAGAACTCGCCCCCGTAGGAATTCCCAACGAGCGTCACCTCTTCGAGGTCGAGAGCCGCGAGGGCCTCCCCGATGAAATCGGCGCAGCGCTGGAACGTCACCTCCCCGCCGCCAGCCGGGGACATGCCGTGCCCGAGAATTTCGAGCGTCCAGACGTCCTCCTGGCCCGCGAGGGCGCCCGGACCGAACATGAGGGGCTCCCAGGCGCCCATCGAGTCGGGCGTTCCGTGCACGAGCACGATGGACCGTCCTGTCTTCTCCGCCTCGTCGGAGGCGGGAAAGTGGGCGGAGAGGACTTCGGTGCCGCCTGAGGTCCGGACGGAGGGCACGAGGGCGGCCTCGAAGGGAGCGTTCTTCGGAAGCGCCAGGATCCGCTCCCGGACCTCCTCGCTCGGCAGCGACCCGCAAGCGGCGCCCAGGGCGGCCAACGCCGCCAGGACCGCGAGGAGGCCCCCCAGGACGCGCAACAGGACCCCTCCGGCCCGGCGCGGCGAGACGGCGAATGAGAGTGCCTTCGAGCGTGCCTGGTGCATGGAGAGGCCTTCGCGGGCCGACTTGAGGCGGATGACCGCCGGGGAGGCACAGGTGAGCCCCAGGGAACGACCGGGCGAATCCCAGGCTGGGTCGCCGGCGAAATGACCTACGCTAGCGGCCCGCAAACGCACCTCGGGAGGACCGGACCCCCAGCCCTCCCTCCCGAATCGCCCCAGCGCCGATGAGCGCAGGGCGCCGAGCGAGCCGCGTCTCCGTCCCCCGCCGCATCGCGGGTCCGCTACGGACCGTCGCCCGCCCCCACGCGCACCTGCGCCCGTTCATGAACACCGCACTTCACCTCGTCGAGCGTGGACTCGTCCCGCTCCCGTTCCTGCGGCTCGGCATCCGTCGTCTCCTGGATCAGCGCGTTCTCGACGAGCGCGGGCGGGAGACGTCGGCGACGAAGGCGTGGCTCGAAGTGATGGACGGCAGCGCGGTCGCCGAGCTGCCGGAGAAGGCGAACGAGCAGCACTACGAGGTGCCCGCCGCCTTCTACGAGCGCGCCCTGGGACCGAACCTCAAGTACAGCTCCTGCTACTTCGAAACGGGGCGTGAGACGCTCGGCGAGGCCGAGGAGCACATGCTGCGCCTCACGTGCGAGCGCGCGCAGCTCGAGAACGGCCAGAGCGTCCTGGAGCTCGGCTGTGGCTGGGGTTCGCTGACGCTCTGGATGGCCGCGCAGTACCCCGGTTCCCGCATCGTCGGCGTCTCCAACTCTGCGTCGCAGAGGCGTCACATCCTCGAACGCGCGCGTCAGCGCGGACTCGACAACGTCGAGATTCGGACGGCGGACATGAACGAGTTCGACGCGCTGGAGGGGGGCACATCGCGCCGATTCGATCGAATCGTGTCCGTCGAGATGTTCGAGCACATGCGGAACTGGGCGGAGCTCTTCGGGCGCGCCAGGAACTGGCTCGACGACGACGGGCGTATGTTCATCCACGTCTTTACACACCGGGATCTGAACTACCCGTTCGAGGTCCGAGACGAGACCGACTGGATGAGCCGGTACTTCTTCTCCGGTGGGATGATGCCGGCCGACGATCTGCTTCCGAGCCTCGCGGAGCGCGAGTCGCTGCCCTTCAGGGTGGACGACCACGAGGTCGTCAAC